>NZ_JBEXDB010000006.1:0-377958 GCF_040605575.1 Streptomyces sp. NPDC005566 | reverse complement strand
TGCAACGTCGCACCGATGTCCGACGTACGCGTCGTCGTCATCGACTGCACCGACACCGGTGCGTCCCCACCGACCGCCACCGACCCGACCTGGATGCGCCGCGAAGGGCGGCGCACCGCGAGCGGCCGGGCCGGCAGCTCGGGGAGACCCAGTGCGACTGGCTCTCCAGTGGTCATGACGTCACCGGTTCCCGCCGACGGTCTCCCGCATCGCTCGCAGGGATTCCTTCAGGGACCCCATCGTGGCGAGAACGGCGGTGGGCTCGTAGCCGCAGTGCGCCATGCAGTTGGCGCAGCGCGGGTCCTTGCCCCTGCCGTACTTGTCCCAGTCGGTGTCCTCGATGAGCTCGCGGTACGTCGGCACGTATCCGTCGCTCATCAGATAGCAGGGCCGCTGCCACCCGAAGAGCGAGTAGTTGGGGATGGCCCAGGCCGTGCACGGGAAGTCCGCCTTGCCCTCCAGGAAGTCGAGGAAGAGCGGCGAGTGGTTCAGCCTCCAGCGGTTCCGGTTGCCCCCGGCGAAGGACTTCTTGAAGAGCTGGCGGGTCTGTTCGACGCCCAGGAAGTGCTCCTGGTCGGGTGCCTTCTCATAGGCGTAGGCGGGCGAGATCATCATCTCGTCGACCTTCAGTTCGTCATTGAGGTAGTTGAGGACCTCGATGACGGTCTGGGGGGTGTCGGTGTTGAAGAAGGTGGAGTTGGTGGTGACTCGGAAGCCGAGCCGCTTGGCCTCCTTCATCGCCTCCACCGCCTCGTCGAACACGCCTTCCTTGGCGACCGACTCGTCGTGCCGCTCGCGCAGTCCGTCGATGTGCACGGCGAAGGCGAAGTACGGCGAAGGCGTGAACTTCTCGAGCTTCTTGCGCATCAGCATGGCGTTGGTGCAGAGGAACACGTACTTCTTCTTCGCGACCAGCTGGCGCACGATCTCGTCGATCTGAGGGTGCATCAGCGGCTCGCCGCCGGCGATGGACACCATCGGGGCACCTGACTCGAGCACCGCCCCGACCGCTTGGGCGACGGGCATGCGCTGCTTGAGCACCCCGGCGGGGTGCTGGATCTTGCCACATCCCTCGCACGCGAGATTGCAGGCGAACAAGGGTTCCAGCTCGACAATCAGCGGGAATTTGTCCCGCTTACGGACCTTCTGTTCGATGAGATACGTCGCAACCTTGATGGACTGGCGGAGCGGCATGGCCATCTGGGCTCACCTCCTGGGGAGCAGCAAAGATCGGTGCCATTCATGGAAAGCCGGAAGGACAGCACGAAGAACGCGGAATGCCGATATTCCACCGCGCACCGTGGCAATGCGGACGAGCTCATGCTCCGGAGCGTCCACGACCACCCGTACGGCCGCAACCGGGCGTGGCCCGCTCCCTACAGCGGTACGGAGTGTGGCGGCGGATTCCATGTCCACCGCGATGGCCCCGGTGGCCCTGAGCGCGGCACGCTCCGGGCCGCGGACGACATGGTCCGAGCCGGTCAGCGGGCCGGTGTGGACCTTGCGTCCCGGCACGGCCCTGGCCAGGGCGTCGACCAGCAGACCGGTGCCCGTGCACGCAGTGGTGCCGCCGGGGTCCCGGGTCTCCTCGGCCACCACGAGGTCGCCGGGATGCATTCCGGGGGCCAGGCCGGCACAGAAGCCGGAGGCGATGACCGCGGCGCCCCCGGCTCCGTCCCGGCCCAGCGCACGCATGACGGCGCTCTCGGCTGCCCTGGGGCCCATTCCCGTCCTGATGACGGTCACGGGGCCGGCGCCGCCGCCCCGGCCGCTGCGCAGGGCGAGGTGCTCGATGCCCAGTGCGCAGGCGATCAGCAGCGGTGTGACGGGGCCGGGCGGCCCCTGGGCGTCGCCCATCAGGTCCCCTTGCCCGTATCGGCGCCGCCGGTGGTCGTGCTGTTCGTGAACGGGTCTCCGTACACGTACCGCCCCAGTGCGGTGAGGGGGAAGACCTGCCGGTAGAGGTGGTAGTTGATGGAGAAGTCCCAGGGGAAACCGGTCCCGGTGAAGTACGGCTCGTCCCACGAGCCGTCCGCCTGCTGGGTCTCGGCCAGCCAGGCGATGCCGCGCTCCACGGACCTGCTGTCACGCTCCCCCGCGGCAAGGAGCGCGAGGAGCGCCCAGGCCGTCTGGGAGGCGGTCGACGTGCCGTGGCCGATCCACTTCTCCTCCTGGTAGGAGCGCAGGTCCTCGCCCCAGCCGCCGTCGTCGTTCTGGACCGACTCCAGCCACCCGACCGCCCGGCGGACCGATGGGTGGCCGGTCGGCAGCCCCGCCGCGACCAGGGCGGGCACCACGGACCCGGTGCCGTAGATGTAGTTGACGCCCCACCGGCCGAACCACGCGCCGCTCGCCTCCTGTTCGGCGAGCAGCCACTCGATGCCGCGCCGGGTACGGGGGTCGCCGGAGCGGCCCTCGACGGCGAGCATCTCCACGACGTGCCCGGTGACGTCGGCGGACGGCGGGTCGATGACCTCACCGAAGTCGCAGAACGGCAGCCGGTTCGGGAACGGGCTGGTGTTGTCCGCGTCGAAGGCGCCCCAGGCACCGTTGCGGGACTGCATGCCGAGGCTCCAGCGCACCCCGCGTTCGATGGCGGCCTCGAGCCTGGCGGGGTCCGGGTGCCGGACGCGGCGCAGCGCCAGTACGACCTCGGCGGTGTCGTCGATGTCGGGGTAGTTGTCGTTGTGGAACTCGAACGCCCAGCCGCCGGGGGCGAGTTCGGGCTTGCGTACGGACCAGTCACCGGGTCGTACGATCTCCTCGCCGAGCATCCAGTCCGCTGCCCTCACGAGCGCCGGATGGTCGGCGGGCAACCCTGCGTCGGCGAGCGCGATGGTGGCGAGGCAGGTGTCCCAGACCGGCGACTGGCATGCCTCGATCATGCGGGCGCCGTCCTCGCGCCACACGGTGAACCGGTCGAGCGAGGCCAGCCCGGCCTTCATCACCGGGTGGTCGAGGTCGTAGCCCAGCAGATGCAGGGCGATGACGGAGTACACGGCGGGAGGCTGGATACCGCCCCAGCAGCCGTCGTTCTCCTGGCGCTCGATGATCCAGCGGGCCGCGGCGTTCATGGCGACGCGGCGCAGCCTGCGCGGGGCGACCCTGTGGTAGGCGTGCAGCGCCTTGTCGAGCCGTTGGAAGACACCGTCCCAGCTGGCCACCGACGCCATGCGCACCGGCGGGTTCGGGTGCTCGGGGTCGGTGTGCAGCTCGGCGAGGGCGAACGGGGCGGGACGTACCGGCCGTTTCGCGGAGACGATGGTGAGCGGGACGATGGTCTGGCGGGCCCAGCAGCCGAAGTCGTAGATGTTGAGCGGGACCCACTTCGGGAAGAACATCAGCTCGGGCGGGAGCTCCGGCAGGTCGTCCCACTTCCACCAGCCGAAGAGGGCCAGCCAGATCCGGGTGAAGACCCGGGCCGCCGCGATGCCGCCCTGTTCCCGGACGAAGCGTGCCGCCCGGATCATGTGCGGGTCGTCGGTCCGGTCTCCGGCCAGCCTGAGTGCGACGTATCCCTCGATGGTGGCCGAGAGGTCGCCGGGGCCGCCGTGGAAGGTGGCCCAGGTTCCGTCGCCGAGCTGTTCGCCGCGGATGAAGCGGGCTGCCGCCTGCACCGTGGCCGGGTCCTGGATCCCCAGGAACTGGCGGAGCAGCAGGTCTTCGGCGTCCATCGTGACGTTGGTGGCGAGGTCCCCCTTCCACCAGCCCTGCTCGTCCTGCCTGCCGAGGAGGTGCTCCACCGAGCGTTCCGCGGCCCGCCGCGCGGCGGCCGGACCGTCGTCTGCGGCAGTGGTTGTGTCGGTCGGATCGCTGGCCGAGGCTGCGCGGAGGTTCGCGGCCCCGGTGCTTCCGTCGGTCGTCGCTGTCATGGCTTCCCCTTCGTGCAGTTGGTCCTCTGCTGTGCTGGGGTCTCCGTCGGCGGGCGTCCTGTGCGGGCGCCCGCCGGCGACTGCGATTCATATGAGGATGATGATCATCTCTTTCGGACGACAACGAAGTCGGCGAGCGCGGTGAGCTGCGCCCGCACACGTTCCGGCATGTCGACACCATGCAGCGCCTCGATGGCTACCGCATGCTGACGGCGGGCTTCCTGAGCGGTCCATTCGCGACCGCCCGCCTCCTCGATGAGTGCCGCTCGCGCGGCGAACTCCTCTTCGGAGAAGCTGTCGAAGTCGCTGCTCTTGGCGTCGGCGGCGAGGAGGTCGCCCAGCCGGGCGGACGCGGGTCCGCCCGCGGCGAGCGCGGCGACGACTGGCAGGGACTTCTTGCGCTGGCGCAGATCGCTCCACGTCTGCTTTCCGGTGGCCTCCGGGTCGCCCCAGATCCCGAGCAGGTCGTCGACCGCCTGGAAGGCGAGGCCGAGGTGGTAGCCGTATGCCTCCAGCGTGTCGGCGGTGCGGTCGTCCGCGCCGCCGAGTACGGCGCCGATGGAGACGGCGCAGGCGAGCAGGGCGCCCGTCTTGTTGCCCTCCATCTCCAGGCACTCCTCGACGGTGACCCGTTCGCGGTGCTCGTAGGAGATGTCCTGGGCCTGCCCGTCGATGAGCTTGCGGGAGGCGGTGGTCAGGCGGCGGGCCGCGCGGCCCGCCTCGACGGTACCGAGCTCCAGCAGGACCTCGTTGGCCAGCGCGAAGAGTGCGTCGCCGACGAGGATCGCCTGGGCCGGGCCGTACACCTTCCAGACGGTGTCCCGGTGGCGGCGCTGCTCGTCGCCGTCCATCAGGTCGTCGTGCAGCAGCGAGAAGTTGTGCACGAGTTCGACGGCGACCGCGCCGGGGATCCCGGCTTCGGCCGGGGCGCCCGCCGCTTCGGCGGACAGCAGGGCGAGCGCGGGGCGCACGGCCTTGCCGCCGTCGCCGTCGGCGGGCAGGCCCTGAGCGTCGATCCAGCCGAAGTGATAGGCCGCGACGGTGTCCATGGGCGGCGCCAGCCGGTCCACGGCAGCTCGCAGCACCGGCGCTGACAGGGCCCTTCCGCGCTCCAGAAGCGCGGTGACGTCCGTGGTTTCCGCCACGGTGTCGTAAGCCGGATTCGCCGGGGTCACAGACTCTCCTCTTGTTCCGGTGGTACTGCTCATGCCGCCTCCTGCAGCGGATGTTCGTGGGGCCGCCCGAGAGCCTGGAGTGCGCCGTCCGCGGCGCTGAAGCCGCTTCGGACAGCGCCTTCCATCGTGGCGGGCCAGCCGGTGGCGGTCCATGCCCCCGCCAGGTGGAGGCCGGGGGCGCGGGTGCCGGCGCCCGGCCTCAGGCGTCCCACTCCCGGGGCGGGCGCGAAGGTCGCGGTGCGCTCCCGGGTGACGAAGAAGTCGCGGATCCCGGCGCCGCGGGCAGCGGGGAGGAGCCGCTCGAGCTCGGGCAGGTAGCGCTTGCGCAGTTCGGCGACGGGCAGGTCGATCTCGTCCTGGGCCGCGGACTGGGAGAGCGCGAGGTACTGCCCCTCGCCCTGGAGTCCGGACTGCTCGGTACGGTCGAAGACCCACTGCACGGGCGATCCGATGGCTGCGAAGAACGGCCTGCGCAGCACCTTGCGGTCGTAGACGACGTGCACGTTGAGGATCGGCGCGTCGGCGATGTCCAGGAGGCGCCCGGGAGAGTCGATCGCCCCTTCGGGCAGCAGCCCGTGGGCCTCGCCCTGGGGTACGGCGAGAACGACGGTCTCCGCCTCGATCAGCTCGCTGTCCGTCCCGACGGCCCATCGGCCGTCGTCGGTCCGGGTGAGCGAGCCGACCCGGGTGCGCAGGTGGGTCCTGACGCCGGCCGAGTCGAGTGCTTTGCGGGTGAGGGTGTCGTGCAGGTCGCCGAGCGGGACGGCGGCCCAGCCGATGTCCGCGGCGCCCGGCTCGGAGAGCAGCCCCGTCTTGAAGACCATGGCGGCCAGTGCCATGGACGCGTTCGGTGCGGTCGCGTTGAGCGTGGCGACGCCGACGAGGTCCCAGAGCGCCTCGATGGCGCGCTCGGACTGCCCGTGCCGTTGCAGCCAGGTCGCGAAGTCGATGCCGTCGAGCGCGGGGTCGGCCGGGTCGAGGCGGCCGAGTGCCAGTGCGGCCCGGGCGACGCCCGCCTTCTCCGCGAGCGAGAGGTGCGGGTACGCGCCGAGTCCGGCGGCGAGGTGCAGGGGTACGGGAAGTCCGGTGCGGCGCAGCCGTCCGAGCCTCGGCCCGGCCTTCCTTCCGACGTCGAGCACGGGCACGTCCAGGCGGTCCTGGAGGGGGGCGAGGTGGGCACCGTCGATCCGGTCCAGGAACCAGCGGTAGGCGGTGCAGCAGCGCAGGTAGACGTGCTGGCCGTTGTCGACGGACAGCTCGCCGCGGCGGAAGGAGAAGGCCAGCCCGCCGAGCCTGGGACGGCCTTCGAGCAGGGTCACGTCAAGCCCGGCGTCGGCGAGGCGGAGGGCCGAGGTGACTCCGGCCAGGCCGCCGCCGACGACGACCGCACGTGAGGGGTTCAGGTTCCGGCCGCTCATGCGTCCCCCTTTCGCCGGGCTGCGGGAGTCCGGGCCGTCCGGGCCCGGATCACGGGGATCGGAGACATCGCATGCAGGGACGCAGCAGGCAGCCGGAGGGTTGCCCGCCGCCCGGCACCGCTCATGGGGGACATCAGACCCGCCCCCTGGCCGTCCGGCGGGAGATGTACCGCGCGTCGAGGCCCGACAGGCCGCGTACCGCCACGTAGGCCTTCTCGTGCCCGGGCAGTGAGACCCTGCCGCGCAGGACGGCCTCGGGGTCCCGTTCGATCCGGTCGAGGAGGCGGCGGTAGATGCCCGCCATGGCGGCGACACAGGCGCCGCTGCGCCGGTCCAGCATCGGCAGCAGCCGGTAGCCCTCGGCGAACAGGGCCCGGGCGCGCCGGACCTCGAAGTGCACCAGGCCGGCGAAGTCCGAGCCGGGCGGCGGGGTCGCCCGGTGGAATCCGGCGGAGCAGCCGAACTTGGCGAGATCGTCCGCGGGCAGGTACGTGCGCCCGTTGCCCGCGTCCTCGCGCACATCGCGCAGGATGTTGGTGAGCTGGAGCGCCAGGCCGAGCGTGTCCGCGTACTCCGCGGCACGGTCGGCACCCGGTGCACCCGGTTCCGTCCCGAAGACGCCCAGGCTGAGCCGGCCGATGGCGCCCGCGACACACCGGCAGTAGGTCCTGAGGTCGTCCCAGGTCTCGTAGCTCGCGCCGCGCACGTCCATCAGCACGCCGTCGATGAGCTCGTCGAGCCCGCCGAGGGGCAGCGGGAAGCGGCGCGCCGCGTCGGCGAGCGCGACGGCCACCGGGTCGGTGTCGTCCTCGTCGACGGCGCCGTTCCTGACCCGGTCGAGCAGCTCGCGGGTGCTCTCCAGCCGGGACCGCTTGGTCTCCGGGGCCAGCTCTCCGTCGCCGATGTCGTCGACCCGACGGGAGAAGGCGTACAGCGCCGACATGGCCTGCCGCTTGTCGTACGGCAGCAGCCTGATGCCGTACGCGAAGTTACGGGCCTGCTGTCCGGTGACGGCCTCGCAGTAGCTGTATGCGGCCTGTACCGGTGCCGACATGTACGTCGTCTGTCCCTCCACGGTCCGGCTCACCCCTCTCTGTGCGCTCTTCGCAGGACGACTCCCACTTCGCGCAGCAGTCTGGGCGCGGTGGGCCTGGGCGGTCCGGGCAGTACGTCGAACCCGGCGGCCGAGATCGCGGTGAGGGCGGCTCGCCCTCCGGCGACGAATCCGGCGAGCAGCAGCTTGAGCCTGCCGTTGACACTACCCACCAGGGGAATGCCTTCATCCAGCAGGTCATGAGCGCGTTCCGCTTCGAACGCGACCAGGGCGCGCAGCGATGCGCCCCCGGACGGTACGGCCAGGTCTGATTCACGGACATGGAAACGGTCCATGTCGTCGGCCGGGAGATAGATCCGGTCGCGGCCGAGGTCCTCGGCGACGTCCTGCAGGTGCTCGACGATCTGCAGCGCGGTGCAGACGGCGTCGGAGCGCCGGATCCGTTCGGGGCTCGAGGTGCCGGTGATCTGCAGGACCAGCCGGCCGACGGGGTTGGCGGAGAGCTCGCAGTAGGCCTGGAGCTCCGCGTACGTCCCGTAGCGGCGGATCTTCTGGTCCTGCCGGTTGGCCTCGATGAGGCCGAGGAAGGGTTCGGGGGTGAGCGCGCAGCCCCGCACGGTGGGGCGCAGGGCGCGCATCAGGGGGTGGCGCGGCACGTCGGTCGAGCCGGCGAAGACCCGGTGCAGGTCGGCCTCGAGGGCGTCGAGCATGGCGAGCCGGTCCTCGGTCTGTCCGGGCTCGAGGCCGAGGTGGCGCGCGTCGGCGCCGCCGGGGGCGAGGTCACCGTCACCGATGTCGTCGACGAGGCGGGCGAAGCCGTAGACCGCCATCAGGTCGTCGCGCCAGGCGCGGGGCAGGAAGAAGGGGGCCACGGGGAAGTTCTCGTCCGCGGCCTTGTCGAGCGTGCCGGTTGCGGCGGCGTCGGTACGCGCCTGCTGGGTACGGATCACTGCGTACCGCCCGACGCGGGGACGGCGAAACCACGTCGGAGCTGGAGATTTTCCATCATTGCCGTCATATCTCCCGTTCTACACTGCTGACCCAAAACATCCCTTTTCGGACACGCCGCTCATTCTTCCGAGTGCGACGGGCTCACCAGGGCCGATGTACGGGGGGCGTATCCCCCCACATTGCCGCGAATCAGCACCGGTACAGCTTACGTTGTACAGCGCACAAGCCCGCGCAGGGGTGCGACGCACCCCGGTACAACACTTCGATCTCCGCCAACCTTCCCCGGATTCCGGGCAATTGACGTCATCCACCGGGAGGAGATGGGCCCCCGGGAGCGTCGTACGCCCCCGCTGCCCGGATCCGGACGCCGCAGTGGCCCCCGCCGCTGCGCTCCGGCGGGGGCCACTCGGTCGTGCGGGACTACTTGCCGGTCTCCCGCTCGTAGGCCTTGAGGACCTCGTCGGTGTTGCCGTCCATCAGGAGCTCGCCCTTCTCCAGCCACAGCACCCGGTCGCAGGTCTCCCTGATGGTGGTGTTGTTGTGGCTGACCAGGAAGACGGTGCCGGCTTCCTTCCGCAGCTCACGGATCCGCGCCTCCGAGCGGACCCGGAACTTGCGGTCACCCGTGGCGAGGGCCTCGTCGATCATGAGGACGTCGTGGTTCTTGGCCGCGGCGATGGAGAAACGCAGCCGCGCCGCCATGCCCGAGGAGTACGTCCTCATCGGCAGTGTGATGAAGTCGCCCTTCTCGTTGATCCCGGAGAACTCCACGATGTCGTTGTACCGCTCGTGGATCTCCTCACGGCTCATGCCCATCGCGAGTCCGCCGAGCACGACGTTGCGCTCACCGGTCAGATCGCTCATGAGCGCCGCGTTGACACCCAGCAACGACGGCTGGCCGTCCGTGTACACCTTGCCGTGCTCCGTGGGCAGGAGTCCGGCGATGGCCCGCAGCAGGGTGGACTTGCCCGAGCCGTTGGTGCCGATGAGGCCGATCGCCTGGCCCCGGTAGGCGGTGAAGGAGACACCGCGCACCGCGTGCACCTTGCGGACACCGCGCGGTTCGCCCTTGCCCCGGCGCATGATCCGGCTCAGCGCAGCGGTGGCGCTGCCCTTGCCGCCGCCGGTGCCGTTGACCCGGTACACGATGTGCACGTCGTCGGCGATGACGGTGGGGATGTGCCCCTGGGACGTTTCCTCAGCCACGGCCGTACCGTTCCTCTGCCTTCCAGAAGTACACGAAGCCCACGACGCCCACCAAGAGCGACCAGGCGAGCCCGACGGCCCAAACGTGCTGCGGCAGGTTCTCGGAGCCGTAGCCGTCGATGATCGCGAAGCGGACCAGGTCCATGTAGATGGCCGCGGGGTTGTACTGCAGCACGTCGGCGATCCACGGCGGCTTGTCCGCCAGCATGACCGGGATGGAGAACATGACGCCCGAGGCGTACATCCAGGTCCGCATGATGAACGGCATCAGCTGCGCCAGGTCGGGAGTCTTGCTGCCCATCCGGGCCATGACCAGGGCCAGGCCCATGTTGAACAGGAACTGCATGGCCAGCGCCGGGACGACCAGCAGCCAGGAGAGCGTCGGGTAACTGCCGAATCCCACCGCCACGGCCAGCAGCACGATCATCGAGAACAGCAGCTGCTGAAGCTGCTGGAGCGAGAAGGAGATGGGCAGTGAGGCGCGGGGGAAGTGCAGGGCGCGGACCAGGCCGAGGTTGCTCGCGATGGACCGCACCCCCGCCATCACCGAGTTCTGGGTGAACGTGAAGACGAAGACGCCCGTCACCAGGAACGGGATGAAGACCTCCTGGCTCATCCCCTTCCGGGTGCCCAGGATGAGTCCGAAGATCAGGAAATAGACCAACGCGTTCAGCAGGGGTGTGGCCACCTGCCACAGCTGGCCGAGCTTGGCCTGGCTGTACTGCGCGGTCAGCTTCGCCCTGGAGAACGCCAGGATGAAGTGACGGCGGCCCCAGAGCTGACGGATGTATTCGAACAGCCCGGGCCTGGCGCCGCTCACAGTCAGGCCGTACTTGGCGGCCACCTGGGACGCGCTGAGCCCTTCGTCGGCGGACGGTGGGGTGCTCAACGCGACCCCACCGTCGTGGGTTGTCTCACTCACAAGTTGAAACTCTCGTCTTCACAATGCGCAGCCGGTCGCGAGCGCGGCCGAGGCGGACAGGGTCCCGTACGAAAAATACGCCTCATGGTCTCAGAGAAGAGCTTCTCAGATCACAGGCGGTCGGCCCAGTCTGGTCAGCCGCCAGACCGTACGCCATTTCATGGGGCGCCGGGGCCCGCAGGGCTTCGCCCATCCTTCCCGGAAGCCGCCGAACCACGCCTTGAGCGCGGGCACGGACGGCCTGCGGACCAGGGTGAGCAGCAGCCAGACACCGACGTACACGGGCACGAGCGGCGCGGGCAGGTTCCGGCGGGCGAGCCAGACCCGGTTGCGGGCCACCATGCGGTGGTACACCGCATGCCGCGAGGGAGCGGTCGTGGGGTGGTTGAGCACCATGTCCGCGCGGTAGTCGATCATCCAGCCGGCGTCCAGTGCACGCCAGGCCAGATCGGTCTCCTCGTGCGCGTAGAAGAACTCGTCCGGCAGTGCGCCGACCTCGGCGATCACCTGGGTGCGTACAGCGTTCGCACCGCCGAGGAACGTCGTCACCCGGGACGAGCGCATCGGGTCCGAGGCACGCAGCCGCGGGACGTGCCGACGCTGGGTGACCCCGGTCTCCGGGTCCGCGATACGGAAGGTGACGATGCCGAGCTTGGGATCCGTTCCGAAGGCCTGCCGGCACAGCTCGGCGGTGTCGGTGTTCGGCAGCAGCCCGTCGTCGTCGAGGAAGAGCAGGGCGTCCACGTCTGCGCCGGAAGGGCCGAACGCCTCGATACCGACGTTGCGGCCGCCGGGAATGCCGAGGTTCTCGGGCAGCTCCACGGTCCGCACGCCCGCGGGGACGTCGGGGACCGGGGCGCCGTTGCCGACCACGACCACCTCGATCCGGTCGCCGTCCTGCTTGGCGACCGAGTCGAGGAGGGCGCGCAGCTCTTCCGGACGGTTGCCCATGGTGATGATGACTGCGCCGAGTTTCATGGGGGAGCTCACTTCAGCCTGCTGGACGCCAGGATCGACACCAGGTGCAGAACGGTCTGGAGAAGGGCGATGCCGGCCATGACCGCGACGGCGAGACGGCTGAAGAAGAGGTCGTCCCTGACCGTGTCGAGTACGGCTACCACCAGGATGACCAGCGACGCCTCGATGCCGAGGATCAGCCGGTGGAACTTGAGCGCACCGGCGGCCCGGCGGGCGAGCGCCATACCGGAGGAGCGCGGCTCGGACGCGGATTCCTTGACGGGCGGCAGCCCGCCCTGGTGGCGTGCGACACCGACGAGGTCGGTCTCGGCCTTGATCAGGATGGCGCCGAGCGCGGCGAGCGTGCCCAGGAAGGCCCACAGCCAGTCGACACGTCCCGGGCCCCACAGGTCGGCGGCACGCAGGCCGAAGCCGACCAGTACCGCCGCGTCGCACAGATAGGCGGCCACCCGGTCCAGATAGACCCCGCCCAGCGAGAACTGCTTCTTCCAGCGGGCCACCTCGCCGTCGACACAGTCGAACAGCAGGTAGAGCTGGACGGCGAGCACGCCGAGCAGGGCCCCGGGGATGCCCGGGACCAGCAGGGCGGGCGCCGCGAGCACGCCGGCGACGGTCATCACGTAGGTCAGCTGGTTGGGCGTGACCTTGGTGGTCACCAGGCGCCGGGTGATGCGCAGCGAGATCTCGCGCATGTACAGCCGACCAGCCCAGTGCTCGCCGCTGCGCCGGTCCTTCACACCCGGAGGGTGCACGACCGGACGGAGTTCAGCTATGGATGGCTTTTGCATAGTCGGCGTACGCGTCCCTGATCTGGTCGGTGGACAGGTTGAGGTGTTCCAGGATCGTGAAGCGTCCCGGGCGCGTCTGCGGGGCGTACTCGACGGCCCGGACGAACTCCTCGGCGGTGAAGCCGATCTCGTCGGGCAGCACGGGCAGCCCGTGGCGCCGCAGGACGGACGCCATGTGCAGCGATTCCTCGCGTGCGCCCCGCAGGTGCATGGCGAAGCAGGCGCCGAGGCCGACCTGCTCGCCGTGGCTGGCCGCACGCTTCGGGTACAGCAGGTCGAAGGCGTGGTTGATCTCGTGGCAGCCGCCCGAGGCGGGCCGTGAGTCCCCGGCGACCGACATCGAGATGCCGGTCAGGACGAGCCCTTCGGCCAGCACCTTGAGGAAGGCGTCGTCGCCGACCGTTCCGGGGTGGCGCAGTACGGCTTCGCCCGCCTGTCGGGCCATGGCCGCCGCGAGTCCGTCGATCTCATCGCCCTGGATCTCGTGGGCGAGCTCCCAGTCGGCGACGCAGGAGATGTTGGAGACCGCGTCGCCGATGCCCGAGCGCACGTAGCGTGCGGGGGCCTGACGGATCACGTCGAGGTCGATGACCACCGCGATCGGGGTGGGGACCCCGTAGGAGCCGCGCCCGTTGTCGTTGTCGAGGGTCGCGACCGGGGAGCAGAGCCCGTCGTGGGACAGGTTCGTCGCGACGGCGACCATGGGCATGCCGACCCGCGCCGCGGCGTACTTCGCCACGTCGATGATCTTCCCGCCGCCGAGGCCGACGACGGCGTCGTAGCGGTTGCCCTTGATGCCGTCGGCGAGGCGTACCGCGGAGTCGATCGTGCCGTCGGTGACCGGGTACCAGTCGGCCCCCGGCAGCACCGGAGCGAGCCGCTCGCGCAGGGCGCGCCCGGAACCGTCGCTGATCGCGATGGCGAGCTTGCCCGACGCGGAGATCCGCTGGTCGGCGAGGAGACCGGCCAGATCGTCCATGGCGCCGCGCCGGATGTCGACGACGACCGGGGACGGGATGAGGCGGGTCAGTACCGGCACGCGATCTCCCTGCCGCGGGCGAGGTCGTCGTGGTTGTCGATCTCGACCCAGGTGACCTCGCCGATGGGGGCCACGTCGACGGTGAAGCCGCGGTTCACGAGCTCCTGGTAGCCGTCCTCGTAGTAGAGGTCGGGGTCGCGCTCGAACGTGACCTTCAGCGCGTCGGCGAGCTCCTCGGCTGCCTCGGGCTCGATCAGAGTGACGCCGATGTACTCGCCGGTCGCGGTGGCCGGGTCCATCAGTTTGGTGATCCGCTGCACACCCTTCTCGCCGTCCGTGATGACCTTCATCTCCTCGTCGGCGAGGTTCTTCACCGTGTCGAGGGCGAGGATGATCTTCTGGCCCTTACCGCGGGCGTCGAGGAGGGTCTTCTCGACGGAGACCGGGTGCACGGTGTCGCCGTTGGCGAGGATGACGCCCTTCTTCAGGACGTCACGGGCGCACCAGAGGGAGTAGGCGTTGTTCCACTCCTCGGCCTTGTCGTTGTCGATGAGCGTCAGGGTCACGCCGTACGTCGCCTCGAACTCGGCCTTGCGGGCGTAGACGGCTTCCTTGCGGTAGCCGACGACGATCGCGACCTCGGTGAGTCCGACCTCGGCGAAGTTGGCCAGCGTCAGGTCCAGGACCGTCTTCTCGCCGTCCACGGGCACCAGGGCCTTGGGCAGCGTGTCCGTGTACGGACGCAGACGTCGTCCTGCACCGGCTGCCAGTACGAGGCCGATCATGCGAGTTCTCCTTCGTCGTGTACAGCGGGGGCCGAGGAGGACACCCAGAAGCGGATGGACTCCACGAGCACCACCAGAGCCACGGCTGCCGCGAGCGCGGTGAGGGCCGTGGTAAATCCTGAATTCCGGGCCAGTACGGCGGCGAGCACGGCCACGACCAGGGTCCGGCCCTCGTGCCCGCCGATGGCGAGCACCAGCCACCGGGGCGGTGCGCCGGTACCGCCCCGGATGCGGTACACCGTGTCGTAGTGATGGTAGGCGACGGCCGAAACCAGGCCGAATGCCGCGGGAACGGCGTGCGGCACATCACTGCGGGCAGCCAGCACCAGAATCGTGCAGTACTCCGCGGCCCGGAAGACCGGGGGTACGAGCCAGTCGAGCGCGCCCTTGAGCGGCCGCGAGACCGCGAGGCCGGAGATGACCGCGTACACCACTGCCGCACCGACGGTCAGCCGGCTGCCGTAGGGAGCGAACAGGGCGGCGGCGACGATCACCAGTGCGCCGACGAGGGCCAGCAGCGGGGCGGTGAAGCCCCCGCGCGGGCGGCGGACCGTGCCGGCCACGGCCTGCGCGAGCGGTCCCGAGTCGGCGAGGTCGGCCAGCGCGACGGCGGCCCGGTCGGTGCGCTGTGCCTTGCGGGTCAGCGAGCGCAGCAGCCGCCCGGCCGTGGTGTAGCAGGCGGCCAGCGCGCATCCGACGAGCAGGGCGTAGAAGACGATCCGGGGGGTGGTCACCGCGGTGAGCACGGCAATCATGGCCCAGCGTTCGCCGATGGGCAGGACTATCATCCGGCGCAGCCAGACGGTCCAGCCGACGCTGTCGAGGCGGTCGGAGAGCGCGGCGGTGGGGCTCGTGTTGGAGACCGCGTCGTGATTGGCCTCGTTGAACGAGAAGTCGACGACGTGACGGCAGGCCTGGAGCACCATCGCACCGAGCGCGAGGACCCATACGTCGTCGCCGCCGCGGGCGGCGCCGAGGGCGAGCCCCGCGTAGTACGCGTACTCCTTGGCCCGGTCGAAGGTGGCGTCCAGCCAGGCGCCCATCGTCGAGTACTGCAGTGAGTACCGGGCGAGCTGCCCGTCGGTGCAGTCCAGGACGAAGGAGAGGAGCAGCAGCACCCCGGCCGCGACGTAGCCGCCGCGGGTGCCGGTCGCCGCGCTGCCGGCCGCGATGAGGGCGGTGATCAGCGACGCGGTGGTGACCTGGTTCGGGGTGAAGCCCCGGCGGGCGCACCAGCGGGCGATGTAGCGCGAGTACGGGCTGATGCAGAACGTCGTGAAGAAGCCGTCGTGGGCCTTCACCGCGCTGCGCAGCCGTACCGCCTCGTCGTCGACGGCGTCGACGGCGGCCTGTGCGGCACTCCGGTCCTCGGGACCCGTGGGTACCTCGGCGGCGAGCGAACCGAGCTCGGGGCGCTGCACGGCGGTGCCCTCGGCGTCCAGGGCGACGGCGAGCCGGCCGGGGACCGTGCGGTCCTCGGCGGCGGGTTCGGCACCGGCAGGTGCGACGGGGCTTCCCGCGCCCACGGCTGCCACAACCCTGCGCAGGGCTCGGAGCAGCGCATCCCGTGCCTCGGGCTGCGCGGTGAGCGCTCCGGGGACGGTGGCGGCGGCGAAGCGGGGATCGGTCAGTCCGAGCCTGAGGGCATGGACGTGGCCGACGAAGCGGGGGTCCACGAGCGCGACGCGACGGCTCGCAGGGACCACGGCGAGCAGCTCGGCGGCCTCGGAGGCGTCGGAGGCTGCTTGTACGTCAAAGCCGAGTGACCGCAGATCGTCCTCGAGCGACGATCCGGGTACCGGCGCACCGGTGAGGATGGCGGTCGACAGACGAACTCACTCCTTGGTACCTACGGGAAGGGCGCGCGACAGTGCGGCCCTCGGGCGGGCCGGCGGCACGTCGGCTGAGGCTATCGGATGAACGGAAGACCGAGTTCACCGCCCGTTTGTGCTCCGTTCGGGCGAACCGGCCATCATGCGGCTCCGTTCGCGATCATCATCGTCGATCAACGCCTCGCCCCACAAACCGCGCACGGCCAGCGCATAAGCTGACGCGTATGACGTGGTTGATCACAGGCGGGGCCGGTTACATCGGAGCACATGTGGCGAAGGCCATGACGGGGGCCGGCGAGAGAGTCGTGGTGCTCGACGACATCTCGACGGGCATCGAGGGGCGCCTGCCCGCGGACGTTCCCCTGGTGCGCGGTTCGGCCTCCGACCGTGCGCTGCTCGACCGGGTGCTGGCCGAGCACGGGGTGACCGGTGTGGTGCATCTCGCGGCGAAGAAGCAGGTGGGCGAGTCCGTCGAGAAGCCCCTCGTCTACTACCGGGAGAACGTGACCGGGCTCGCCGTGCTGCTGGAGGCGGTGGTCGCGGCCGGTGTGCGGCGTTTCCTCTTCTCCTCGTCGGCCGCGGTGTACGGCGTTCCGGACACGGAGCTCATCACCGAGGACACTCCGTGCGCCCCGATCAACCCGTACGGCGAGACCAAGCTCGTCGGGGAGTGGCTGGTGCGGGCGACGGGCCGGGCGCACTCGGTCTCGACCGCCTGTCTGCGCTACTTCAACGTGGCCGGGGCCGCGGAGCCCGAGCTGTCGGACACGGGCGTCTACAACGTCGTGCCCATGATCTTCGACCGGCTGACGCGCGGCGAGGCGCCGCGGATCTTCGGTGACGACTACCCGACGCCCGACGGCACCTGCGTCCGCGACTACATCCACGTCGCCGACCTCGCCGACGCCCACCTCGCGGTGACGCGGAAGCTGGCGGAGCCGGAATTCGCCGGTGATCTGACCGTGAACATCGGCCGCGGTGAAGGCGTCTCGGTGCGCGAGCTCGCCGATCTGGTGGGCGAGGTCAGCGGGCTGCCCACGAAGCCCGTGGTCGAACCGCGCAGGCCCGGCGACGCGGCCAGGGCCGTCGCCTCTGCCACGCGGATGACCGAGGAACTGGGCTGGACGGCCCGGCGCGGGGTGCGCGAGATGGTCGAGTCGGCCTGGGAGGGCTGGTGCCTGCGCCACCCGGAGGCCCGCGCGAAGTAGTCCGCGCCACCGAGGGCCTCTCGTTCGGATCTTGCTGGACTCGCGTGCCCAGGCACCGCACCTCGCGGCGTTGTCGTCAGTCGTGCGATGCACGGCACCAAAAGACTGTGGTCGCCGACCCCCTGACCTGCAAACGTTTCCGCAGGTCAGGGCACATGACAACGGTGTTCAGTGCCGTGTTGCCCGGTACCCCCCGCCCGTAGTTCACTGGCCACATCGGGCGATCGGCGCCCGAGCGGTACGACGCGTTGCGGAGGCGTTCCCATGGGGGCTGGCCACGATCACGGGCATGCGCACGGAGGGCCGCCCCCGACGGGCACGGCCGCCGCCGCGTACAAGGGCCGGCTCAAGGTCGCCCTGGGCATCACGCTCGGCGTCATGGTCATGGAGATCGTGGGTGGGCTGCTCGCCGACTCGCTCGCGCTGATCGCGGACGCGGCCCACATGGCCACGGACGCACTCGGCCTCGGCATGGCCCTGCTCGCGATCCACTTCGCCAACAGGCCCTCGGGGCCCAACCGCACCTTCGGCTTCGCCCGCGCGGAGATCCTCGCGGCGCTGGCCAACTGCCTGCTGCTCCTGGGGGTCGGCGGGTACCTGGTCTTCGAGGCCGTGGACCGTTTCGTCACCCCGGCCGAGACCAGGGGCGGTCTGGCCATCGCGTTCGCCTCCGTCGGTCTCGTCGCCAACCTCGTCTCGCTGTCCCTGCTGATGCGCGGGCAGAAGGACAGTCTCAATGTGCGGGGTGCCTATCTCGAGGTCGTCGCGGACACCCTCGGCTCGGTCACCGTCCTGGTGTCGGCGGGCATCATCATGGCCACGGGCTGGCAGGCCGCCGACCCGATCGCCTCGTTGCTGATCGGCCTCATGATCGTCCCCCGTACGGTGAAACTCCTGCGCGAGACACTCGACGTACTCCTGGAATCGGCGCCCAAGGGTGTCGACATGGCGGAGGTACGCGCCCACATCACCGCCCTGCCCGGGGTGCTGGACGTCCACGACCTGCACGCCTGGACGATCACCTCCGGGATGCCGGTGCTCTCCGCGCACGTCGTCGTGCACCAGGAGATGCTGGACTCGATCGGCCACGAGAAACTCCTGCACGACCTGCAGGGCTGCCTCGGCCATCACTTCGACGTGGAGCACTGCACCTTCCAGCTGGAGCCGAGCGGCCATGCGGAGCACGAGGCGAAGCTCTGCCACTGAACGGGGCCGGGTGTAGGGTCTGCGGCGTACGTTCGGGTGCGAAGCCCATGAGAACGAAGGAGCTGAGGTTGATGACTGTCGCGACGACGGCTGCCCTGCGCAGCAATCGGTCCTTCCTCATCTTCCGGGTTCTGGGCTAGCGCCTCGGCTGTTTCCACGTCGCCGCGTCGGCCGGAGCCCTCTCATCCAAGGGTTTCCCACGTTGACCGACCACACATTCAACGCATTCTTCGCACTGCACCAGCGGCTGCCCCGGCAGAGTCCGGGCTCCGACGCGACCACCCGCCGGCTGCTCGCCCTCGCGGGCGAGCAGCCGCGCCGCCCCCGCGTCCTGGACCTGGGCTGCGGTCCCGGCAGGGCCGCCCTGCTGCTCGCCGCCGAGGCGGGGGCCGAGGTGACCGCGGTCGATCTGCACCAGCCGTTCCTCGACGAACTGCGCGAGGCTGCCGAGGCGCGCGGCCTCGCCGACCGGATCCACACCGTCCGCGCCGACATGGCGGACCTCAGCGGTCCGGGGTTCGCCGACGGCTCCTTCGACCTGGTCTGGGCCGAGGGTTCCGCGTACATCATCGGGTTCGACACGGCACTGCGTGACTGGCAGCGCCTGCTCGCTCCCGGTGGCTCGATGGTGGTCTCCGAGTGTGTCTGGACCACCGACGCGCCGGCCGGCGAGGCCCGTGCGTTCTGGGAGCGGCACGGCTCCCTGCGCCCGGTCGCGGCCAACACGGCTGCCGCCGTGGCGGCGGGCTGCCATGTGCTCGGGGTGCTGCTGCAGCCCGAGAGCGACTGGGACGAGTACTACGTTCCTCTCGCCGAACGGGCCGCGGCCGCCGATCCCTCGGCTCCCGGTATGGCGCAGGCTCTCGCGGCCACCGCGGAAGAGCTTGCGATGCGCCGCGATCACGGCACGGAGTACGGCTACGCCGGCTACGTCCTGCGGCCTGCCGACTCCCGGTGGCGGACCCGCCCGGAGACCGCCGCGGACCGCGACGCCGTGCACGCCGTCAACACGGCGGCGTTCCCGACGCGGGCCGAGGCCGATCTGGTCGATGCCCTGCGCCTGGATCCCGGCGCCTGGCTGCCCGGTCTCTCGTACGTGGCCGAGGCACCGGACGGTTCCGTCGCCGCGTACGCCCTGCTGACCCGGTGCCGGGTCGGGGACGTGCCGGCGCTGGCGCTGGCCCCGGTGGCGACCGCGCCCTCGCATCAGCGCAGGGGTGCGGGCCGTGCGGTGGTGCGAGCCGTACTGGACGCGGCCCGGCTGCGGGGTGAGCCGCTCGTGCTCGTGCTCGGCCATCCGCAGTACTACCCGGCGTTCGGCTTCGTACCGGCGTCGCGGTTCGGGATCGGGGTCGCTTTCGATGTTCCCGACGAGGCCCTGATGGCTCTGCGGCTCGACGATTCCGCGCCGGTACCCCTGGGCAACATCCAGTATCCGGAGGCCTTCGGAGTCTGACGCGGTGTCCGGTCCGCCGCGCCGTGAGGGCGCGGCGGACCGGACATGCCAGCACCCGAAGTACGGACAAGCGGCTTTTGTGCGGCAGACTTGACCGGACTCGAGGGGTCCGGCGCACGAGGCCGGGAACCAAAGCGAAGGATGGGTATGCCGACCACACCAGCCACCGCGGCGCACAGCTCGTCGAACGGCACAGCAGAAGCGATCATGCTCGAACTGGTCGACGAGGACGGCACCACCATCGGCATCGCGGAGAAACTCGCCGCACACCAGGCACCGGGGCAGCTGCACCGGGCGTTCTCCGTGTTCCTCTTCGACGAACAGGGACGGTTGCTGCTGCAGCGCCGCGCGCTGGGCAAGTACCACTCCCCCGGCGTGTGGTCCAACACCTGCTGCGGTCATCCGTACCCCGGCGAGGCACCCTTCGCGGCCGCCGCCCGGCGTACGTACGAGGAGCTCGGCATCTCGCCCTCGCTGCTCGCGGCCGCGGGCACGGTCCGCTACAACCATCCGGACCCCGTCTCGGGCCTGGTGGAGCAGGAGTTCAACCACCTGTTCGTCGGGATGGCGCAGGAGCGGCTGAGGCCGGATCCGGAGGAGGTAGGCGAGACGGCCTTCGTGACCGCGGGTGAGCTCGCCGATCGGCACGCCGCCGCGCCGTTCTCGGCCTGGTTCATGACGGTGCTGGACGCCGCGCGGCCCGCGATCAGGGAGCTGACGGGACCGTCCGCGGGCTGGTGAGAGGCCGCCCGGCGGGGCGGGGGCGGTCAGATCCGGGCCTTCAGCGGCAGCGCCGCCCAGATGATCTTTCCGCCGCCCGCCGTGTGCTCCACGTCGCAGGTGCCGCCCGCCTCCGCCGTGACCTCACGGACCAGCAGCAGTCCACGGCCGCCCGTCTGCGCGTAGTCGGTCACCAGGGCGGTCGGACGGTAGGGGTGATTGTCCTCAACGGACACCCTGATCCATTCCGCCCCGATGGCCACCTCCACCGCGAGCTCGGGCGAGAGCAGGGCTGCGTGTTTCACGGCGTTGGTGACCAGTTCCGAGACGATCAGCAGCAGGCCCTGGAGGACGTCGTCCTCCACGGGCACGCCCTGCCGGTTCAGCAGGTCCCGCACCGCGTGCCGGGCTTGCGGCACCGAGACGTCGACGGCAGGGGCGGTGAATCGCCACACTCCCTCGTACGGCACGGGATGGGCCGGTACACTCCCGCGGCTCTCCATAGACCGGCACCCGCTCTCGACTCGCGCGTCACTGACTATCGAGTAATGAGTGTCGGGAACAGCGTGGTCCGGGCCGACCTTCTGACCACAAGTAGTCGCTTATAGATGCAATGTGACCGAGTGGGTATGACAGAGTCAGGTGATTGGACTACTTCTCGTCTTCTTCGGGCGTCATCTGGTCCGTCACCAGGCTGACGATCCGTCGGCCGCCGATCCCGATCGCGATCAGCCCCAGCCCGTCGAACAGCAGGGCCAGCGAGAAGAAGCAGCCGAGCACGTAGAGGCTGCTGTGCGGCCAGTCGAAGAGCACCAGCAGCCCCAGCAGCAGTCCGAAAGCACCCTGCAGCAGCGTCCAGCCGAACTGAGGACCCCGGACGACGACACTGCCGACCAGCCGGAAGACTCCCCCGGTGAGGAAGAGCAGCGCGGCGAACATGGTGAGCGCCTCCGCCGTGCCGTGCGGGTGGCGGATGACGACGACCCCGGCCGCGATGTTCAGCGCGGCGACGACCACGCCCAGCCAGAAGTACGGGGTTCCGCGGGCCTCGATCGCGTGGAGGAGGCCGACCAGGCCGCCGATCAGCAGCAGCCAGCCGAAGAGGATCATCGACGTGAGTGTCGCCACGCCGGTGTAGACGAGCCCGACGAGCCCCGCGATCACCAGCAGGACGCCCAGCAGGGCGAGCCCGCCGAAACTGCGGTTGAGCTTCTTGCCCTCGGTCGTGGGTCCGGCCATCGACAGCTCCTCACGGTGCGTGCCCGCTTCGCGACCCCTTCTTGATCATAGGTACGGACCGTACGGATAGCATCCGGCGCATGGATCCCAGGGAGCAGGCGCGGGTGGAGCACACCGTCACGGACGGCGTCGCCACCGTCGTCATCAGCAACTCCGCCAAGCGGAACGCGATGAGCGCGGACATGTGGCGCTCGCTGCCCGTCCTGCTGGAGCGGCTGGCCGCCGACCCGGCGGTGCGGGTGCTGGTGCTCACCGGCGCCGGGGACACCTTCTGCGCCGGCGCGGACATCACCTCGCTCCGGGAGCCGGGCAGCCGGGCGCAGGAGCTCGCCGTGCGGGCCGAGGAGGCGCTGGCCGCCTTCCCCCGGCCCACGCTGGCCGCCGTGCGCGGATTCTGCGTGGGCGGCGGCAGCCAGCTCGCGGCCGCCTGTGATCTGCGGTTCGCCGAGGAGGGTGCGTCGTTCGGGGTGACCCCGGCCAAGCTCGGGATCGTCTACCCCGCGTCGTCGACCCGCCGGCTGGTCGCGCTCATCGGCCCCGCCGCCGCGAAGTTCCTGCTCTTCTCGGGCGAGCTGATCGGCACGGAACGGGCCCTGCGCACGGGGCTGGTGGACGAGGTACTGCCGGCAGGTGGCCTGGAGGCCCGGGTGAAGGCGTTCGCGCAGGTGCTGGCGTCGCGTTCGCAGCTGACCCAGGCGGCCGCGAAGGAGTTCGCCGACGGACGCGAGGACCGGGACGCGCACTGGTCGGAGCAGGCGCGTGGAAGCGGCGACACCGCTGAGGGTGTCGCCGCGTTCATGGAGCGCCGCACGCCCCGCTTCACCTGGGTCACGGGACCTGCCGCTCCTACCGGAGGCTGAACCGGCTGCTCGTACGGAACTCCTCGACCAGGGCGGCCGGGGCCTTCTCGGGGGATCCGGCGTCGTAGGGCGGCTGGGGGTCGTACTCGGTGAGCAGCTGGACGGCCTGGGCGTGCTCGTCGCCTGCGATCCGGCCGAGCAGGGTGAGACCCATGTCGATGCCGGACGACACCCCGGCGGCCGTGACGTACTTGCCGTCGAGGACGACGCGCTCACCGGTCGGCTCGGCACCGTACTTCCTGAGGAAGTCGAGAGCGAGCCAGTGCGAAGTGGCTCGGCGGCCGTCGAGCAGTCCGGCCGCGGCGAGCAGCAGCGACCCGCTGCACACCGAGGTCGTCCAGGTGCTGGTGGCATCGGCGGTGCGCAGCCAGTCGAGCAGGGTCTCGTTCTCCATCTGGGCGCTCTGCCCGGGACCGCCGGGCACGATCACCAGGTCGGGGGCGGGGACGTCTGCGAGCGTACGGTCGGCGACGAGCGCGAGGCTCCCGCTGTCGTTGCGTACGGCCCCGGTCCGCTCGGCGACGAAGACGGTCTCGGCGCCGGGTGCGCGGCTGAGGATCTCGTAGGGGCCGACCGCGTCGAGGGCGGTGAAGCGGTCGAAGAGCACGATGGCGATCTGCATGGTGTTCCTTACGTTGCGGGCGGGTTGGGGCATTGATCACGCGGGCGGGGTGCGGGTGTTGATCACGCGGGCTGGGAGTGGAAGCGGCGACGGTATTCGGCGGGCGCCGTACCGAGCGCCTTGACGAAGGCGCGGCGCATGGCCTCCGGGGTGCCGTAGCCGCTGGCGCGGGAGATTCCGGCGACGCCGTCGGTGGTGTCCTCCAGGAGCCGGCGTGCCTGTTCGAGGCGTACGCGCTCGACGTACCGGCCCGGTGTCAGACCGGTCTCGGCCTGGAAGGCCCGGGCGAAGTGGCGGGGTGAGAGCCTGGCCCGGGCCGCCAGTGCTTCCACGCAGAGGTCGGCGTCCGGGTGCTCGGTGATCCAGTGCTGAACGGCCCGCAGGGGTTCGCGGACCGCCGTCTGGGCGGTGAGCTGGGCGCTGAACTGGGCCTGGTTCCCCGGGCGCCGCAGGAACACGACGAGGTGGCGGGCCACCGCGAGCGCCACGTCGCGGCCGTGGTCCTCCTCGACGAGGGCCAGGGCGAGGTCGATGCCGGCGGTCACGCCGGCCGAGGTGGCCAGCCTTCCGTCGCGTACGAAGATCGGATCCGGGTCCACCTCGACCGCCGGATGGTGACGGGCGAGCGTCTCGCAGACGGACCAGTGGGTGGTCACGCGGTGGCCGTCGAGCTGCCCCGCCTCCGCGAGCAGCAGGGCCCCGGAGCAGACGGAGACCAACTGCCCGGCGCGCGGGGCGTTCTCGCGCAGCCACTCGACCAGCGCCGGGTCGGGGGTGCGGGTCCCGGACCCGCCGGGGACGAGGAGCATGTCGGGGGTGTCCGCGTCGGAGAGAGCGCCGTCGGGGACCAGGGCGAGGCCGTTGGAGCAGCGGACCGGCGCACCGGTCAGGGAGGCGGTGCGCAGCTCGTAGGAGACACCGGGGGTACGGGATGCCCCGGCGAAGACCTCCATCGGACCGCTCACATCGAGGCTCAGGACGTCCTCGAAGAGGACGACGAGTACGGATCGCTGCTTCATGTCTGCCATCCTGGGCGGCTCGGCTTGATGGCCGCAATGACGAGTTCCCCACCTTTCCTGCCATACCGGGGCCGCGGGCCATGTCACCGCAGCGCCGGGGTTTCGCGGCGTACTGACCAGTCGGTAACGTGCGGGCATGACTACTCTTCCCCCGCGCGCCGGGCGTCGCTGCCACAACTCGGTCAACCCCCTGCACTCCTGCGTCTACTTCTCCCCCGACCTGGGTGAGGAGTTCGGCAAGCTCGGCATCGACGACGCGCGGGCGGCCTACTTCGCCGCCCGCGGTGCGGCGCTGGGCGCCGTCGGGGCCGGAGCGGTCACCTCGACCTTCTACAACTTCAACCACGAGCTGGTGTCCCGCCATCTGCCCGCCGTGTGGTCCGTCGCCTCGCCCCAGGCGGCGCTCGACGCGCGGCTGCGCGCCGCCGACTCGACACTGCGCCGGCTTCTGGGCGAGGAGGCCGTCGCCTCCGCCGAGATGGCGGAGGCCGCCGGGCTGGCCCTGCGCGCCGCGGAGGCCTGCACCCGCCATGCCCGGCCGCTGTACGCCGCGCACGCCGATCTGCCGGTGCCGGACGAGCCGCACCTGGCGTTCTGGCACGCGGCGACGCTGCTGCGCGAGCACCGGGGCGACGCCCACCTCGCCGCCCTGCTCGCGGCCGGCCTCGACCCGGTCGAGGCCCTGGTCAGCCACACCGCGACCGGCAAGGGCATGGCGCCCCGCTGGATCCTCGGCACCCGCGGCTGGCGGCGCGCCGACTGGGACGCGGCGGTGGAGCGGCTGCGCGGGCGCGGCCTGCTGAACGACGCCGGCGAGCTGACGGACGCGGGCACCGCCCTCAGGGCGGATCTGGAGGAGGCCACTGACCGGATGGACGCCGCGCCGTACGAGCACCTGGGCGCGGAGGGCGTGGAGCGGCTGACCGAGCTGGGGCGCGGATACCTGTTCGCCGCGGCAGCCGCCGGAGCGTTCCCGGACGACCTCGTGGGAAAGGGCTGAGCCCTCCACGTTTAGGGGCCGTCGTCGGGGTCAGGCGCACAGCACACAGACACCCCGACGAAGGAGTAGATCATGCGCACGATCGCAGACGTCTTCCGCACCATCGGCTCCGCCGTGGGCACCGTGGTGACACTCCCCTTCCGGCTGGTGGCCAAGGTCTTCGGCGGCGCGTCGCGCGGCGGCCGGACCCGGCGCGCCTGAGCGGGCGGTCCGCGGCACCGCCCGACGAGGTCACGCGACACGGCACCCGGCCACCCGGCACAATGCAGGCGAAGGTGACCACACCGGCTGTGGACCACTCCGTGGCACACAGCCAGCACAGCCAGTACGAGAAGGCGAGTCGGGAAAACCGTGACGACGTCCATCGAAGGCAGGATCGCCGAGGAACTCGGCGTACGTGAGCGTCAGGTGAAGGCGGCCGTCGAGCTGCTCGACGGCGGGTCGACCGTGCCGTTCATCGCGCGCTACCGCAAGGAAGCGACCGAGATGCTCGACGACGCGCAGCTGCGCACGCTCGAGGAACGACTGCGGTATCTGCGGGAATTGGAGGACCGTCGTGCGGCGGTCCTCGATTCCGTTCGTGAGCAGGGCAAGCTCGACGCCGCCCTGGAGGCGCAGATCCGCGCGGCCGACACCAAGGCGCGGCTGGAGGACATCTATCTGCCCTTCAAGCCGAAACGCCGTACGAAGGCGCAGATCGCGCGCGAAGCGGGTCTGGAGCCGCTGGCGGACGGTCTGCTCGGTGATCCGTCGAAGGACCCGCTCGCCGCGGCCGCCGCGTTCGTCGACGCGGACAAGGGTGTGGCGGACCCGGCGGCGGCCCTGGACGGGGCCCGCTCCATCCTCACCGAGCGGTTCTCGGAGGACGCGGACCTGACCGGTGAGCTGCGCGAGCGCATGTGGTCGCGCGGCCGGCTGGCCGCGAAGGTCCGCGACGGCAAGGAGGAGGCCGGCGCGAAGTTCGCCGACTACTTCGACTTCGCGGAGCCGTTCACCGCACTGCCCTCGCACCGGGTTCTGGCGATGCTCCGGGGCGAGAAGGAGGACGTGCTCGACCTGGTCCTCGAACCCGAGGAGCCCGCGGGCGCCGAGCAGCCGGGCCCGTCGACGTACGAGAACATGATCGCCCGCCGTTTCGGTGTCGCCGACCGCGGCAGGCCCGGTGACAAGTGGCTGGGCGACACGGTGCGCTGGGCCTGGCGGACGCGGATCCTCGTCCATCTCGGGATCGACCTGCGGCTGCGGCTGCGTACGGGGGCGGAGGACGAGGCGGTACGCGTGTTCGCGTCGAACCTGCGCGATCTTCTGCTCGCGGCACCGGCCGGCACCCGGTCGACGCTGGGGCTCGACCCCGGTTTCCGCACGGGCGTGAAGGTCGCCGTGGTGGACGCCACGGGCAAGGTCGTGGCGACGGACGTCATCCACCCGCACGTTCCGGCGAACAAGTGGGACCAGTCGCTGGCCACGCTCGGGCGGCTGGCGAAGGAGCACGACGTCGATCTGATCGCGATCGGCAACGGCACGGCGTCCCGCGAGACCGACAAGCTCGCCGGTGAACTGTGCGACAAGCACCCGGAGCTGAAGCTCACCAAGGTGATGGTGTCCGAGGCGGGCGCGTCCGTGTACTCGGCGTCGGCCTTCGCTTCGCAGGAACTCCCGGACATGGACGTGTCCTTGCGCGGCGCGGTCTCGATCGCGCGACGCCTGCAGGACCCGCTCGCCGAGCTCGTGAAGATCGATCCGAAGTCGATCGGCGTCGGCCAGTACCAGCACGACCTGTCGGAGGTGAAGCTGTCGCGGTCGCTCGACGCGGTGGTCGAGGACTGTGTGAACGGTGTCGGTGTCGACGTCAACACCGCGTCGGCACCGCTGCTGTCGCGGGTGTCGGGCATCGGCTCCGGGCTCGCCGAGAACATCGTGGCGCACCGGGACACCAACGGCCCGTTCCGGTCCCGCCGGGCGCTGAAGGATGTGGCACGGCTGGGCCCCAAGGCGTACGAGCAGTGCGCGGGCTTCCTCCGGATCCGGGGCGACGACCCCCTGGACGCGTCGAGCGTGCACCCGGAGGCCTACCCCGTGGTGCGGACGATGGCGAAGACGACGGGCGGGGACGTCGCCTCGCTCATCGGCAACACGGGTGTCCTGCGCTCGTTGCGGGCCGACGACTTCGTCGACGAGAAGTTCGGCCTGCCGACGGTCACGGACATCCTCAGGGAACTGGAGAAACCGGGCCGCGACCCGCGCCCCGCCTTCAAGACGGCCACGTTCAAGGAGGGCGTCGAGAAGATCGGCGACCTGGCCTCCGGCATGGTGCTCGAGGGCGTCGTCACGAACGTCGCGGCCTTCGGCGCGTTCGTGGACATCGGCGTCCACCAGGACGGCCTGGTGCACGTGTCGGCGATGTCGCGCACGTTCGTCAAGGACCCGAGGGATGTCGTCAAGCCGGGCGACATCGTGAAGGTGAAGGTCATGGAGGTCGACATCCCGCGCAAGCGGATCTCGCTGACGCTGCGGCTGGACGACGAGGCCTCGGATGCGCAGGGCGGCGGGCAGGGCTCGCGGCGCGAGAGGAACGGGCAGGGCGGCGACGGCGAGCGGCCGCCGCGCCAGCGGCAGGGCGGCGGCCAAGGGCAGAGGCAGGGCGGCAGCCAAGGGCAGCGGCAGGGGCAGGGCGGCCGTCAGGGCGGTGGAGGCCAGGGCCGCGACCGGCGTGGCGAGGGCCAGGGCGCTGCCCCGCGTCCGGCCGTCGCACCGGCCAACAGCGCGATGGCCGACGCGTTGCGGCGTGCGGGGCTGACGGGTCCCGACCGGGGCGGCCGCAAGCGCTGAGGCGACGGAGCGGGCGGACAGGAGCTCTTCCTGTCCGCCCGTTTCCTTTGCCCTCGGCCAAGGGCCGCCCGGCTGCGGGGAACAAGACTGTTACATCGAACGGGTGTTGCCCGAAGCATTGACATGTCCAGAACCCACCGCCACGCTGATTGCCAACCCGGAATGCAACCGGTTGCATTCCGGTGCAGCATGAGCCGCACACCGGACGAGCGAGACACCCGAGCCCACCGCCTCGCACCCCCACCGGCTTCGCCCGCAGAGAGGTCTACTCATGTCCGGCACACCACGCTCGCCCACCGACTCCGGCCCTACCCCCCTCACCCACCGCCGGCCCCGCACGCCCCGGACCCTCTCCACCGCCGAGTCCTCCATGAGGTCCGACGGGGGAGCCGGCAAGGTCGAGCCGACCCCCTGACGGCTGCTCACTTGTGCAACCGGTTGCATAAATGCGAGGACCGCCACCCCCTGAACCGCACGGGCCGGACCGCGCGGACTAGGCTGACGGCCCTGGGGAGAAGTGTCGGCCGGCACGCGGCGGGGAACAGAGCGGGCGGCGGCGCAGGGCGGGCAAGGGGAATACCGTGGCCATGACCATCCGTGACGTCGCCCAGGCAGCGGGGGTTCATGTCTCGACCGTCTCCCGGGCCTTCTCGGCCTCCCACCTGGTCAAGCGGGAGACCCGGGACCGGGTGCTCGCCATCGCCGCGGAACTGGGCTATCAGCCCAACGAGACCGCACGCGCCCTGACCACGGGGCGCACCCGGAATCTGGGACTGATCGTCTCCGATATCGCCAACCCCTTCTACCCGCCGCTCATCAAGGCCGCCCAGGCGTACGCCAGGGTCCGCGGCTACCAGGTCTTCGTGGCCGACACCGACGAGGACGTGGCTGCCGAGGAGGAGCTGATCCAGACCCTGGCCCGCCAGGTGGACGGAGTGGTCCTGGTCAGCCCCAGGCTGGCCAATGACGTCATCGGCCGACTGAGCGGGGAGCTGCCGTTCGTGCTGGTCAACCGGTCCGTGGCCGGGCTGTCCGCCGTACTGATGGACGTGGCGCACGGCGCGACGCTCGCGGTGGAACACCTGGCCGGGCTGGGCCACGAGCACCTTGCTCTGGTCGGCGGCCCCCGTGGCTCGTGGACCAGCGCGCAGATGCGCAGGGCCGCCGGCCGGGCGGCCGCGGACCAGGGGGTCAGGCTGGACGTGCTCGGCCCCAACCGGCCGACGCAGCACGGCGGTATCGCGGCGACGCCCGCCCTCCTGAGGACGGGAGCCACCGGGGTGATCGCCTACAACGACCTGGTCGCCATCGGGCTCATCGAAGGGTTCGACGACCGGAACGTACGGGTGCCGGAGGACATCAGCGTGATCGGCGTGGACGACACCGTCGCCGGCCGGCTGAACCGCCCCCGGCTCACCACGGTCGCCATGCCCACGGCCGCGGCGGGGCGCACGGCGGTCGATCTGCTCATCCAGACCGTGGAGACGTCGGGCGGCGGTCCGGCCACGGCACAGACCACCCTGGCGACCTCCCTGGTCGTCCGGGACTCCACAGCCGCCCCGGCGCACCCTGCCGACTGATCCTCCGTACCAACTTCTTGACCGCTCCCAGTGGGTGACGTACCGTCACTGCAATTCACATACACGAACCTGATTCATGTACTGGATTCTCTACTGGAATCGGGAACGGCCTTCACCACCGCACCACACCACCGACAGGTGCCTGCGGACAATGCCGCAGGCGGTGAAAGGAATACCTAGTGCGCACAAAGAATCAGCACGTCAGGAGACGTGGAGGCCGCGCGGCCGCCTCACTCGTCGCCATCGTCTCCGTGATCGCCGCAGGCCTCACCGCGCTGTTCGCGACCGGCTCGGCAACGGCCGCACCGGCAACCGGCTCGTACACACTGAAGAACGCGGCCAGCGGACTGTGTCTGGGCGTGCCCGGATCGAGCACCGCCGCCGGCGTGCAGCTCGCACAGAGCGCCTGCAACGCGGCCACCAGCCAGACCTGGAAGCTGACGGCTTCCGGAAGCGGCTACACGCTGGCCGCGGCACACAGTTCCCGGTGCGCCGGGGTGAAGGATGCCTCCACCAGCGCCGGCAAGGCGGTGGAGCAGCAGGCCTGCAGCGGAGCGGCGACCCAGGTCTGGACGCTGACGGCGGTCAGCGGCAGCACCTACCGGGTGGTCAACGGCAACGGCGGCAAGTGCCTGAACGTGAAGGACAGCTCCACGGCGTCCGGCGCTCTGGTCCAGCAGAACTCCTGCGACTCGGTGACCAGCAAGAACTGGACCTTCACCGCCTCGGGCACGGTTCCCACGGACCCGCCCACCGACCCGACCGACCCGCCCACCGACCCGACCGACCCGGACTCGCCGCCGTCGTGGCCGACGGCCAACGGCAGCCAGGCCGTCTCCGCGACCATCGAGGTCTCGGGCACGTACGACGGTGGTCTGAAGCGTCTCTACGGCACCGGCGACCTGGGCAGCGGCGGCCAGGACGAGGACCAGCCCCCGATGATCAAGCTGGCGGACGGCGCCACCCTGCAGAACGTCATCCTCGGCGCCCCGGCCGCGGACGGTGTGCACTGCGCGGGCACCTGCACCCTCAAGAACGTCTGGTGGGAGGACGTGGGCGAGGACGCGGCGACCTTCCGCGGCGGTTCCTCCTCGACGGTCCGTACGATCGACGGCGGCGGCGCGAAGCTGGCGGAGGACAAGGTCTTCCAGCACAACGGCGTCGGCACGCTGGTCGTCAAGAACTTCCAGGTCGACGACTTCGGCAAGCTGGTCCGCTCCTGCGGGAACTGCTCCACGCAGAACGCCCGGCACATCCAGCTCCAGAACATCTGGGCGACGGCTCCGGGCACCAGCCTGGTCGGCATCAACACCAACTACGGTGACACGGCACGGATCTCGGGCGTTACGATCTACGACGACGGCGACCGTGACATGAAGATCTGCACCAAGTACAAGGGAACCACCAGCGGCGAGCCGAGCGAGATCGGCTCGGGAGCGGATGGCACGAACTGCATCTACTCCTCGTCCGAGATCACTTACGTCGACTGAGGCGGCCCGTTCCGGGCCGACCGACGCCGCCCCTCCACAGGGCACATGACGGACCCGCTCTTCCCGGCAGCGACCGGGAGGGGCGGGTCCCTCACTGTCAGCTGATCTCGACGACCTTGCCGTCGGCGACCTGGACCCGTCGGGTCGTGTGGACGGCTTCGAGCATCCGACGGTCATGCGTGACCAGGAGCAACGTCCCGGTGTACGCGTCGAGCGCCGACTCCAGCTGCTCGATCGCGGGCAGGTCGAGGTGATTCGTCGGCTCGTCCAGGACCAGCAGGTTGACACCCCTGCCCTGGAGGAGGGCGAGAGCGGCCCGGGTGCGTTCGCCCGGGGAGAGCGTCGTGGCCGGCCGCAGCACATGGTCGGCGCGCAGGCCGAACTTGGCGAGCAGCGTACGGACCTCGGCCGGCTCCGTCTCGGGGACGGCAGCGCAGAAGGCGTCCAGCAGGCTCTCCGTACCGTGGAACAGCTTGCGCGCCTGGTCGACCTCGCCCACCACGACTCCCGAACCGAGGGACGCGTGGCCGGACCCGAGCGGTAGCCGGCCGAGCAGTGCGGCGAGCAGCGTCGACTTGCCCGCCCCGTTGGCCCCGGTGATGGCGACCCGGTCCGCCCAGTCGATCTGCAGGGTGGCCGGACCGAAGGAGAAGTCGCCGAGGACGGCCGTGGCGTCGCGGAGGGTGGCCACCACGGAGCCTGAGCGCGGGGCGGAGGCGATCTCCATCCGCAGCTCCCACTCCTTGCGCGGCTCGTCGACGACGTCGAGACGCTCGATCATGCGCTGCGTCTGGCGGGCCTTCGCCGCCTGCTTCTCGCTGGCCTCACTGCGGAACTTGCGGCCGATCTTGTCGTTGTCGGTGGCCTTGCGGCGGGCGTTCTTGACGCCCTTGTCCATCCAGCCGCGCTGCATCTGTGCGCGGCCTTCGAGCGCGGAGCGCTTGTCCGCGTACTCCTCGAACTCCTCACGGGCGTGGGAACGGGCCCGCTCACGCTCCTCCAGGTAGGAGGCGTAGCCGCCGCCGTAGAGGTTGATCTCCTGCTGGGCCAGGTCGAGCTCGAGGACCTTGGTCACCGTACGCATCAGGAACTCGCGGTCGTGGCTGACGACGACGGTGCCCGCGCGCAGGCCGGACACGAAGCGCTCGAGCCGCTCCAGGCCGTCGAGGTCCAGGTCGTTGGTGGGCTCGTCGAGCAGGAAGACGTCGTAGCGCGACAGGAGCAGCGAGGCCAGTCCCGCGCGGGCCGCCTGCCCGCCGGAGAGCGCCGTCATCGGAAGGTCGAGACCGATCCGCAGGCCGAGGTCGGCCGCCACCTCCTCCGCCCGTTCGTCGAGGTCGGCGCCGCCGAGGGCGAGCCAGCGCTCGAGGGTTTCGGAGTACGCGTCGTCCGCGCCGGGCGCACCGTCGACGAGGGCCTGGGTCGCGGCGTCCATCGCGGTCTGCGCTTCGGCGACCCCGGTGCGGCGGGCGAGGAACTCCCGCACGGACTCGCCCGCGCGACGCTCGGGCTCCTGCGGGAGGTGTCCGACGGTGGCGGTGGGCGGGGAGAGGCGCAGGTCGCCCTCCTCCGGGCGGTCCAGCCCGGCGAGCAGTCGGAGCAGCGACGATTTTCCGGCGCCGTTGGCTCCGACGAGACCGATCACGTCGCCGGGCGCGACGACGAGGTCGAGTCCGGCGAAGAGTGTGCGGTCGCCGTGCCCGGCGGCGAGTTCCTTGGCGACGAGAGTGGCAGTCATCAGGGTGCCGATCCTAACGAACCGCGCCGGGTGCGGTCCCCGGGGACGACGGGCGCGGCTCCCGGTGCGACGGTCGCGACGGCCTCAGGGCCCGACGGTCGCGATCAGCACACTCCCCGCACTGCGCGCCACGAGGGAGGAATGCCCCTTCACCACCCGCGCGTCCAGGGGGATCCGGTGCTCGCCGGCGGCGAGGACCCCGTCGAAGACCTTGTCGGTCCGCGTGCGGTTCAGCAGGTCGAGGCGGTACGCGACCATGCTGACCCGGCAGGTCGAGCTGACCTCGAGGCAGGCCGTGCCGTCCGTGACGGTGAGCCCGAGCAGCCGTCTCCCGGAGGGCGGGGTACGGTCCAGCGCGTTCTCGATCCGGGCGACGAGGAGCGGGATCACGGGGTCGGTGCCGTCCACGTACGCGACGTCGGCGCCCGCCCGGCCGAACGCCTCACGCACCGCGGTGCGCTCCGCGTCGGTGACGGCCCGGCCGAAGGCCACGGCACCGTACCCGCGCAGTTCGTCGGCCGGCACCCCGGCGGCGTCCCGGGTGATGTCGGCGCCGATGCCGATCGTGCGCAGGGCGGCCGCGAGTCTGGCGAGGACCGCGACGCGGGCCCCGATGAGCAGGACCCGACGCCGGGCGGCGGGACCGTCCCGCTGTGCTTCCGTCGTGTCTTCCGCGGGGAGCAGTTGTTCGAGTTCGGTGCGGTACTGCTCGCCGTCGAAGCGGAACGGGCCGATCCCGTGGTAGCCGCCCTGTTCCACGTCGACGGTCCCGTACGTCTGCCAGGCGAAGTCCCGCCACACGACATCGGTGCCGTCCCGTTCGATGACGGCGGTGACCGCCCCGCATTCGAGGCTCTCGCACTCGGGGCAGCCGTAGATCACGTAGCGGCCGTCGGCCAGCGGAGCGTCCGCTTCGAGCAGCAGGCGCCGTACATGCGTGGTGAATATCGCCGGCGGTACGTCGGAGGCGAGCGGCGAGACCGCGTCGAGGTCGGACAGCTGGAACAGCAGCGGTCTGCCGTCGACGATGAAGTCCATGAAATCCCGGTGCACCTGATAGCCACCGTCGGCCAGGACTCCCCCGGCCCGTATCGCCGGCGCGAGGCCGAACGTCGAGTACTGGGCTGACATGACGGGAGTATTCCCACCGCGAGGCCGATGTGAGCACGGCTCGGGGATTCCGTTAGCGTCCGCCCAGGAGCGTGGCCGCCCAGGGCTGCGGGAGTGGCAGAGGTGAGCGGTGTGACGGACGTGATCGTGGTGGGCGGCGGAGTCAGCGGGCTGACCACGGCAGTGGTGCTGGCGGAGCACGGTCACCGGGTACGGCTCTGGTCACGGGACGCGCCCTCAGCCACGACGTCGGCGGTGGCCGGCGCCCTGTGGTGGCCGTACCGGATCGAGCCGGAGGCACGGGTCGGCGACTGGTCCCTGCAGTCGCTGCGGATGTACGAGGAACTGGCCGCGGCACCGGACGAGACCGGTGTACGTCTGGTCCCGGGGGTTCACGGGGGTGAGCGGCTCGCGGCGCTGGGATCCTGGGCACGCAGCCTGAGGAACGTGTCCGAGGTCGGCCAGGGGCTGCGGGTGACCCTGCCCCTCATCGACATGCCGGTCCACCTGGGCTGGTTGCAGCGGCGGCTGGCAGCGGCCGGAGGTGTGACCGAGCGGCGCACGGTGCGTGGCTTCGACGAGGCCGCCGCCGAGGCTCCCGTGGTGGTCAACTGCACCGGCCTGGGCGCCCGCGGCCTGGTCCCGGATCCGGGGATGCGGCCGGTGCGGGGGCAGCTCGTGGTGGTGGAGAACCCGGGCATCGACGAGTGGTACACCCTGGCGGACCCGGCTTCGAGCGCGACGACGTACTTCTTCCCCCAGCCGGGCGGGCTGCTGCTGGGCGGGACCGCCGAGACGGACGACTGGCGCACGGAGCCCGACCTCCGTACGGCCGGGGAGATCGTGGCACGCTGCGCGCGGGTGCGGCCGGAGATCGCCGGGGCCCGGATCACGGGGCACCGGGTCGGATTGCGGCCCGCCCGGGACGGCGGGGTGCGGATCGAGGCCGAGGAACGGCCCGGAGGAGGTCTGCTGGTGCACAACTACGGGCACGGCGGCGCCGGGGTGACGGTGGCGTGGGGCTGCGCGCGGGCTGCGGCCCAGCTGGTGGGCTGAGCCGCAGCGCCGGTCAGGTGGACGGGTCGTCCTTGTGCCGTTCGTCGCTGATGACCTCGGAGCCGGGGCCGATCCGGATCTCGAAGTCTCCGTCGTACTTGGCATGGCCCTCGATCACCGCGGACTCGACGGCTTCCACGCCGAACTCCTGGCGGACGATCTGCGGGTCCTCCCGCAGATCCCGCATCAGGGCCACGCACATGCCGATCATCACGACGGTGAAGGGCGCGGCGACCAGGATGGTCAGATTCTGCAGGCCGGCCAGGGCGTCGCCCTTGCCGTTGCCGATGAGCAGCATGACCGCGGCCACGGCGCCGGTGACGATGCCCCAGAAGATCACGACCCACTTGGCCGGTTCGCGCACGCCCTTCTGGGAGAGCGTGCCCATCACGATCGAGGCCGCGTCCGCGCCGGAGACGAAGAAGATGCCGACCAGGACCATCACCAGGATGCTCATCACGGTGGGGATCGGGAACTCCTGGAGGACGCCGAAGAGCTGCGCCTCCGGAGTGTCCCCGACGCCCTCGAGCCGCCCTGCCTCCTCAAGCCTGATCGCGGAACCGCCGAAGACGGCGAACCAGACCAGGCTGACCGTGCTCGGCACGAGGATGACTCCGCCGACAAACTGACGGATCGTCCGGCCCCGGCTGATCCTCGCGATGAACATGCCGACGAAGGGCGTCCACGAGATCCACCACGCCCAGTAGAAGACGGTCCAGCTCGAGAGCCAGTCGGCCACCTCGCCCTCGCCGGTCGCCTCGGTGCGCCCGGCGAGCTGGGCGAGGTCACCGAAGTACGCGGCGAGGGACGTGGGCAGCAGGTCCAGCACGATGATGGTGGGCCCGGCGATGAAGACGAACACCACCAGGATCAGGGCCAGCACCATGTTGATGTTGGACAGCCACTGGATGCCCTTCTCGACGCCGGACACGGCGGAGGCGACGAAGGCCGCCGTCAGGACGGCGATGATCGCCACCAGGAGACCGGTGCCGGTCTTCTCCATCCAGTTGAGCTCCTGGAAACCACTGCCGATCTGGAGGGTTCCGAGCCCGAGCGAGGCAGCCGAACCGAAGAGCGTCGCGAAGATGGCGAGAATGTCGATGAACCGGCCGCCGCCGCCATGGGCGTGACGGGCCCCGATGAGCGGCTCGAACACCGCGCTGATCGTCTGCCGCCTGCGCCGCCGATAGGTGCTGTACGCGATGGCGAGACCGACCACCGCGTAGATCGCCCAGGGATGCAGTGTCCAGTGGAAGAGGGTCGTGGCCATCGCCGTCTGCATCGCTTCGGCGGCGTCGGCGGGGCGCGTGCCGGGAGGCGGGGTGACGAAGTGGGCCAGTGGCTCACTCACCCCGTAGAACATCAGGCCGATTCCCATGCCGGCGCTGAACATCATCGCGACCCAGGAGACCGTACGGAATTCGGGCTTCTCGCCCTCCTGGCCGAGCGAGATCTTCCCGTACCGGCTGATCGCGAGCCAGAGGGCGAAGACGACGAACCCCGAGGCGGCCAGCATGAAGGCCCAACCACCGTTGTGGATGAGTCCGTTGAGCAGTCTGCTGGAGACATCCTCCAACGAGTCGGTGGCCGTGGAGCCCCAGACCACGAAGGCTACGGTGAGCACCGCCGTGACGCCGAAGACCACCCTGTCGGTCGTGGGGCGCCGGCCGTCGTGCTGCTCAGCGGGAAGATCGGCCGTGACCGGCAGGTACTCCCCCCGCCCATCCGTTCTCTGCTCGTCGTGTGACACAAATGGCACCTTTCACGCAGTGCGAACATTTCGCTCTCCGTAGGCAGTACCACACGCGGCGTGCATCTCTGGGGTCAACAAGCCGTATCGGCTTGTCCCTTTACGAGGTGGTATGTGGCCCGCTCGTCCAGCAGGAGCGGGATCAGTTTGCGGGCCGGCTGGCGCAGCGATACGTACACTCCGTCACGGTCGCGGCGAGACGTCACGCCGTGCAGGGCCAGTTCGTCCCCGACGTCCGCGTACTGGGCCGGGTCGAGCCGGTAGCCGCAGGGCGGGTCCTGGAGGGTCTCCCCCGGTTCCGCCGGATCGTTGTCGGCGCCGCCGAGGAGGACGGGCCCCCGGTCGGCGAGCCCTGCCAGGCGGGCCGCGGAGGTGACCGCGGCGATACGCCCGTGCCGCTCCCCGGCGAAGGAGAACAGGCCACCGAGTGCCGCCTGCTGGGACTCGACCCTGCGCCGCTTGTTGAGCGCCTGGTCGGACCGCTCGGCCTCGGTGAGCGCGTCGGTCCGCGACTCGATGAGCAGGCCGACCGCATGCTTGATGCCCGCGGTGTTGCGCAGGATCCGCTCCTGACCGTCGCCCGCGGTCTGCTTGATCGGGTCTCCCGTGACCGGGTCGGTCCAGATCCCGTAGAGGCCGCTGCTGTAGCCCCCTGCCGCGGCGGCGGGCCTGACGTACCGGTCGGCCAGGCTCCGGGCGGCGTCGTGCACCCCGTCCGCCGTGTTGAGATTGCGCGGCCACAGGACGAAGAGATCCTTGTCGTAGTACGGCGGGGTGGCACCGTACTCGTGCAAGTCATAGATGACATCGGGCCGTTGATCACGGATGACCCGCGCGACTGCCCGCCCCTCGGCCGTCCGCAGGGCGATGTGGTCCCGGTTGACGTCGACGCCGTCGGAGTTGCCGCGGGTGTCCGCCGCGCGTCCGTCGGGATTGGCGGTGGGCAGCACCAGTACACGCGTACGGGACAGGAGTGCTCGGGTCGCCCGGTCCTCGGCCAGGGCGAGATCACGGACGGCCGACAGACAGGCCTCACGGCCGGCCGGTTCGTCGCCGTGCTGGCTGCAGATCAGCAGGACGGTGCCGGACGCCGGGGTGCGCGCTCCGATGTGGACGAGCCGCAGGGAGCGGCCCTGCTTCGTCGTGCCGACCCGTTCGACGAAGGCGCGGTCGCTCGCCCGGTCGACCTCGGCGAGGAAGGACTGCTCCTCCGCCTGCCCGGTCCACCGCTCACCCCTGCTGATCTCGAATCCGGTGCGGGGCACGAGGTGCGATGCCTCGGCCGGCGCCGTGGCGAACGGAACGGCCAGCGCGGCTGCCACCACGACCGACCCGAGGTCGCGCCGCAGCACGCGGCGGTCCCGGGAGCGGTGACGGAGTGCACGAGCGAGTCGGGGGATCACGAGCAACTGCCTCCCGGGTCCGGCAGGGCCGGGCCGCAGCGGACCCGCCCGCGTAGCGGTGTGTGCGGAAGGTACCCCGGTCAACTCCTGCGCAACAGGGGGCGATCACCTGTCCGGCTGAAACAGCCGTGCGGTTAGGGTGGCCGCGTTCATGTTCAGCCCGCCGGTTCCGGCCCCTCCCCCCGCCGGGGCACGCGTGTACGAGGAGCTTGTCTTGCCCGATCCGACCCGCGATCCGCAGCGTGACGCCCGGCCCACCCTGGAGGCCGTGGCGGCCCGGGCCGGTGTGTCCCGGGCGACGGCGTCCCGCGTCGTCAACGGCGGTGCCGGAGTGCGGCAGCCGCTGGTGGACCAGGTGCGCAAGGCGGTGGACGAGCTCGGCTACATCCCGAACCACGCCGCACGCACCCTGGTCACCCGGCGCAACGGTGCGGTCGCCGTGATCATCGACGAACCCGAGGTCCGGATCTTCTCCGACCCGTTCTTCTCCCGCCAGATCCGTGGGATCAGCCGCGAACTGACGGCGCACGACGCCCAGCTGGTGCTGCTCCTGGTGGAAGGCAGCGGGGACTTCGACCGCGTGACCCGCTATCTGGCCGGTGGCCATGTGGACGGCGCACTGGCCTTCTCACTGCACACGGACGACGAGCTGCCGTCGATCATCCGGAGGTTCGGCGTGCCGACGGTCTACGGTGGCCGCCCCGAGCACCCGTCGCCGGGAACGGATGCCGCCGCGCCGCCCGTGCCGTACGTCGACTGCGACAACCGGGGTGGCGCCCGTGAGGCCGTACGCCACCTGGTCTCGCTCGGCCGGCGACGGATCGCACACATCGCCGGACCGCGCGACCAGACCTCCGCGCTCGACCGGATCGACGGCTATCACGATGTCCTGCCCGACGCCGGTCCGGCGCTGGTGGCGGACGGCGACTTCACCGCCGAGGGGGGCGCACGGGCGATGGGGGAACTGCTGGCGGCCTGTCCGGATCTGGACGCCGTCTTCGCCTCCAACGACCTGATGGCTTCGGGGGCCCTGCGGGTGCTCCGCGACCGGGGGATCCGGGTTCCGGAGGACGTGGCACTCGTCGGCTTCGATGACATGGAGTCGGTGGCGGAGACCACCGCACCCGCCCTGACGACGATCCGTCAGGACATCGAAGGGATGGGGCGGTTGATGGTCCGCCTGCTGATGGAACGGCTGAACAGCGGTACGGGCGAGTGGCCCGCGTCCGTGATCACCCCGACCGAACTGATCCGTCGCGCCTCGGCCTGAGACCCCTGCCCCCGCGCTCCGCGTGCCAGGCGGCCCGCGCGGTCCGGGCGCGCGGCAGATAGCGCAGCCGCTCGGGAAGCAGGGGCACCACCAGCCGGATCACGGCGCCCAGCCGCCGGAGGTGCCGCTCCTGGGCGGGGGTCCAGTCGAGTCCGATCGCCTCGCGGGCGTCCGGCGGCATGAGCCCCACGGTGATGAAGCTGCGGAACCGGGCGAGCGGCGGGAGCAGGACCGGCCACGCCGCCGCCAGCAGCAGCCGCACGGCCCACGGACCGCGGTCGGGCGGCGGTACCGGGCTGTCGACGGCGACCAGCTCCCGCACGACGGTGGTCGCCTCGATCTCGTCGGCCAGCATCGTGCGGTAGTACGGCCAGAACTCCTCGATCGTCTGCGGCATGTCCCGGTCGTGGATGCCGAGGATCCGGCCGACCTGGAGCCACTCGCGGTACAGCGCCCGCTCCTGCGCCTCGGTGAGCGGGCGGACCAGATAGCGCGCGGCGTGCTGGTAGACGGGGAAGCCGGTGGCATGCACCCATGCGTAGTTCGCGGGCGCGAGCGCGTGGTAGCGGCGGCCGCGGGTGTCGGTGCCCTGGATGGTGCGGTGCAGCTTCCTGAGCCTGCGCCCCTCCTCGGCCGCCTCCTCACCCCCGTACACCCAGAGCTGGAGCGAGCGCAGGGACCGCTCGCCGCGCCCCCACGGGTCCGTACGGAAGACCGAGTGCTCGTCGACCCCCGCCCCGACCGCGGGGTGGGCGACCTGGAGGGTCAGGGCGGCGGGCAGCATCAGCAGCCCGCGGATGTCGCCGGCGAGGCTCCACAGGACGCCGCCCGGCGGGGGCGGGGCGGGGTCTCCTGCGCTGGTCATGCGGGGTCTCCCTGGGGATGGCGGGTGCTCGGACCGGTGCCCGGGCCGTGTGTGTTCCAGTATGCGATCGCGGGCGCCCCGGCGAGCCGGAGGGCGGCAGGGAGGGGTGCCGGGGGGTGACGAGCCGGACACGCTGCGCCGCCTCGATGACGTCCCCGAAGGAGCGCCGCGGGGCGTCGCCGCGAAGGGGATCCGGCTGCGGAGGTCCCTCGGCACCGTTGCGCATGCCCGTGCGGTGCCCCTTCCTCGAATCCGTGTCAGCAGTGTTGACGCACCCCATGAAACAAGTCAATAGTATTTGTAACTTTGACTCTCGGAGCGAAAGGCCCATCAAATGACCCTCCCAGTCGGCGATTTGAGGCACACAGCCGAGTCCGTCGAGGTGGGTCGCAGCAGCCTCGTCGATGCAGGTGACGTCCACTGCGGGGGCCTCACCGCGGGCTCCCGCACCTGAACCGGCTCCACCCACAGAGGAGGTTGCCCGCCATGGGCCGCTACAGCCGACTGCGCGAGATCCGCCGGATGGATCCCGCCCGCGACTGCGCCGAAATACTCCGGCTGATGTCGCAGTACGAATTCCCGTGGGACTACCGGCAGGGCATCAGCGTCGCCTTCCTGCGCGACTACGGCGTCCCGAGAATCTCCCTCCTGCTCGACCGCACCCAGGAGTTCGAGCGCAACGGCCAGAAACGCTACGACGACACCGTCCTGTTCGGCTACGAGATGGCGGCCGAAGGCTTCGACTCCGAGCGCGCCCGCGCCGCCGCCCGGCACCTCAACCGCATTCACGGCAGGTACCGCATCCCGAACGAGGACTACCTCTATGTACTGGCCACGACCGTCGTCGGTCCCAAACGCTGGATCGACCGCTTCGGGTGGCGCCCCCTGTGCGCACAGGAGGCGGGGGCGCTGGCGGAAGTGGGACGGCGGATGGCCGTCATGATGGGCATCGAGGGCGCTCCCGACACGTACGAAGGGTTCGAGGACCTGCTCGACTCCTACGAGGACCGGATGTTCGCGTACGACCCGGCGAACCGCCGGGTCGCCAACGCCACCTTCCGGGTCATGGCCGCCTGGTACCCGGGCCCGCTGCGCCCCCTGGTGGCCAGGCTCTCGCTCGCCCTGCTGGACGAGCCTCTGCTGCGGGCGCTCGGATTCCCGGTCCAGCCCCGGTGGTTACGGGCGACGGCCACGCGAATGGTGCGTATCCGGTCGCGCGGGGTACGGCTGCTGCCCGCCCGGCCGCGCCGGCTTCCTTCCCGGCCCAGACCACGCAGTTACCCATTCGGATACCAGCTCGACGACCTCGGCCCGCACTGGGCACAGAGCCGCCCGCTGGAACCCCTGCCCATGGAGAAGACATGACGACCCCGACGGACCCTCACGCCCACGGCATCGAGGACATCCGCGCCACGGTGGCACAGGCCAGGAGCGCCGGCCGGAGCTGGTCCGCGCTCGGACCCCGGGGGCGGCGCGCGGCGCTGCTGCACTGGAAGCGGGCACTCGCCCGGCGCACCGACGAGTTCGCCGGACTGATCACCTCCGAGACCGGCAAGCCGCTGCACGACGCCCGCGCCGAGGTGCTCCTGACACTGGTCCACCTGAACTGGGCGGCGCGCAACGCCCACCGGGTGCTGGGCCGGCGCCGGGTGCCGTCCGGTGTGCTGTCGGTCCATCAGCGGGCACTTCTGGCCTACCGCCCGCTCGGGGTGATCGGGGTGATCGGGCCGTGGAACTACCCGCTCTACACGCCGATGGGTTCGATCGGCTACGCCCTCGCGGCGGCCAACGCCGTGGTCTTCAAACCGTCCGAACTGACGCCCGGGACAGGGATTCTGCTGGCCCGGAGTTTCGGGGAGGCCGTCCCGGACCACGCGGACCTGCTGCGGACCGTCACCGGGCCGGCTTCCACCGGGGCCGCCCTGGCCGGCGCGGACGGCCCGGCCGGTGTGGACAAGATCGCCTTCACGGGTTCGCCCGGCACCGCCCGCAAGGTCGCGGCGGCCTGCGCGGCCACGCTCACACCGCTGCTTGCCGAGTGCGGGGGCAAGGACGCGGTCCTGGTCGCGGCGGACGCCGATCTGGACGCGGCAGCCGACGCGATCGTCTGGGGCGCGATGGGCAACGCCGGCCAGACCTGCGCGGGCGTGGAGCGGGTGTACGCGGTGGCGTCCGTGCACGAGGAACTGTGCGCGCGCATCGTACGCCGGGCGCGGGCGCTGGCTCCCGGCGAGGCGTACGGCCCGCTCACCCTGCCCTCCCAGCTCGGCGTGGTGGAACGCCATGTGAAGCAGGCGCTGGTGGACGGGGGCCGGGCCGTGCTCGGCGGCCCCGGCACTCCGTCGACGCGGACCGTGGGCCCGGTGGTGCTGACCGGCGTACCGGAGGATTCCCCGGCCGTGACCGAGGAGACCTTCGGCCCGGTCGTCGTGGTGAATCCGGTGCGCGACATGGACGAGGCCGTCGAGCGGGCCAACGCATCGGCGTACTCGCTGGGCGCCGCCGTCTTCACCCGCTCCCGGGCGGCGGGGCTCGCGGTGGCCGGACGCCTCGACTCCGGTGCGGTGTCGGTCAACTCGGTGCTGGGCTTCGCCGCGATCCCCGCACTGCCGTTCGGCGGTGCGGGTGAGTCGGGCTACGGACGGATCCATGGCGAGGAGGGGCTGCGGGCCTTCGCGGCGCCGCACTCGGTCACCGTACGGCGATTCGCACCGGCGGTGGACCTCACGTCGTTCGCGACGCCCCGGGCGAAGGCCGCCCGGGCGGTCGAGCTCGGCAGGAGGCTGCACGCACGGTTCTGAGGCCGGTCACGCGGTGCTGAGCAGCGGCACCAGATAGCGGCGGGCGAAGGCACGCACCTGTTCGTCGTCGTCGAGCTCGAAGCAGCTGACCGGATTGAGGAGGAAGGAGACGGTGACCCGCACCATGAGTTCGGCGACCGGTGTGGGGTCCGTCTCCGGCCGTCCTTCCGCGCGCTGGGCATGGCGCAGCCGGTCGGCGAGATATTCGCGCATCGCGAGGAAGGCCGGCCCGCTCTCCAGGGTGAGGAAGGGCAGCATGATCTCCGGCTCCAGCTTCAGCAGCCCGCCGACCAGCGGGTGTTCACGAATGTGCTGGAGGACGGCGGCGAAGCCGGCGACCAGCCGGTCCTCCATGGTGGGCAGGGCGGCCACGGCGTCGTCGACGTCCATGACGAAGCGTCGGTACTCGCGCAGCAGGCAGGCCGAGACCAGGCTGTCCTTGTTGCCGATCCTGCGGTACACCGTCACCCGCGAGACCTTGGCCCGCTTGGCCACGTCGTCGACGGTCGAGCGGCGCAGCCCGAAGGTCATGAACTGCTCGCGTGCCGCGTCGAGGATCTGTTCGCTCAGCGCGTCCGACGGCGGCGACTCGATCAGCGCGCGGGCCAGCAGTGCCTCGTTGGTACTCCGTGCCGTCATGGGCCCTCCCCGTTCCGCCGTGACCACTCAACCACAACGGCGACGGAACACAGATACCCAGAACGTCACTCTGTAACTTTCTCCCCTTCAGGAGGTACTCCGTGTCCATCGCCCCTGACAGTCCACCCGCGGCACTCAGTTCCCGCCCTCCTCGTACAGTGCGTCGAGCATGTCGCCGTACTGCTCGCGGATCACCCGGCGGCGCAGCTTCAGCGAGGGGGTCAGCTCGCCGGTCTCCGGGCTCCACTCCTGCGACAGCAGCCGGTAGCGCTTGACCTGTTCGGTGCGGTTCAACCGTGCGTTGGCGGCCTCGACGGCCCGCGCGACCTCCTCGCGCACGGCGGGGTGGTCGACGTACGCGGCCGGACTCACGTCGATACCGCGGGCCGCCGCCCAGGCCGGTGCCATCTCCGGGTCGAGGACGAGCAGGGCCACCAGGTAGGAGCGTCCGTCGCCGTGGACGAGGGCCTGTCCGATCAGCGGGTGTTCCTTGAGCATGTTCTCGACGAGTGCCGGGGAGACGTTCTTACCCGTCGAGGTGATGATCATCTCCTTCTTGCGGTCGGTGAGCCACAGGTAGCCGTCGTCGTCGATCCGGCCGATGTCCCCGGTGGGGAACCATCCGTCGGCGTCCAGCACCCCGTCCACCGTGCCGTCCTCGCGCAGATAGCCCGCGAAGACGGTCCCGCCCCGGACCAGGATTTCGCCGTCGTCCGCGATCCGGAGTTCGAGCCCCTCCAGCGGCCGGCCCACCGACCCGAGCCGGAAAGCCGACGGGCTGTTGGTGGTGAACACCCCGACGGTCTCGGTGAGCCCCCAGGCGTCCATGACGACGATGCCGAAGCCCGCCCAGAACCGGACCACCTCCAGCGGCATCGGCGCGGAGGCGCTGGCCGTCCAGACCAGCCGGTCGAAGCCCGCGAGGGCGAGGATCGGGTCCAGGACCTCCGTCTTGGCCAGCCGGTACGCGGCGTCAAGCCCGGCGGGCGGCTCCTCGCCCCGTTCCCGGTACGAGACGTGTTCACGCGCCGTCGCCCCCGCTTCCTCGATCACCGCCCGCCGTTCCGCGGGCAGTCCGGCCAGGGCGGCCCGTACGCTCGCGGCAAGCTTCTCCCACACCCTCGGGACGCCGAAGAACTGGGCCGGACGCAGGGTGCCGGCGGTGGCGGCCACCGCTGCCGCGTCCGCGCACAGATGGACGTGGGAGGCCCGGAAGACCGGCAGGTAGATGCCGAGCATCCGCTCGGCGATATGGGCGAACGGGAGGTAGCAGATGTGCTCGACATGGTCGGGGAGCTCCACCACCCGCTCCAGGGCCAGCGCGTTGGCCACGACGCTGCGATGCGTGATCGGGACGGCCTTGGGGTCGCCGGTGGTGCCCGAGGTGTAGACGACCGTCAGGGCATCGTCCGCGCGGGACTCCCGCCAGGCCTTCTCGAAGGCGTCGGCCGTGTGGAGCCGCGCTCCGGTGGTGCGCAGGGACGTGTACGCCAGGTGCGTCCCGGCCCCGTCCGGCTCCACCACGACCAGCTCCTCCAGCGGCGCCGCCGGGTCCGCCAGCAGGGGCTCCCAGCGCTCCCGTTCCCGTGCGCCCTCGATGACCGCGAACCGGGCCCGGCTGTGCCGGGCGATGTGCGCGATCTGTTCGGGTGCGGCGGTGCCGTACACCGTCACGGGGACGGCTCCGAGGTGGGTGAGGGCCAGGTCGCTCAGCCAGTGTTCGGGCCGGTTGCCCATCATCATGAGGACCTGCTCGCCGCGCTCCACTCCGAGGGCGGCGTAACCGGCGGCGAGCACCGCGGTCTCCCGGCGCACTTCCTGCCAGGTGAGGGTGGTCCATCCGGCGTCGTCGCCCGCGGCGCGCCAGGACAGGGCGGGGAGCCCGCCGTGGTCCTCGGCGTTGCGCAGCAGCAGGGCCGGGAGGGTGAGTTGATCGGCTTCGGTGGGAAGTCGCAGGATCGTGGTCACGGCCGCCTCCTGTCGCCATCGGCCGGACCGCACGGTCCGTACCGGAGGGTGGGACTGTGCTTCGATGGTGCCGGACACTTTCACAACAGTGGTGAGACAGCAATACTGTTGCACCTGATTGGTGCGCAGGCACCGCAGCCCAGCGGCCGGCGACGAGGAGCAGACATGGCGACCGGGACCGACGAGCCGACGCTCACCGTCGACGAACTGGCTGCACGCGCGGGAGTCACCGTGCGCACCGTGCGCTTCTACAGCACCCGGGGGCTGCTGCCGCCCCCGGAGATCGGGCCGCGGCGGGTCGGTCACTACGGGCCCGGCCATCTCTCGCGGCTCGCCCTGATCGAGGAACTCCAGCACCAGGGCATGACACTCGCCGCGATCGAGCGGTACCTGGAGCAGTTGCCGCCGGATCTGAGCGCGCACGACCTGGCCATCCACCGGGCCCTGGTGGCCTCCTGGGCCCCGGACTCCGCGGAGGACATGCCGAGGGCGGAGCTGGAGCGGCGCGCCGGCCGGGCTCTCAGCGGCTCCGACGTGGACCGGCTGTCGGCGATGGGGGTGCTCGAGCGCCCCGGCGGTCCCGACGACGACACCTGCCGGGTGGATGTCGGGCTGCTGCGGCTCGGGGTGGAGCTGCTGGACGTGCCGATCGCGCACGAGACGATCCTGGCCGCACGCACGGTCCTGCTGGAGCACACCCGGTCGGCCGCCCATGAGCTGACGCGGCTGTTCCGGGACGAGGTGTGGAATCCGTACCGGGAGCGGGAGCAGGACCCGGAACACCTGAAGGCGATGAAGTCGCTGTCCGCCCACATGCAGCCGATGGTGCTGCAGGCACTGGTGACGGCGTTCCAGCGGTCGTTGAAGGAGGAGCTGCGGGCCGCGTTCACCACGGAGTGAACACGGCCCGTGCCGGGAGTCAGTCGTGGAAGGTCTCGCCCTGCTCCGCCTTCTCCAGGAGCAGCGCGGGCGGCAGGAAGCGGTCGCCGTAGCGCTCGGCAAGCTGCCGGGCGCGCGCCACGAAGCCGGGCAGGCCGCCCTCGTACCCGTTGACGTACTGGAGCACGCCGCCGGTCCAGGCCGGGAAGCCGATGCCCATGATGGAGCCGATGTTGGCGTCGGCGACGGTGATCAGGACGTTCTCCTCCAGGCAGCGGACACTGTCCAGAGCCTCGGAGAACAGCATCCGCTCCTGCATGTCGGCGAACGGGACGTCCGTGTCCGGCTTCACGAAGTGCTCGCGCAGACCGGGCCACAGGCGCGCGCGCCTGCCCTCCTCGTCGTACTCGTAGAAGCCCGCGCCGCCGCTGCGTCCCGGGCGCTCGAACTCGTCGACCATCCGGTCGATGACCGCGTCCGCCGGATGCGGGGCCCAGGTGCCGCCCGCCTCCTCGACCGCACGCCGGGTCTCGTTGCGGATCTTGCGGGGCAGCGTGAGCGTCAGCTCGTCCATCAGCGAGAGGACCTTGGCCGGGTAGCCGGCCTGGGCCGCCGCCTGCTCGACGGACGCGGGCTCGACGCCCTCGCCGACCATCGCGACGCCCTCGTTGATGAAGTGGCCGATGACGCGCGAGGTGAAGAAGCCGCGCGAGTCGTTGACGACGATCGGTGTCTTCTTGATCCGGCGCACCAGGTCGAAGGCACGGGCCAGTGCCTCGTCCCCGGTCCTCTCGCCCTTGATGATCTCGACGAGCGGCATCTTGTCGACGGGTGAGAAGAAGTGCAGACCGATGAAGTCGACCGGCCGGCTGACGCCTTCGGCGAGCACGGTGATGGGCAGGGTCGATGTGTTGGAGCAGAGGAGCGCGTCGGGCTCGACGATCTCCTGGATCTCCTGGAACACCTTGTGCTTGAGCGCGGTGTCCTCGAAGACGGCCTCGATCACGGCGTCGCAGCCCGCGAGGTCGGCGGGGTCACCGGTCGGGGTGATGCGGGCCAGCAGCTCGTCGCGCTTCGCCTCGGTCGTACGGCCCCGGGAGAGCGCCTTGGCGAGCAGCTTCTCGCTGTACGCCTTGCCCTTGGCGGCGGCCTCGGTGGAGACGTCCTTGAGGACGACGTCGATGCCCGCGCGGGCGCAGGAGTACGCGATGCCCGCGCCCATCATCCCTGCGCCGAGGACGGCGACCTTGCGGACCGGGCGCTCCTCGATGCCCTTGGGGCGGCTGGCACCGGAGTTGACGGCCTGGAGGTCGAAGAAGAACGCCTGGATCATGTTCTTCGAGACCTGGCCGGTGACCAGTTCGGTGAAGTAGCGGGCCTCGATGGTCAGCGCGGTCTCGAAGTCGACCTGCGAACCCTCGACCGCCGCGGCCAGGATGTTGCGGGGTGCGGGCATGGGGGCGCCCGCGAGCTGCTTCTTCAGGTTGGCCGGGAACGCGGGCAGGTTGGCCGCGAACTTCGGGTTGGACGGAGTGCCGCCAGGGATCCGGTAGCCCTTGACGTCCCAGGGCTGCTGCGACTCGGGGTGGGCGTCGAGGAAGGCGCGGGCCTTGTCGAGCATCTCCTCGGGTGTGGCGGCGACCTCGTGGATCAGGCCGTTCTCCAGGGCCCGCTGCGGGGTGTACTGGGTGCCCTGGAGGAGGACCTTGAGCAGCGCGTCGGCGATGCCCATCAGGCGTACGGTGCGGGTGACACCGCCGCCCGCGGGCAGCAGGCCGAGGGTGACCTCGGGCAGGCCGATCCGGGAGCCGGGGGCGTCCAGGGCGATGCGGTGGTGGGCGGAGAGTGCGATCTCGTAACCGCCTCCGAGCGCCGCACCGTTGATCGCGGCGACGACCGGCTTGCCGAGGGTCTCGATGCGGCGCAGCGCCCTCTTGATCGCGGTGCCCGCGTCGAACGCGTCCTGCGCGTTCTCAGGTCCGATCCTGATCATGTCCTTGAGGTCGCCGCCCGCGAAGAAGGTCTTCTTGGCGGAGGCGTAGATGATGCCGCGGATGGAGTCCTTCTCGGCCTCGGCCCGGTCGGCGATGGCCTCGATGGAGTCCCTGAAGGCCCGGTTCATCGTGTTGGCCGACTGGTTGGGGTCGTCGAGTACGAGGGTGACGACGCCGGTCTCGTCCTGTTCCCAGCGGATGGTCGTGCTCTCGGTCATGTGTGTTCTTCTCCGTAAGCAGGGGTGGCCGGGGGACGGTCAGAGACGCTCGATGACGGTGGCGACACCCATGCCGCCGCCGACGCAGAGGGTGACGAGGCCGTAGCGCTTGTCACGCCGCTCCAGTTCGTCGATGAGCGTGCCCAGGATCATCGCGCCGGTCGCGCCGAGCGGGTGGCCGAGTGCGATGGCGCCACCGTTGACGTTGACCTTGTCGAGGGAGAGGCCCATGTCCCGCACGAAGCGCAGGACGACGCCGGCGAACGCCTCGTTGATCTCGACGAGGTCGATGTCGTCGATGGTGAGCCCGGCCTTGGCCAGTGCCTTGCGGGTGGCCGGTGCGGGTCCGGTCAGCATGATGGTGGGCTCGGATCCGGAGACGGCCGCGGAGACGATCCGGGCACGCGGGGTGAGGCCGTAGCGTTCACCGACCTCCTTCGAGCCGATGGCGACGAGGGCGGCGCCGTCCACGATGCCGGAGGAGTTGCCCGCGTGGTGGACGTGGTCGATCTTCTCGACCCAGTGGTACTTCTGGAGGGCGACGGCGTCGAAGCCGCCCATCTCGCCGATCGCGGCGAAGGACGGCTTCAGGGAGGCGAGCGAGTCGGCGGTGGTGCCGGGCCGCATGTGCTCGTCGTGGTCGAGGACGAGGAGGCCGTTGCGGTCCCTGACGGGGACGACGGAGCGGGCGAAGCGCTCGTCCTTCCAGGCCGCGGCGGCGCGCTCCTGGGACAGTGCGGCGTACTCGTCGACGTCCCGGCGGGAGAAGCCCTCGATGGTGGCGATGAGGTCGGCGCCGATGCCCTGCGGGGCGAAGCCGGTCTCGAAGCTGGTCATGGGGTCCATGGCCCAGGCACCGCCGTCGGATCCCATCGGCACGCGGGACATCGACTCGACGCCACCGGCCAGGACGAGGTCCTCCCAGCCCGAACGGACCTTCGCGGCGGCAAGGTTGACGGCTTCCAGGCCCGAGGCGCAGAAGCGGTTCTCCTGGACGCCCGCGACGGAGTCCGGGAGCCCGGCCGCGATCGCGGCGATACGGGCGATGTCGGAGCCCTGGTCGCCGAGCGGGCTGACGACGCCGAGGACGATGTCGTCGATGGCCGCGGGGTCGAGGTCCGGGAAGCGGGCCCGGATCTCGTGGATGAGGCCGACGACGAGGTCGATCGGCTTGGTTCCGTGCAGGGCGCCATTGGCCTTGCCGCGACCGCGCGGGGTGCGGATCGCGTCGTAGACGAACGCTTCGGTACTCAAGACAGCAGCCTTTCGAGGGTGGTTGCGCAACAGGGTCGGCGGGGGCCGGGTCAGCCGAGCAGCGAGCGGCCGATGATCTCCTTCATGATCTCGGTCGTACCGCCGTAGATGGTCTGGATGCGGCCGTCGGTGAACGCCTTCGCGACCCGGTACTCGGTCATGTAGCCGTATCCGCCGTGGAGTTGGAGACAGCGGTCGGCGACGCGCTTCTGCAGTTCGGTGGCCCACCACTTGGCCATGGAGGCGTGTACGGCGTCGAGCGTCCCGGCCGAGTGGTCGACGATGCACCGGTCGAGGAAGGCCCTGGTGACGGCGCACTCGGTGGCCATCTCGGCGATCTCGAACCTGATGTGCTGGAGCTTGGAGAGCGGGCGTCCGAAGGCTTCGCGCTCCTTGACGTACTGGGTGGTGATCTCCAGGAGGTACTCGGCCGCGGCGATTCCGGCGACCGCTATGCCCATCCGTTCCTGGGCAAGGTTGGTCATGAGGTGGATGAAGGCGCCGTCGAGTTCGCCGAGGAGGTTCTCCTTGGGGACGCGCACGTCGTTGAAGAACAACTCGGCGGTGTCCTGGGACTTCTGGCCGATCTTGTCGAGGTTGCGGCCGCGTTCGAAGCCTTCCGCCCCGCGTTCGACGACGAGCAGCGAGAGGCCCTTCGCGCCGCCCTCCGGTGAGGTCTTGGCGACGACGATCACCAGGTCGGCGAGGATGCCGTTGGAGATGAAGGTCTTGGAGCCGTTGAGCAGCCAGTGGTCGCCCTTGTCCTCGGCGGTGGTGCGGATGCCCTGGAGGTCGGAGCCCGCACCGGGTTCGGTCATGGCGATGGCCGTGATGATCTCGCCGGAGCAGAAGCCGGGCAGCCAGCGCCGCTTCTGCTCCTCGGTGCCGAGTCCGGTGAGGTAGGGGCCGATGATGTCGTTGTGCAGGCCGAGCGCGAGCCCTGCGACTCCGGCCCGGGTGAACTCCTCGGCGAGGACGGCGCTGTAGCGGAAGTCGGCGTTGCCGCCGCCTCCGTACTCCTCGGGCACGGCGAGGCCGAGGAGCCCCTGGCGGCCGGCCGCGAGCCATGCCTCGCGCGAGACGATGCCGTCCTTCTCCCACTGTTCGTAGTGCGGGAGTGCCTCCTTCGTCAGGAAGGTGCGGACGACTCCGCGGAACGCGTCGTGCTCTTCGGTGAAGATCTGCCGCTGCACTTCAAGCCCCCTGGAGCCAGTTCTTGACGGTGGAGATCAGGCGGGTCGGCTCGGGGCCGACGGGCGTGACGTTGAGCATGGTGACGCCGGCCTCGCGGAAGGCCTCGATGCGGTCGCGTACGTACCCCTCGGGCCCGCAGAGCGACATGAGCTCGCAGAATTCGTCCGGGACGGCGGCCTCGGCCTCCTTCTTCTTCCCGGAGAGGTAGAGCTCCTGGATGGTGGCGGCCTCCTTCTCGTACCCGTAGGCGACGGCGAGGTCGTTGTAGAAGTTCTTGCCGGGTGCGCCCATGCCTCCGACGTACAGCGCGATCTGCGGGCGGGCGAGGTCCCTGAGGGCCGCGGCGTCGTCGCCGATGGCGAGCAGGCCACCGGCGACGGTCTTCAGCGGGCCGAGTGCCGGGTCACGCTTCGCCGCACCGTCGGCCAGGGCGGTGCCCCAGACCTGCTGGGCCTTCTCCGGGATGTAGAGGGTGGGCAGCCAGCCGTCGGCGATCTCGGCGGTCAGCGCCACGTTGGCGGGGCCGAGGGAGGCGATGTAGAGCGGGATGTTCTCGCGGACCGGCCGGGTGAGGATCTTCAGCGGTTTGCCGAGCCTGCCGCCCTTCTCCTTGGGCAGTGGCATGTCGGTGATGCCGTGGTGGTCGATGACCTCGCGGCGCCAGATCCGTCGGCAGAGCTCGACGGTCTCGCGGGTCCGGCCGAGCGGCTTGTCGTAGGGCTTTCCGTGCCAGCCCTCCACAACCTGCGGGCCTGAGGCGCCGAGCCCGAGCAGGGCCCGGCCGCCGGAGACCGCGTCGAGTCCGGCTCCGGTCTGGGCGATGAGGGCGGGGGTGCGGGAGTAGACGTTGAGGATCGCCGCGCCGATCTTCATGCGCTCGGTGCGGGCGGCCAGATATCCCATGATCGTGGGCGAGTCGAAGCCGTACGCCTCGGCGACCCAGACGGCGTCGAGTCCGGCGGATTCCAGTGCGGCGACCTGGTCGCAGGCGGCTCGCGGGTCGCCCGCGTAGTTCAGCGGGAGGGAGAGTTCCATCAGTCGGTGCCGTCCTTCTTCGACAGGGCCCGCAGGCTCGTCACGTCCCAGTCGCGGGCCACGTCCTCGGTGTCCGCGCCGGGCCGGGCGGGCCCGCTGCGGACGCGGGAGGGGGTGGCGGAGAACCGGGGAGCGGGCGCGGGCTGGATGAGGCCGCCGTGCTCGACGTAGGTGGAGCGGGCGGCGAGGTGCGGGTGGTGAGGCGCCTCGCCCAGCGAGAGGACGGGGGCGACGCAGGCGTCCGTGCCTTCGAAGGTCTCCGTCCACTCGGCGCGGGTACGGGCCCTGAAGCGGTCGGCGACGAGGGTGCGCAGATCCGCCCAGCGGCTGAAGTCGTTGCGGTCGGGGGCCTCGTCGGCGATCCCGAGCAGCCTGCCGAACTGCTCGTAGAACTGCGGCTCCAGTGGTCCGACCGCCATGTACTCGCCGTCGGAGGTCTCGTAGCAGCCGTAGAAGGGGCAGCCGCCGTCGAGGAGGTTGGAGCCGCGCCGGTCCTGCCAGCTGCCGGCCGCCAGCATCCCGTGGATCATCGTGGCGAGGTGGGCGGCACCGTCGACGATGGCGGCGTCCACCACCTGGCCCGTGCCGCCGGGCGTGCGGGCGTGCTGGAGGGCGGCGAGCACACCGACGACGAGGTAGAGCGAACCGCCCGCGTAGTCGCCGACCAGGTTGGCGGGCACCGTCGGTGGCTCTCCGGGTCTGCCGATCATGGAGAGGGTGCCGCTGAGGGCGATGTAGGCGATGTCGTGGCCGGCCCGTTCGGCGAGCGGCCCGTCCTGGCCCCAGCCGGTCATCCGCCCGTAGACGAGCTGCGGATTGCGGTCCAGACATTCGGCCGGCCCCACGCCGAGGCGTTCGGCGACGCCCGGGCGATAGCCCTCGATCAGGATGTCGGCGCGCTCGACGAGGTCCAGGACCTGCGCCGCGCCGCCCTCGGCCTTGAGGTCGACGAGGACCGAGCGCTTGTTGCGGTTGGTGAGGTCGTACGTGGGATCGATCCCGAGCGCGGCGCCGCCGGGCCGGTCGACGCGCACCACATCGGCGCCGAGGTCGGCCAGGAGCATCGCGGCGAACGGTCCCGGGCCGATGCCCGCCAGTTCGACGACACGCACCCCGGCCAGTGGACCCTGCCCTGTCGTTGCCATCAAGCCCCCAGCGGTATGACACAACTGATGTAACATCGATGATGTTAAGAATGCTCGACGCTCCGCACAACCCTTTTGGCCGAGCAAGCGCTTAGTTCCTTATCGGGGATCCTCTCGCACCGAGGCCCTCCCGGCTGCACAGCGCCACGAACCGCTCCGCTACCCTCTGCCTGCTACATCGGCGCCGGCCCCTGCGGAGGCACTCATGAACAGGCAGAACGGGGCAGAACGCCCCTATGACGTCATCCTTTTCGGCGCCACCGGCTTCGTGGGGAGACTCACCGCCGAATATCTGGCCGCGCACGCACCGGACGGCTTCCGCTGGGCCGCGGCGGGCCGCAGCCGGGCCAAGCTCGAGAAGCTGCGCGAGAACCTCGCCGCGATCAACCCGCGCTGCGCGGAGGTGCCCCTGCTGACAGCCGATGCCGGCGACCCCGGCACGCTGCGCGAACTCGCCGAGTCCGCCCACGTGGTGGCATCGACGGTGGGCCCGTACGTCTGGTACGGCGAAGGGCTGGTGGCGGCCTGCGCCGAGGCCGGGACCGACTACGCCGACCTCACCGGCGAGGCGGAGTTCGTCGACCGGATGTTCCTGGAGCACGACACACGGGCCCGCGAGACGGGGGCCCGGATCGTGCACGCCTGCGGCTTCGACTCCGTACCGCACGACCTCGGCGTCTACTTCACCGTCCAGCAGCTCCCCGAGGACGTACCGCTGACCGTCGACGGCTTCGTCCGGAGCAACGCCGTCTTCTCGGGGGGCACGTTCGCCTCGGCACTCACCGCGATCGGCCGCGGACCGCAGATGATCCGGGCCGCGAAGGAACGCCGTCTGCACGAACCGCGCCTGGTAGGCCGCCGGGCCCGCGCCCCGCAGGGCTCACCCCACTTCAGTCCGGCGACCGGAACGTGGGCGCTGCCGCTGCCGACCCTGGACCCCCGTGTCGTGGAGCGGTCGGCGCGGGCGCTGGAACGCTACGGCCCCGACTTCCGCTACCGGCACTTCGCCTCCGTGAAGCACCTGCCGGTGGCTCTCGGCGGCACCGCGGCCCTGGGTGTGCTGACGGCGGCCGCCCAGATCCCCGCCGTGCGCGGCTGGCTCATGGACCGCTACGAACCCGGCACGGGCCCCGGCAAGGAGCGCAGGGACCGCAGCTGGTTCACGGTGCGTTTCGTCGGGGAGGGCGGTGGCCGCCGGGTCTTCACCGAGGTGTCGGGCGGCGACCCGGGCTACGACGAGACCGCGAAGATGCTCGCCGAGGCCGCCCTCTGTCTCGCCCTCGACGAGCTGCCGAAGACATCGGGGCAGGTCACGACCGCCGTGGCGATGGGCGACGCGCTCCTGGAACGGCTGACGAGCGCGGGGCTGGGCTTCCGCGTCGCGGCGTTGCTCTGAGGCGGGGCGCGGTTCCCTGGGCGTACGGGAGGGCGCCGGCCGGGTCAGAGCATCCAGGAGGCGAGGGTGCAGACCATGGAAACGGTCCAGGCCGCTCCCGCGACAACGCCCAGGGTCATACCCACGGCGACGCCGCGCTGGGACAGACGTACGGTTCCGGTGGTCATGGGGGGTGCGTGGTTGTCGATCATGTGTACCAGCCTGCCCCCGATGTTCGACGAACAACATCCGTTCATGTACTCAGATGGAAACAATCGCACCGGTCCGGCCGGAAAGTCCGGGCCATGACCGCCGCGCCCGGGCAGGCAACTGACTGCGGTTCAGGCGACGGCCTCCCGCAGCGCCGCCCGGCACAGGGCGTCGGCCCTGCGCGTGGTCTCCGGCTGGCGGAAGTCGCGCGCCAGCAGCAGCGTGTGGGCACAGGCGTTGTCCAGGCCGGTGCGGTGGCCGACGGAGACGAAGACGGGCTTGGTGGCGTCCTGGGTGCGCAACGCCCGGCCGACCACCTCGTCCCCGTCCATGAGCGGGGTGGAGTCTCCGCGCCGGGGCCCCGGTTGCTCGTAGCGGAAGGTAAAGGGATTCTTGGCGACGCCGATGACCGCGAGGCCGGTGAGGACGCCCAGATGGCTGGCGAGTCCGAACCTGCGCGGGTGCGCCTGCCCGTAGCCGTCGCAGACGACGAGCCCCGGGTCGACGGGCAGCGCCTCCAGCGCGGCGAGCACGGTCGGTATCTCCCGGAAGGCCAGGAGCCCGGGGACGTACGGGAAGGTCACCCGGCCCCGCGCGGTCGACTCGGCCACCACCTCCAGTGTCGCCGCGTCGAGGACGACGGCCGCCGCCACGACGACGTCCCGCTCGTCGTCGTAGGCGACATCGACGCCGGTCACCCGGCCGGTGCCGGGCCGCGGCCCTGGCTCGTCGAGCACCACTCGGGTGCGCAGCGTGTCCTGGACGGCGCGTGCTTCGGCCTCGTCGGCGGGCATGGTGAAAGTCGTCATGGTGCGGACGAGTCTAGGGACCCCCGGGGCTCCCGGCGGTCCCGTAGCCTGGAGATCATGTTCGTACTCGAGTTGACCTACAGCGCACCGGTCGAGCGCGTCGATGTATTCATGCAGGAACACGTCGCCTGGCTCGACGCGCAGTACGCGGCAGGGGTGTTCATCGCCTCCGGACGCAAGAACCCGCGTGACGGCGGCGTGATTCTCGCTGTGGGGGACGATCGCGCGCGGATCGAGGAGATCGCGGCGACCGACCCCTTCGCAACGCACGGGGTGTGTGCCTACCGGATCACCGAGTTCCTCGCGACGAAGACGTCGCAGGCGCTGGCCCCCTACCGGCAGCAACTGCACGGTTAGGGGCTCTCGTTCGGATCCTGCTGGGCTCGCGTGCCCTGGCACCGCACCCTGGTCCAGCATGATCCAGACGAAAGACCCTGGGCGCGGCTACCCGAGCCGGGCGACGCGTCCCTTCTCGCCCGCGGCCCAGCAGCCCCCGTCGGCCACGCAGTTCACCGTGTCGTACGAACCGGTGTCGACGGTCCTCCAGGTGCGGCCGCCGTCCAGGGTCAGGTCCGTTCCGGTCGGGCCGACCGCCAGCGCCGCCGACCTGCTGTGCGGGAGCCATGCGACGCCCGAACGGTAGGCCGGTGGCGGGGTGGTGGCGGTCCGCCAGGTGCGTCCGCCGTTGCCGGTGACGGCTGCGGCGTCCGGCGACGCCTGGTCCGCGCGGTAGTCGCCGCCGACCGCGATGCCGTGGGTGCGGTCACGGAAGGCGAGGCCGAAGACTCCGCGCGCGGGGTCCCCCGCCGGGACGGTCGACGCGGTCGCGGACCAGGTCAGGCCGCGGTCACCCGAGTGCAGCACTCGGGCGGTGTCCGCACCGCCGGTGGCGAGCCACACGTCCTTGGTGCCCGAACTGACGAGGCACTGGCCGCTCGCCGCGAAACCGGCCTCGCCGGGGCGTGCGGCGGGCATGCCCGCGTCGGGCAGCACCTTCCAGTTCCTTCCGCCGTCGGAGGTCGACAGGATGCGGAACTTCCCGTCCACCGGGTCGCTCATCGCCAGCCCGTTGCGGCTGTCGAAGAAGGTCAGGCAGTCGTAGAAGGCACGGGAGTCGGTGTTGCGGAAGGACTCGCTCCAGGTCGCGCCGCCGTCATCGGTGCGCAAAACCCTGGACGCCTCGCCCTCACCGATGGCCAGGACCACCGCCCGCCGCCGGTCGAAAGCCTCGACGTCGCGGAACTCCAGGTCCGCGGCCCCGGGCGGCGAGACATCGCGCCAGTGCCGGCCCCCGTCGGCGGTACGCAGAACCGTGCCCCCGGACCCCGCGACCCAGGCGTCGTCGCGGCTGACCGCGGCGAGGCCGCGGAAGCGCGCGTCCGTGCCCGTGTCGGTGAGCTCCCAGGCCGGCCGGTGGCCCCGTTCGCGCTGCTCCCCGGGTGCGGCCTGCGCCGACGGTACGGCCAGAGCGGCGGTCACAGCCGCACCGCACAGGCCCAGTGACATCAGTCGTCTCGTCTTCGCCTTGGCCATCATGGCGCTGGAAGCTAGTCCACGGGTGGATCGCCGTCCAGGGCGCATCGGACGAAACGGGGCAGGATGACGGAAGCCGACCGGCGGTGACGCAGCTCACGCCGCCTGCCAGTGCACGGATCGAGGAGTTCCGTCGTCTACTCCATTGCCGGGAACCGTTCATCCGACGCGAGAGGGAGCAGGTCTTGTCCAGCGTTATCGAGCAGTCCGTGCAGGCCCGCATGGTCGCATCCGCTCCGCGGATGGAAACCCTGCCCGCCACCCTGAGTTACGACCGCAGGGACCCCTTCGCCGTCCGCATGGCCTTCCCGGCCCCGGCGACCCTCGAGGGCACCGAGGTGTCCTGGGAGTTCTCCCGTGAACTGCTCACGGCCGGGATGGACGGACCGGCCGGCGTCGGTGACGTCAGGGTGCGGCCCTTCGGCTACGACCGCACGGTCCTGGAGTTCCACGCCGTGGAGGGCATCGCCATGGTGCACGTCCGTACGGCGGAACTGCGCCGCTTCCTGAAGCGGGCCCAGGTGCTGGTCCCGGTGGGCGACGAGTACCGCTTCCTCGACCTCGACCGCGATCTGACGGATCTCCTCGACGGGTCCTGACACGCCGGGCAGCGGCGGGTCCCGACCCACCGGGCGCGGAGCACCGGGAAATGCGGTTGCAGAGCCGCAGGACCCGCTCGTAGCGTGAGTGCTGCCCTGTTGTCGTCGGATCGGAGAAGGACGTTGCTCCACATCTGAGGTGTCCGTACACCGTGTCGCGCGCGTGCTGTTCCGTGCGCGGGCCGAGTGCGACCTCTTTTGTCCGAGCCGTTCTCCGAGATTCTCCGACGCAGCCGGGAGACATTCGTGCCTGCACCCACGACACACATCACCTGTTCGTCCCTGTCCTTCGCCTGGCCCGACGGCGGCGACGTCTTCGAGGACTTCCATCTGGCCGTCGGTCCCGGACGGACCGGGCTCATCGGCCTGAACGGCTGTGGCAAATCGACCCTGTTGCGTCTGATCGCCGGTGAACTCACCCCTACGGGCGGCCACATCACCACGACCGGTGACATCGGATACCTCCCGCAGAACCTCGCCCTGGACACCGCTCTGCGGGTCGATGCGGTGCTGGGAATCGCCGGGAGACGGAGTGCCCTGAAGGCCATCGAGTCGGGCGATGTCCGCGAGGAGCACTTCACCGTGGTCGGTGACGACTGGGACGTGGAGGAACGCGCCCGCGCCACGCTCGGCCAACTGGGGCTCGCAGGTGTCGGGCTGGACCGGACCATCGGCGAGATGTCGGGCGGCGAGTGCGTGCTGCTGCGGCTGGCCGCACTGCTGCTGGCACGTCCGCCGGTCCTGCTGCTGGACGAGCCGACGAACAATCTCGACCTGCACGCGCGCGGTCGGCTGTACGACGCCGTCGACGCCTGGACCGGTGTCCTGGTCGTCGTCAGTCACGACCGGGAGCTGCTGGAGCGGGTGGACCGGATCGCCGATCTGAGGGAGGGCACGGTCACCTGGTACGGCGGCAGTCTGACGGCGTACGAGGAGGCGCTCGCCGTGGAGCAGGAGGCCGCGGAGCGGATGGTGCGGGCCGCGGAGGCCGACGTGCGGCGGCAGAAGCGTGAACTGTGCGACGCACATATCAAGTTGGCCCGGCGCAGACGGTACGGGCAGAAGATGTGGGACACCAAGCGCGAGCCGAAGGCCGTCATGGGCCAGCGCAAGCAGACGGCGCAGGAGTCGGCCGGCAGACACCGCATCCTGCATGCGGAACGGCTGGCGGACGCGGAGGAGCGGCTCGGGGAAGCCGTCGAGGCCGTGCGGGACGACGACGTCATCCGGATCGAACTCCCGCACACCCGGGTGCATCCGGGTGGCGGCGTGCTGGTCCTGCGCGACCTCGAACTGGCCCACGGCGCCCGGGTGCACGGGGAGTTCGACCTGCGCGGCCCGGAGCGGATCGCGTTGGTGGGCCGCAACGGCGCGGGAAAGACGACGTTGCTGCGCACGATCGCGGGCGAGCTGGCGCCGCTGTCCGGCGAGGCGGTCGTCCATGTGCCGGTGGGCTTTCTGCGCCAGCGTCTGGACGTGCTCGACGACGGGCTGTCCCTCGTGGACAACGTGGCGCGGTACGCGCCGGGCGCTTCGGCCAACCGGATCCGGGCGAGGCTTGCGCACTTCCTGTTCAAGGGGGCCCGGGCGGACCTGCCCGCGGCGACGCTGTCGGGCGGGGAGAGGCTCCGGGCGACCCTGGCCGCGCTGCTGCTCGCCGACCCGGCACCGCGGCTGCTGATGCTGGACGAACCGACGAACAGCCTCGACCTGTCCGGCGTGCACCGTCTCACCGCCGCGCTGGCGGGCTACGAGGGGGCGCTGGTCGTGGCGAGCCACGACCTGCCGTTCCTGGAGTCGCTGGGGATCACCCGGTGGCTGCTGCTGGACGACGGCGAGCTGCACGGAATCTCCCGCGGAGACCTATCGCGGATCCAGGGCCGTGAGGTATGACTTACCCTTCGGAATCCGGCCGCGACCTGCGGATATAACGGTACGTAAACGGGCACCGCGAGGACCGGGCTTGGCTGCGGCCTTACTGCCGCCTTAACCTACGGTCACGTAACCTACGAAGCCGTAGGTAATTCTCCCGTCCCCAGGAGCCCCCGTGACGATCACCTCTCCCCAACTCGGCAGTTCGAAGGCGTGGACCGACGCCCAGCTGCTGTACGCGCTGGAGGAGGTGGTGGAGAAGGAACTCAACCGCCATCTCAAGGTCGCCAAGGACTGGATGCCCCACGAGTACGTACCGTTCTCCGACGGCCGGAACTTCACCGGCATCTTCGAGGACGGCGAAGCGTGGGAGACCAGCCAGTCCAAGGTCACCGACATCGGCAGGATCGCGCTCGTCGTGAACCTGCTGACCGAGGACAACCTGCCCAGCTACCACCACGAGATCGCCTCCCTCTTCGGCCGTGACGGCGCCTGGGGCACCTGGGTGCACCGCTGGACCGCGGAGGAGGGCCGCCACGGCATCGTGATGCGCGACTACCTCCTCACCTCGCGCGCCGTCGACCCGGACAAGCTCGAGGAGTTCCGCATGATGCACATGGCGGAGGGCTTCGAGTCGGACAACCGCCACTCCATGCTGCACTCCGTGGCCTACGTGGCCTTCCAGGAGCTGGCGACCCGCGTCTCGCACCGCAACACCGGCCACCAGTCGGGCGACCCCGTCTGCGACCGGATGCTGGCCCGGATCGCGACCGACGAGAACCTGCACATGGTCTTCTACCGCAACCTGCTGGGCGCCGCTTTCGAGCTCGCCCCGGACCTCACGATGCAGTCCGTGCGCGATGTGGTCGTCAACTTCCGGATGCCCGGTCACGGCATGCCCGGCTTCGAGCGCGCCGCCGCGCAGATGGCCATCGGCGAGATCTACAACATGCGCATCCACCACGACGACGTGATCCAGCCCGTGCTGCGCTACCTCAAGGTCCTCGACATCGACGGACTCGGCCCGGAGGGCCTCAAGGCGCAGGAGGAGCTGGGCCTGTACATGAGCGGGCTGGACAGCGAGGCGTCGAAGTTCGACGAGAAGCTGGCCCTGCGCAAGGCTCGGATGGCGGCCCGCGCCAACGCCTGATCCCACCGGACGGTGGCGGCGCGCTCACTCGGGCGCCGTCACCTCCGCGTACGCGGCGTCGCGCACATCGGCCACCGGGTGCTGGCGCAGGGCGCGCAGCTGGGTCCGCCAGGGTCCGGTCCAGTCGGTGCGCCGTCCCGCCGCCGCGGTGATCGCGGTGGCGAACAGCCCCTCGGCCGGCCCGCCGCTCCCCGTGAGCCGGCCGGCGACCGCGAGCAGGACGTCCGTGTCGCCCGCCCCTGAACGGTTCATGTCGCCGATCCGGCTGCCGAGCGTCCGAGCGATCCCGGCGGCCTGGACCGGCCGCCCTTCGAGCAGCCCCGCCAGCCGGACGAGTTCTGCGTGCAGGGTGTCGGGGCCGGTGTCGAGATCGACGGCGCAGACCAGCAGCCGGGCCGCCTGCGGTACGAAGTCCCGTTGGTGCGCGAGCGTGTTGCCGGCCGCCGCGAGAAGAGGACGCTCCGAGGCACGCCGGGTCACTGCCGGCGCCGTGAGAGCGTCCACGGCGCGGACGATCCGCTGCCGTGCGGGGCGGTCCCGCTCGGCTCCCGCGTCGTCCGCGGTGTCGTTGGTGGACAGGGCCAGAAGCGCACAGTTCAGCGCGGCGGCGGCCTCCCCTCCTGCCATGGCCGCGCCGACGAGCGCGTCGGTGGCCGACTGCCAGGTGCCGCGTCGGCCCAGGTCGCTCACCGCGTCCACCAGCACGTCGCACGCCCCGGGCGCCCAGGGCACCCACTGGGCCAGCGCCCGGTGGGCGAGGACGGCCAGCTCCTCGTCGTCGGTCGCGCACACCTCCTGCACCAGCCGGGCGTAGCGCGGCCTGTGCCGCTCGGGCAGATGGACCGGGTGGGCCCGCAGCACAGCGGTACGCAGGCGCCGCTCGCCGCGCGCCGCGTCGGCCATCACCCCCCACATCGCCTCGTCGCCGAGCAGATCCGTGCCGAACGCCACGCAGACGGCCCTCACGTCGGGGTGCTGGTCCGGCATCGCGTAGGCCTCGGCGAGGACCTGTGCGGCCTGGGCGGAGGGCAGCCTGGCCGCGGCGAGCCGGACCATCTCCTTGCGGCTGGTCACCTTGCCGGTGCCGGGCCCCGTTCGCTCCCGCAGCAGTACGGCGAGGCGCGAGGGCCGTACGTGCCGGGAGGCGCGGCTCGCCGCGAAGACGGCGACCCTCGCCTCGTCGTCACCCAGGCGTGCGAGCAGATCGGGCAGTACGGCAGCGGGGCGGTCCGTGCGGGCCAGTGCCGCGAGCGCCGCTTCGGCGAGCACGACGTCCGACGCCGCCGCCCACCGGCGTACCGCGTCGGCCCCCGTCTGCGGGATGCGGGCCAGTTGCTCGATCGCCGCCTGCCGGGCGTACAGAGGCAGCTTCTCGTCCTGTGCGGTCCGCTCCAGCGTGCGCGCCGCGGCACTCTGCTGCTCGGGCGTCCAGCGAACGACGTCCGCGCCCACAGGCACGTGCCACGGCGCCCCCGGGGTGAGGAACCTTCCGTACGGCGGGCTCTCGCCGAGCACCCGGTCCAGGAGGTCCGTGCGCCGCCGGGTGAGTACGCCCATCACCGCGGGCAGCGCGGCGGCCGAGGGTTCGCGTGCCAGGATCCGTTCGACGCGCTCGTCACGGTGGGCGGCCGGCTCCAGCCACAGGCCGATCGCGGTGCGTGCGGCACCTGCGTTCCCGTAGCGGACTGCCTGCCACAGCAGCTCCTGGAGTTCCGGCATACCCGCCGCGCGGCGTCCCACGGCCCGGGTCAGCGCGAAGACGAGTGCGTAGTCCGCCTTCTCCGCGCCCGCTTCCAGCCAGGGCCGCAGGGCCTCGAACACCGTGTGTTCCTGTCCCCGCCGCAACGTGCGGTCGAGTCTTCCCAGGCCGGCGTCACCGGCGTTCCCGTACAGCCGGACGAGGGTGCGCAGCGCCCAGTTGAGCAGGGCGCGTCGGCCGGTGGTGGCGTGCTCGCGCAGGACGCCCAGGGCGAGACTGCTCAGGTTGCCCCGGGTGTTCTCGGAGGAGTCGCGGGCCTCGACCGCGTCGGTGGCGATCCGGTCCAGCAGCGGTTCCGCCTCGTCGGTGAAGAGGGCGGGCGGAGTACCGAGGAGTGCGAACAGTGCTGCGTCCCTGACCGGATCCTGTTCCGACCGCAGCCGCAGCATGTCCTCCAGGACGGTGGCGACGGCTGCGGGGTCGCCGGAACGGCCTGCGTTGCGTATGAGCAGCGACCAGCCTTCGGCGCGGTCCTCGGCGGCGGGCCGGTGTGTCGCCGCCAGCAGGCGCTCCCGCACTTCCGCGACCGGCAGGAACGACTCCGCCAGCAGGACGGTGCTCCAGTGCCCGCCTCGCGTCCGCGCCCGGTCGGCCATGCGCCGGGCCGGACCCGCCACATGGCTGCGGGGCAGCACGCCGAGGAGTACCGCGTCCACCGTGATCACGGACCCCTCTCCCTGCCCGGCGTCGACCGCGTCGTGGAACGCGCCGCGACGGGCCGGCGGGAGGGCTCGAAGGAGGCGGTCGAGGACGCTGCCGTACCCCAGCACGTGTCGGCCGTACTCGATGAGAAGCGCTTCGGGAGCCGTGCCGGCCAGGCGCCGCAGCAGCGTCCCGCTGAGCGCACCGCTGCGGGCGATCGCGAAACTGTCCGGTCCGCGGAGCAGTTGGATCGTCCGGACCGGATCGGCCGAGGCGAGGACGCCCAGCTTCCCGCGCAGCGGCGTCGGGAGGTTCGTCGGGCCGTGGCGTTCGAGCAGGTCGAGTACGCGGTGGGGCAGCTGCTCCGCGGCCGTGGCGACCGCACGTTCGTGCCCGCAGCCCTGCCACCAGGCATCGCGCGTCGACTCGGGCCGGCCGGCGAGGTCCCGTTCCGCCGCGTCGAGGAACGGGCCGGGATGGTGGCGTCCGAGCGCGGCCCAGCCGGTCACCGAGGGGAACAGGCCGGGCAGGAGCCGGTTCACGGTCGCGGCGGAGCAGCCCGGGAGCAGCCGGGCCGCCTCGGCGTCGCCCCACCTCTCGCGCAGCGGCTCGATCAGCCGGTCGGCGAGTTCGGTGCGGCGGTCGGTGACGACGGCCTGCAGGAGCCCGCGGCGTACGACAGCCGGGGCGTCGGCCAGCGCCGTCCCGTACGCCGTGTCCGGTACGCCCGCGGAGAGTGCCGCGCGCAGCGCGTGTCCCCGCACGAAGGAGTCCTCGTCGCCGATTCGGGCGGCCAGCCAGTCGCGGTCGCCGCCCACGGACGCGGCGATGACAGCGAGCCCTCGTTCGTAGGGCCCTCCGGTCTCCAGCTCCTCCAGGACGGGACGCAGCACCCCGTCCGCGGTGAACCGCCGGGCATGTGCCGCCACTTCTCTCATGCGCTGTGGATGGGCGAGGGAATCCACGGTGTCGAGGAGTGCGCAGACGAGGGCAACGGGCCGGGCGTCGGTCATGCGGTGATTCTGCCGTGCGAGGCCGGGCTGACCCCACAGGTTTACGGAACGTACTCTGTGCCGGGTGAAGCCAGTGACGCGTCTTGTTCTTTTCGGTGCACCTCTCGCCATCGCCGTTTCGATTCTTTTCAGCAGCGGTGACTCCGAGCTGCCCCCGAGCTCCCCGCAGCCGGCCGAGGCCGCTGGGACCGCCGCGCAGTCGGAGAGCCCCGGCCTGAGCGCCGAGAACGACGAGAAGATAGCCGGACTGCCGCCCGGGCTGGCCGCTCCTGCCATGAAGGAGATCGCCTCCCAGCTGGTGGGCAGCGCGGAGGCCTCGACCCTGGACTGGCGCAGCCAGTACGGGGCGATCGAGGACGTCGGTGACGGAACCGGGTACACCGCGGGGATCATCGGTTTCTGCTCCGGTACGAACGACATGCTGCAGCTGGTCGAGGCGTACACCAAGGATCATCCGGACAATCCGCTCGCCCCGTTCCTGGCGGCGCTGCGCGAGGTGGACGGCACGGACTCGCACGAGGGCCTGGACCCCGGCTTCACCGGCGCGTGGAAGACGGCCGCCGAGGACCCGGCGTTCCGCACGGCCCAGAACACGATGCGGGACACGCTCTACTTCGAACCCGCGGTGCGACTGGCGAAGCTGGACGGTCTCGGCACCCTGGGGCAGTTCATCTACTACGACGCGATGGTGCTCCACGGGCCCGGCGTCGAGGCGGACGGCTTCTACGGCATCCGGGACGCCGCGATGGCTTCGGCGGACACGGCCGCGGAGGGCGGCGACGAGGCGCAGTACCTCGGCGCTCTCCTCGACGAGAGCCGGACCGCGATCCGGGCGCGGAAGGTCCAGCGCGACACCACCCGGATCGACACCGCGCAGCGGGTGTTCCTGCGGGAAGGCAACCTCGAGCTGAAGACGCCGCTCGAGTGGCAGGTGTACGGCGAGACGTTCCGCATCCCGTAGGCGCACGGGCTCGGCGGACAACCGCACGCGCCGGCTGTCCGGCCGGTGCCGTCAGCCGCAGCTTCACGCCGAGCTGTCAGCCCTCGGCGCGGCGGCCCCTGCGGAGCCGGTCCCGCTCCTTCTCCGAGAGCCCGCCCCACACGCCGAAACGCTCGTCATGGGCGAGGGCGTACTCCAGACACGCCAGCCGTCCCTCGCAGGCGTTGCACAACTGCTTGGCCTCGCGGGTCGAGCTGCCGGGAGCCGGAAAGAAGAACTCGGGTCCGGCCTGGGCGCACAGGGCTGTCTCCTGCCAGGCGAGTGCGTCGTCGGTCATCATGGTGTTGGTCGGCATGGGGCTCACGGTGCCCCATGCCGATAAACAAGTGATCAACGAGCCATCAACGCACTCCGCGCCGGTCGGTTCCGGCCGGCTCGGCGCGCCGGTCGGTTCCGGTCGGTTCCGGTCAGTTCGGCGGCATCGGCGCGGGCTTGATCACCGCGAACGCCGCGCCCGCGGGATCGGCGACGTTGGCGATCCTGCCGACGTTCTCCACGTCCATGGGGGCAAGGGTCACGCGGCCGCCCAGTCGTTTCGCGTCGGCGAGCGTGGCGTCGACGTCCTCCACCGCGAAGTACGGAAGCCAGTGCGGCCCGGCGGCCGCCTCGCTGGGCACCTCGTCCATCTGTACGAGCCCGCCGAAGGAGGAGTCGGCGCCCGCACTTCCCGCGGGACGGACCATCGTGTAGGTCCCCCCGGGGTACGTCATGGATTCGGTCTCCCATCCGAAGACGGTCCGGAAGAACGCGGCGGCCGCGGGCACATCCGGGGTGTAGAGCTCGGACCAGATCAGCGAACCCGGCTCCATGATCATGCCCAGGCCGGTGTTCGTGCCCGGCTGCCACACGCCGAAGTACGCGTCGGCGTTGTCCTTGAAGCCGCCCATGCGGCCGTAGTCGAGCACATCCATCGGAGGGAACGCCGCGGACCCGCCGGCCTTCTCCACCGTCCGGGCGGTGGCATCCGCGTCGGAAGTCTGGAAGTAGACGGACCAGGAGGGCTTCCCCTGGTCCTCGGGCACCGTCATGACGCCCGCGACCGTCTTGCCCCGCAGCTGGTACGTCCCGTACCCACCGGTCTCGGGGCCACCGGGCACCAGCTCCCAGCCGAAGAGGCCCTGGTAGAAGGCCGTGGCCGCCTCGATGTCGGGTGTGCCGAGGTCGGTCCAGTTGGGGGCGCCGGTGACGAAACTGGGGTCGAGCATGATGTGCTCCTCGGGCGGGTCGTGACTCTCGCTCGCCGATCGTGCGGGCATTTCCCTGACCCACCGAGTCTTGCACCGAGCTCCGGCAACCGCAGCCCGCGCAGGGCGTCCGGGTACCCGCCCCTGTGCTCCCTCCTGCCCCTGCCCCCTACGAGCCCGGCCGGTCCGGCCGTCCGCGCCGTGCGGTCCGGCCGGGCGCGTCGGGAGTCACCGTGTGATGCAGAGCGCCGGGAGCACCGTTTCCGCCACCCGGTAGGCCTCCTCGAGCAGCGGGTTCCCGGACAGGATGAAGGTGTCGACGCCGAGGTCCTCGAACTCCTTGAGGCGTTCGACGACCTGGGCCGTCGAACCGACGACTGCGGTGCCGGGGCCCGGCCGGAACAGGCTCATGCCCGGCCACATGTTGGGGTGCGTCTCCAGTTCCCGCGCCCTGGCCGGGACCTTGCCGCCGTGCTGGCGGAACTGACGCTGCCAGCCCACCCCGTCCTCACCCGCCCGGTCGCCGAGCTGACGGGCGTACGTCGCCTCGCTCGTGACGTCCAGCAGCCGGTCGGCCGCCGCCCATGCCTCGTCCTCCGTATCGCGGACGATCAGGTGGAGACGCAGCCCGATGCGGAGGGTGCGGCCGTACGCGGCAGCCCGCGCCCGTACCCGCTCGAGCTTCTCCTTCAGCAGGTGCGGCGGTTCGCCCCAGGTGAGGAAGACGTCGACGTGCTCGGCCGCCATCTCGATGCCGGGGGCGGACGAGCCGCCGAACCAGAGCGGGATGTGCGGGTCCTGGACGGGCTTCAGCTCACGGAACGAGGCACCCGCGTTCTTCAGGTCGTAGAAACGGCCCTTGTGGTCGAAGACCTCTCCGGCCGTCAGCCGCTTGACGATCGACCAGTACTCGGCACTGAGTTCGTACCGTTCGTCGTGCTCCACGTGGAGTCCGTACTCCTGGAGCGATTTCGTGGAGCCGTTGACGACGTTGAAGCGCAGCCGACCGCCGAAGAGCTGGTCGAAGCTGAGCGCCATCTTGGCCAGCAGCGTGGGCGAGATGAGTCCGGGGTGGACGGCGAGCAGCGGTTTGAAGCGGGTGCTGGTGGAGGCGGCGAGGGCGCTGCCCAACGGCCAGACGTCGTACAGGTCGGTGGCGAGGAGGGCGCCGCTGTAACCGAGCTGTTCCACGGTCCCGGCGAGCCGGCTGAGGTAGCCGAGGTCGGCGGTCCGCCGGCCTGCCGGCTCCCAGGGGTAGGCGCCTTCGCGCGGGATGATGTACCAGAGGACTTCGGTCGCCATGCCGCTCAGGCCGCCTTCGGGCCGGAGGCGGCAGCGGAGGTGCCGGAGGCGGTGTCCGTGTGCGCCCGTGCGGTGGCGACCTTGACGGGCCGCTCGATGAATCCGGTGCGGTGGAAGATGTCCGCGGCCTCCTGCTGCTCGGCGATGAACGCGTCGCTGACGGCCTCGATCTTCCACGGCAGGGCGCGCAGGGCGGTCTCCCAGTCGTCGGCGTTCCCGCCCAGGTCGGCGGCGGCGATCTCGGCGGCGGCACGGGGGTTGGCGGCCGCCCAGTCGTCGGCGCGCTGGAGGGCGCGGGTGAGTGCGTCGATGATCTCCGGCCGGCTTTCGGCGAGTTCGCGCCGGGTGAAGAAGACGGACCGGTCGGTGATCACGTCGCCGGTGGCGACGAGGGTGCGCAGCCCGCCGGTCCTGCGTGCGGCCGCCAGCTGCGGTCCCTGGGCGACCCATGCGGCGATGTCCCCGGAGCGCAGCAGCTGTTCGCTGTCGTCGGTACTGCGGACCGCGGTGATGTCGTCGGCGTACGAGAGTCCGGCGTCGTCCAGGGCCTTGGCGATCAGATGGGTCTGCCAGGACCCGATGGCGAGGTGGACGGTGGTGCCCCTGAGGTCGGCGACCGTGCGGACGGGGCTGTCCTGCGGGACCAGGAGCGCGCCGTGCTCGGGGCGCGGGGCGGACACGGCGGTGTAGACGAGGTCGTGGCCCGCCGCCTGGGCGGTGACCGGCGGGGTGGATCCGGTGCCGCCGAAGTCGATGACGCCCTGGGTGAGGAGCTCACCGGTGCGGACCCCGTTGGTGTACGGGTGGAAGGCGACCGTCTCGCCGAGAGCGGCCAGCTCCTCCTGGGCGATGCCGAGGCGGGAGAGGTGGTACAGGTGGAAGAGGGACGGGTTGCTGCTGTGGACACCGATGGTGATGGTCATTCAGATCACTCCGACTTCGGCAGTTTCGACAGGGGCGGGGGCAGGGGACGGCGAGGGGGCGGGGACGGCAGCGACGCCCAGGTCGTTCAGCAGCCGGCGGCGCAGTGCCGCGAACGCGGGATCGCCGGGGTCCCGCGGCCGGTCGACGGCGACGGTCTCGTCGGTGACGAGCTCCCCGTCGCGCAGCACGGCGACGCGGTCCGCGAGCCGCACCGCCTCGTCGACATCGTGGGTGACCAGCAGGACGGCCGGGCGGTGCTTGCGGCACAGCTCCCCCACCAGGTCCTGCATCTTCAGCCGGGTCAGGGCGTCCAGCGCGGCGAACGGCTCGTCCAGCAGGAGCAGTTCGGGTTCACGCACCAGCGCCCGGGCGAGTGCGACGCGCTGGGCCTCGCCGCCGGAGAGCGTGGCGGGCCAGGCGTCGGCGTGCCGTTCCAGGCCCACTTCGGCGAGGGCCCGGAGCCCGTGGGCGGAGCGGCTGCGCGGCAGGGCGACGGTCACATTGGCGAGGACCTTCTTGGACGGTACGAGGCGGGGTTCCTGGAAGACGATGGTGCGTGCCTCGGGGACCAGCACCTCTCCCCCGTCGGCGCCGTCCAGTGCTCCCAGGATGCGGAGCAGGGTGGTCTTGCCGCTGCCGCTGGCACCCAGCAGGGCGACGAACTCGCCCCGGGCGATGTCGAGCCGGAGACCGTCGAGCACGGCCCGGGTGCCGAAGACCCGGCGCAGTCCGCGTACCCGTACGGCGGACCGCTGTGTTCGGTCGGTCATCGTGTCCCTCCTTGCGGGGACCGCCAGGGCATCAGGACGCGTTCCAGCAGCCGTACGAGGATGTCGGCGGCCAGGCCCAGGAGGCCGTAGATCAGGATGCAGACGGCGAGGATGTCGGTGCGTGCGTAGCTCTGCGCCTGGGACATCAGATAGCCGATGCCCGCGGTGGCGTTGATCTCCTCGGCTGCGATGAGGGCGATCACGCTGAGCGTCATGGACAGCCGCAGTCCGGCCAGGAGGGACGGCAGGGCTCCGGGCAGGACGACCTCCCGCACGATGGCGAGCCTGCTCATCCCGAAGCTGCGCATGGCCTCGACGAGCTTGGGGTCGGTGTTGCGCACGCCGCTCGACGTGGACACGTACATGGGGAAGGTGGTGGCGACGGCGATGAGCAGGATCTTGGCCGTCTCGTTGATCCCGAACCAGACCATGAACAGGGGGACCAGCGCGAGGAAGGGGATGGTGCGCAGGGTCTGGAGCGAGGAGTCGAGGAGTTCGTCGCCGATCCGGGTGAATCCGGTGGTGATGCCGAGGACCAGCCCGGCGGCGAGCCCGAGGAGCAGGCCGATCCCGGACCGGGTCAGGGAGGTGGTGAGCGCGTCGGGCAGCTGCCCGTTCCCCCACAGCTCCCCCACGGCCCGCAGGACCTCCGCGGGCGACGCCAGCACGTCGGGGGTCAGTACCCCGGTGGCCGAGGCCGCCCACCACAGGACGAGCAGGGCCACCGGTCCCAGCGCGCGTACGGTCAGGGCGAACGGACGGCCGCGCGGGGTGCGGAGCTGGGGCCGGGGGGTGACCAGACCCTCGGTTGCGGCCCCTTCGGAGACCGCGCTCATGTCAGCTTCTCGACGTCGAGGAGGTGGGCCGCGACGTCGACCTGTCCCTTGGTGACCTTCTGCTCCGCGTAGAAGGCGGCGACGGCCTCGAAGCGTTCTATGTCCTCGGGGCCGATCGGGTCGACCGTGCCGCCCTTGGCGGTGATCGCGGTCTGCACCTCCTGGGCCTTGCCGGTGACGGCGGTGGGGCCGACGTCGGTGAAGACGTTCAGATAGGCGGCGGGATCCTTCTTCTGCCGGGCGCTGGCATCGTGGAGGTACCGGTACAGCGCCTTGACGATCTCGGGGTGTTTCTCGGCGAAGTCCGTACGTACCGCGTTCAGGCTGTAGTTGTCGGAACCGATGGCTGCGCCGTCGGCGACGAAGTGGGCTTTGCCGCTGCCGATCTCGGCCACGGCGTAGGTGGCCCAGACGGCCCAGGCGTCGACCTTGCCCGCGTTGAACACGGCGGCGGTCTGGTCGGGGCGCAGGTAGACCCGCTCGACCTTGTCCGCCGGGATGCCGGCCTTGGCGAGCGCCTTGAGCAGCAGGTACTCCCCGGTGCCGCCCTGGTTGACGGCGACCTTCTTTCCCACGAGACCGGCGACGGAGTCGATGCCCGAACCGTCGCGGACCAGGATTCCCTCGCCCGTCGCGTCGGGGTCGACCGCGGTGAAGAACTTGAAGCCGGGGCGCTGGGCGAGGGAGGTGACACCCGAGGTGATGGAGCCGGTGGCGAAGTCGAGCTGGCCGGCGTTCATGGCCTGGGCGGCCGGCGCGAAGGGGCCTGCGCTGCCGGTCCACTCCACCTTGGCACCGGCCTTGCCGAGGGCCTTGTCGAGGCTGCCGTCCTTCTTGCCGACGGCGAGGACTCCGGAGTTGCCGGGGTCGGGAATGCGCACGGTGACGGTGCTCGCGGCGCCGGATCCGCTGTCGGCCTCGGACGAACCGCAGGCGCTGAGGGCAAGGAGCGCGGCAGCCGTGAGGAGTGCGGGGGCGAGGGCCGTACGGCCCGGTCGGTGCGGGTTCATGGTGACAGGGGTCCTCGGGGTTCGGGGATGGACGCGGGGACGGGGTGGAGCAGGGCGAGGGCGGCTGCCCTGCGCAGCGGTGCGGGGTCGGCCCACGCCGCGACGTCCACGGGCTCCGGGAGGAAACCGTGGGCGCGCAGCGCGGACTCCTGCTCGGCGAGCAGGCCGAGCCGCTCGGCCGACAGGTCGGGGTGCAGGGTGAGATGGGTGCCGGGGCGGTAGGCGCCCGCGACTCCGTCGGCGCCCGCTCCGGTCTCGGCACCGAGGATGCGGTCGACCTCGGCGGGCTGTCCGGTGGCCCAGTCGGCGGCTCGGAGCAGGACGGCGAGGAAGCGGTCGACGAGCCCGGGGTGGTCGTCCAGCAACTGCTGGTGGACCGTGATGGGCCGGGGCGTTCCGTTGTTGACGCGGAACCGGCGGTCGGGCAGCTCGTCCAGTTCCACGGCGACCTCCGCCCCTGTCCTGCGGGCCGCTTCGACGGCGAGGGCACCCTTGACGTACACCGCGTCGACGTCGCCGCGCCGCAGCGCGTCGAGTTCGGCGGCCCACTGGCCGTGGTGCGCGTCGGCGGGCACGTCGACGAGTGCGGCGTCGTCCAGGGTCAGACCGGCGGACCCGAGAGCGCCCTCGAATCCGCGCAGCGCCATGGCCCGCCAGAAGTCGATGGCGAGGGCGTGGGAGGGCGCCGCGAGCCGCCGTCCGCGCAGGGCGTCGGCTCCCCGGATCCCGGATCCGGGGGCGACCAGTACCACCTGGCGTTCCTCGATCCAGGTCAGACCGATCAGCCGGGTCCGCTCACCACGTGAACGGGCCCACAGGGCGGGCACGTTGCCGCCCTCTCGGAACAGTCCCGGCAGAGCGTGGGTGAAGTGGGCGCCACGGTCGGCGTCGGGGTCGGCGTCCTGGAGGGAGCGCACGGCGATGCCGTCGGAGGCGAACTCGTCGCTGAGCCACTGCCGGTCGGCGGCGATGCCGGTCGCGGTGGGTACGGGACAGCGGGTGAACCAGAGGGTCCTGGGCAGGACGGCGGAACGCGTCATGGAGTCTTCCCGAAGGGTCGGCGAAGCAGGAGGGGCGCACGGGCGCGGCGTCCGGCAGCGGAACGGGCCGCGGCGCCACGGGGACGCTCCGGAAGGATCACCGGGTGCGGCGGGGCGGGGGCGCGGCCGGCCGGGTCGGCGGGAGCGTCGGCGAAGAAGTGAAGGGGCTGCGGGTGTTCAGCGACAGGAGGCGCTGGAAACGCGTGCCAGGTCGATGTGCCTGCGCAGCGTGAGGGCGAGCCGGACCGGAGCTGTGGTGCCCGGGGTCGTGGCGCGGGGGCCTGCCATGGCACTGCTCCTTTCCGTTCGCCGGTGGTGAGGGCTGAAGACTGCCACGGGCGGCGCCCTGCTCACAACTGGCTTCCCATCATGTGGGATTGACTGTGAACGGAGTGTTTCGCAGTCCCGTACGGACCTCACTTCCCTCCCGTAATGTGGCAACCATGGGGGGCCTCGTGGGCCCCTTCCCCACGCGAGCGGAGAGTGGAACGACATGACCGAGGCCGCGGCGGTGCCCGCACCCGGCGGAGCCCAGGCAGTGCTGCGTGCGCTGGACGTCCTGCACTGCTTCCACGACAACGGCCCCGACCTGAGCGCCTCCGACCTCGCCCGGCGCCTGGAGCTCTCCGTCTCCACGGCCCACCGGCTGGCCCGCACCCTCCTCGGTGGGGGCTTCCTGGAGCAGGACGCGCGCACCTCGCGTTACCGGCTCGGCCCTGCGGTGACCGAACTGGGCCGGCTCTCCTACCACCAGCGGGGGCTCCATCTGGCCGCCCCCGAGCTGACCGACCTGGCGGAGCGCACGGGTGCGACGGCCGACCTGGCGCTGCGCAGCGGCCCGCACGCGGTGATCGTCGCCGGCGGCTCGGTCACCCCGCACACGGGGCTGCGCAGGCCGCTGCACTCGACGGCGCTGGGCAAGGTCCTGCTGGCCTGGGCCCGGCCGGGTGAGGGCGGACCGACCGCGCTCCCGCCCCTGCGCGCCTTCACCGACCGCACGATCGTGGAACCTGCGCTGCTCCAGGCGGAGTTGACGCGGGTGCGGACCGAGGCGTACGCGCTCAACGACGGAGAGTCGGCGCCCGGGGTGCGCACCCTGGCCGTCCCCGTGCTGGACGGCTCCGGCTACGCGCGCTTCGCGCTCGCCGTGCGCGCCACCCCGTCCGTGATCACGGACGAACGGACGGGCTGGTTCCTCGAACAGGCCCGGTCCTGTGCGCGCGCCCTGGAGGTGCTGCTGCTGACGCCGGCCGAACGCAGGCCGCCCGCCCCGTGATGGACGGCACCGACCCGTGCTCGTGCGACGATGGACCCCGCCCGGGGAGGTGACGGGCACTCGGTCACCGAGAGGGCCGCGGGACAGAAGGACGTACATGACACAGGCCGGACCCACGGGCGCGGACGCGCCCACGGGAAGAGCCGCCCGTGAGCTGCTCGAGGAAGCGGACCGGCTCGTCACGACGGCCCGCGCCGTCCTGGACGACCACGCCCGGGCCGTCGACGGCGCACGCACCGCACTGGCCCCCCTCCTCGAATCCCTCGTCGGCCGGGAGCTGGAGGCCATCCCCCTCGCCCGGCTCGGGGACGTCACCGAGGGCCGGCTACGGCTCGGCGCGCTGGAACAGGCCGGTTATCTGACGGTGGGCCAGGTCCACGCCACCGGGCGCTACGAGCTCCGCCAGATCCCCGGTGTCGGGGCGCAGACGGCGGACCGTGCGCTGGCCGCCACCCGGCAGATCGCGCACGCGGTCCGGGACACCGTCGCCGTACGGATAGACGTGGACGCCTCCGACGCCGGCACGACCGCACTGCTCATCGCCCTGCACCGGCTCGTCGAGGCGGGTCCCGACACGCGCCGGGCCACGACCATCGCCCGGCGGCTCGTCACGGAGCTGGAACCGCCGCTCGCCGCTGCCGCACCCGCCCGCAGCCGGCTGCGCATGCTGTTCGCGGGACGGGCGGCCCGTGCACAGGTGCAGGCCGCCGTCGCCTCCGTACGGTCCGCCACGGAAGCGGCGGTCGCGCGCGAACTGCGGCTGCTGTTCGGACAGGTGTCCGTCGATCTGCTGCGGGGACCCGCGTCCGAGGCCGAGGCGTGGGTCGATTTCGAGCTGCGGTCGGCCGAGTACTACAGCCTGCTCGCCGAGCTGTCCGCCGCCGGGCCCGACCGGGACGCCGCCGAGGGCTTCCTGCCCGCCGGCATCGCGGACCGGGTACGCGGGCTGCGACTCGACGACACCCACCTCCGGGTGTCGCTGCGCGGCTACCAGTCCTTCGGCGCACGCTTCGCCCTCGCCCAGAAGCGGGTGATCCTCGGGGACGAGATGGGGCTCGGCAAGACCGTCCAGGCCATCGCGGCGCTGGCCCACCTCGCGGCAGGGGACGAGACCCACTTCCTGGTGGTGTGCCCGGCGAGCGTACTGATCAACTGGAGCCGGGAGATCCGTGCCCGCTCCACTCTGCGGGCCGTGCCGATGCACGGCCCGGAGCGGCAGGACGCGTTCGCGGAGTGGCGCGAGAAGGGCGGCGTCGCCCTGACCACGTTCGACGCGCTGTACACCCTGCCCGAAGGGCCGGCCTGCGGGATCCGCCCCGGCATGGTGGTGGTCGACGAGGCGCACTTCGTGAAGAACCCCGCCACCCGGCGCTCCCGTGCCGTGACCGGCTGGACGGGGCACACCGAACGGGTCCTCTTCCTCACCGGTACGCCGATGGAGAACCGGGTGGAGGAGTTCCGGAGCCTCGTGCGCCAACTGCGGCCCGAACTGGCGCCGTCCGTCACCACCACGCACGGTGTCGCCGGTTCGCACGCCTTCCGCAGGGCCGTCGCTCCCGCGTACCTGCGACGGAACCAGGAGGACGTCCTGAGTGAACTTCCCGCGGTGGTCCAGGCCGACGAGTGGGAGGAGTTCTCGGCAGGCGATCTCGAGGCCTACCGCGAAGCGGTCGCCGCCGGGCACTTCATGCGGATGCGCCGTGCCGCGTACGCACGTCCCGAGACGTCGGCGAAGCTGAACAGGCTGTGCGAGCTGGTCACGGAGGCCGAGGAGAACGGACTCAAGGTCGTCGTGTTCTCGTACTTCCGCGACGTGCTCCGGACCGTCGGGGAGGCTCTGGGCGACGGCGTGTTCGGTCCCGTCTCCGGGAGCCTCCCGGCCGCACGCCGGCAGGAACTGGTCGACGCGTTCGGCGCGGCGGACGGGCACTCCGTCCTGCTGAGCCAGATCCAGGCCGGCGGAGTCGGGCTGAACATGCAGGCGGCCTCGGTGGTCATCCTGTGCGAACCGCAGATCAAGCCCACGATGGAGCACCAGGCCGTGGCCCGGGCCCATCGCATGGGGCAGATACGGACGGTCCAGGTGCACCGGCTGCTCGCCGCCGACAGCGTCGACCAGCGCATGCTGGAGATCCTCGCGCGCAAGGACCGTCTCTTCGACGCGTACGCACGGCGCAGCGATGTCGCCGAGTCGACGCCCGATGCCGTGGACGTGTCGGACGGGGCGCTCGCCCGGCTCGTCGTCGAGGAGGAGCAGCGGCGGCTGACCGTCTGAGGGCTCAGTGCTTGTGGGTGTCCGCCGTGGCAGCCGCGTGGTGCGGCGGGTCGTATCCGGGGACCGTGCCGTCGGCCTTGGCGACCAGGAACAGTCCGGCCATGCCCATGTCGGAGTGGCTCTGGACGTGGCAGTGGTACATCCAGGCGCCGGCTCCGACGTGTTCACCCGCGATGACCTGGAAGCCGAACGAGTCGGCGGGCCCGCAGATCTTCGTGTCGACGACGCGGCTTGGGTCGTCGGGGCCGGTGAGCAGCCCGGTCCTGTTGTCCGCCCAGCGATGCCCGTGGATGTGGAACGTGTGGTAGTACTCGCCGTGCGTGATCATCACGACCTCGACCCGGTCGCCCACCGTGGCCTCGAAGTTCGGGCTCTCGTGGCCCGCCTTGTTGTTGATCTTCATGTCGTTGAAGACGATCGTGATCGTCTTGTCCGGCAGGATGTCTCCCTTGCGCCGGACGACGAGGGGCCCGTAGAGCCCCTTCCGGATGCCGCCCGTGCCGTGGTCCGTACCGACGACATGGTCGTGGTAGTGCCAGTAGCCCGCGCTGCCCGCCTGCCAGGTGCCGTCCTTGCGGCGGCCCGGGGCGTGGGTGCGCCAGGTGTAGGTACGGGTGCCGCCGGGTTCGACGTGGCTCCGATTCATGCGGGTGCCGTCGCTCGCGATGTCGTAGTCGACTCCGTGGACATGCAGGCTGGCGTCGACGTCCGTGGTGTTCTCGAACTCGATGTGCAGGGTGTCGCCCTCGGTGATCTCGATGAGCGGGCCCGGAATCGAGGCCTTGCCCTTCTCGAAGCCGTAGCCCATCGAGCCGTCCGCCAGCTTCTCGGCGTACAGCTTGAGGTGGCGGACGGCTCCTCCCGCCGGGGCGGTCCTCGGCGGGTTCTCCGCCGAGCTCGCCTGCACCGCGCCGAGCGACATCGATGTCACCCCGGTCGCCGCCGCCACACCGCCGCTCACCAGCATCCGCCGGTTGAAGGTCCTTCGGTCCATGTCGAACTCCCCACTGCGATACGGAAACTGACGTGCTGTTCCCCGGGACGGCCCACACCGTAGCGGCGGGAACCATGTTTATCCACACTCAGGACAAAGTTCGTTTGAATGCTGCCATACCTATTGGCGACTCGCGAAAAGAGGTCTAGCTTCATGCGCTGTTGCAGTGACCACAGAGTTGCAGCGACCAGAGCAGTGACCAGAGAGGGGTGGGTGACCACATGCAGCGCACACCACATCACAGGTCCAGATCGCGGCGGGGCCTCGCGGCAGCGGTGGCGGCGGGCGCACTGACCGCGTCCCTGCTGGGCGGCAACGCGGCCAGTGCCAGACCCTATCCGGACCCCGGGCCCGAGGAACGGGTGGCGACAACGTTGTCCCTCCCCTCGCCGCCGGGCGGGGCCGACGTCAAGGTGCTGGTCTTCCACGCCTCGGCGGGCGAGGAGTCGCCGACCGTGGACGCGGGGATCGCGGCCATCGAGAAGATCGGTCTCAGCGGCCCGGAGGCCGGGCGCTTCAAGACCGTGGCCACCGACGACGCCGGGGTCTTCACCAAGGGCAAGCAGCTCGGCACGTACAACGCGATCGTCTTCCTGACGGGTGGCGGCGATGTCCTCGACCCGGAGCAGGAAGCGGGCCTCGAGGCGTACATGGAGGCGGGCGGCGGTTTCCTCGGCATCCATGACGCGGCGCGCACCGAGCCGTACTCCGACTGGTTCACCGGCCTGGTGGGCGCCCGCCCCTCGGCGGACAGCCCGGCGAACGTCCAGCGGGCCACGGTCGAGATCGGGGACCGCCGGCACCCGGCGACGAAGAACCTCCCGCTGGAGTGGAAGCGCCCCGACAAGTGGCTGAACTGGAAGGACAACCCGTCCGGAGACGTGCACACCGTGGCGCGCGTCCGCGAGATCACGTACACGCCCGGCGCGAGCGCCAACGGCTGGGACCACCCGGTCTCCTGGTGCCGTGACTACGACGGCGGCCGGTCCTTCTACACGGGCATGGGCGGTACGGTCAGCAGCTTCGCGGAGACGGACTTCCGCGACCACCTGCGGGGCGCGCTGGCCTGGACGAGCCGCATGTCCCAGGCGGACTGCAAGGCCACCATCGACACCAACTACACGGCCGAGCGCCTCACCCAGCCCAACCAGCCCGGCCAGAACGACCAGATCGGCGAGCCGCACGGCCTCGTCACCGCCAAGGACGGGCGGGTCTTCTACATCGGGCGCGGCGGCGCCGACGGGGACCAGCCGGTCGTCACGGACTGGAGCAAGCCGGACATCGGCAAGGGGCAGGGCGAGATCCACGTCTACGACCCGGCGACCAAGAAGGTCACCCTCGCGGGCAAGCTGACCGTCTTCGGCAACAAGGGCGGCGGCGACGAGCTGGTCAAGGTGGAGGAGGGCCTGCTCGGCATCGAGCTGGACCCGGACTTCGCCACCAACGGCCGGGTGTACCTGCACTACACACCGCACGCCAAGATCGACCGCGACAAGCAGATGGCGGTGCGTCAGGTCTCGCGCTTCACCTTCGACCCGGCCACGAACAAGCTGGACCTGGCGTCCGAGAAGGTACTGCTGCACTGGCCGGTCCAGATCCACAGCTGCTGCCACGCGGGCGGCGGGCTGGCCTGGGACTCGAAGGAGAACCTCTACATCGCCACCGGGGACAACAACTCCTCCGGATTCAGCGACGGTTACTCCGGTAACAACCCCCAGCCGAACTACAAGGGCGTGTCGTTCGCCGATGCCCGCCGCACCGCGGGCAACACCAACAACCTCAACGGGAAGATCCTGCGGATCCATCCCGAGGACGACGGCACCTACACCCTGCCGGAAGGGAACCTCTTCACCGGCAAGGAGCCGGACGAGGGCGGCGGCAAGACCCGCGGCGAGATCTACGTGATGGGTGTACGCAACCCGGCCAGGATCTCCGTCGACAAGGCCACCGACACCCTGTACGCGGGCTGGGTCGGCCCGGACGCAGGCTCCCCCAGCACCACCTGGGGCCCCGCCAAGTACGACACGTTCGCCGCCATCACCAAGGCCGGCAACCACGGCTGGCCGTACTGCATGGGGAACAAGCAGCCCTACCGGGACCGCAATCTGCCGGATCCCACCAAGCCGCTGGGCTGGTACGACTGCGACGCCCCCAGGAACGAGTCGCCGAACAACGACGGCCTGGTGAAGCTGCCGCCCATCACGTCCAACACCATCTGGTACTCGCCGCAGGGCGGCGGCGTGGACTACCCGCGCGACGCCAACGGCATCCCGAGCTACAAGGTGGCGGACCAGAAGCAGCTCCTGCCCTGGCTCAAGGGCGGCGGCCAGGCCACGATGAACGGCCCGGTGTACCGCTACGACCCGGCGAGCACCAGCGAGGCCAAGTGGCCCTCGTACTGGGACGGCAAGTGGTTCGTCGGTGACTTCTACGACGACACACAGCCGCGGCACGCCGTGCTCACCGACCCGAAGACGGTCGGCAAGGGCGGCACCCCCACGCACGCCGAGTCCCTGAAGAAGATCATTCCGGTCGGCGCGGACGGCATCCGCAACCTGATGGACTGGAAGTTCGCCCCGGACGGTTCGCTGTACGTCCTGGACTACGGGCGCGGCTTCTTCACCTCCGACTCCAAGTCCGCGCTGTGGCGCGTGACGTACAAGGGCGGCGGCCCGACCCCGGCCGCCTCCGACCTGGCCAGGAAGGCGGCAGTTCAGTGAGACACCGTTCGCTCTTCGCGCGACAACGGTACGGACCCGCACGGGTGTGGCTCGCCCTGCTCGGCTCGTTCCTCATGGTTCTCGGGCTGACGTCGACGGCCGCGTACGGGCGGGAGGACGACCGTCCGGCGGCCGCGGCCGACCAGGTCCTCAACTGGACCGCGGGCGACCCCATCGACCACTACCTGTCGGCGCCCAAGACCGCGGTGGCCGGCCCGGCGACCATCGTCTTCGAGAACAGCACGGCCACGGGCAACACGACGGGCATGCCGCACACCCTGACCTTCAGCGTGTCGGACGTGGAGTTCAACGACGACGTCCCGTTGAACATCCTGGCCAACCCGAGTGACAGCGCGGGCGGCAAGCACAGCGTCGAGGTGACCCTCACGCCCGGCCGGTACTTCTATCACTGCACCATTCCCGGCCACGGCTCGATGCAGGGCATTCTCACCGTGACCGAGGGCGGCGGCGGTGAGGACACCACCGCACCCGAGACCTCCGCGACGGTGGACGGCGACAAGAACGCCGACGGCGCGTACATCGGTCAGGCCACCGTCACCGTGGCGGCGACCGACGCCGACTCGGGCGTGGACACCGTCGAGTACGCGGTGGGGGCCGACGGCGCCTGGCAGCCGTACACGGCGCCCGTCGTGGTGAACGAGGTGGGGACGCACACCATCCGCTACCGCGCCACCGACAAGTCCGGCAACGCGGCCGCCGAGAAGTCCGTCGACTTCGCGGTCGCGGCACCGCCCACGGACGACGAGACACCGCCGGAGACCTCGGCGACCGTCTCCGGCGAGAAGGACGACGCGGGCGCCTACCTGGGCATGGCCACGGTCACCGTGACCGCGTCCGACACCGGGTCCGGCGTCAACACCATCGAGTACGCGATCGGGGCGGACGGCGCCTGGCAGCCGTACACCGCCCCCGTGATGGTGCACGAGGTGGGGACGCACACCATCCGCTACCGCGCCACCGACAAGTCCGGCAACGCGGCCGCCGAGAAGTCCGTCGACTTCACGGTCGTCGAGCCGCCGTCGCAGGATCAGACACCGCCGGAGACGTCCGTGTCGGTACAGGGCGACAAGAACTCGGACGGCGCGTTCATCACCAGCGCCGAGGCCACGGTGACCGCCACCGACGCCGACTCGGGCGTGGAGAAGACCGAGTACTCCCTGGACGGGGGCCCGTACCTCGCGTACACCGCGCCCGTCATCGTGGACCGGGTCGGCTACCACACCTTCGCGCACCGGGCGACGGACAAGGCGGGCAACACCTCCGGGGCGAAGCAGGCGTCGTTCACGATCGCCGAGAGCGGCGGAGTGCCGGCGCCCAACTGCCCCGAGTTCGACGAGCGGCTCACCGTCATCGTCGGCACGGTCGACACGGGTGTCCCCAACCGGGTCACCGGAAACCGCTGCACGATCAACGAGTTGATCGAGGACGAGAAGGACTGGTCCTCGCACGCGCTGTTCCTCAAGCACGTCGACAAGGTCCTGGACAAGCTGCTCGCCGACGGGGCGATCGACGCCCGTGAGCACAAGAAGATCTACCGGGCGGCCAAGCAGTCCGGCATCGGCAGGCCGGGCCAGGCCGAGGGCTATCGCAAGCTGTTCGACGGCACCGCGGAGTCCCTCTCCACGTGGCAGCACGTCGGCGGCGGGAAGTTCGGGCTCAACGCGGAGGAGGGATCGATCACCAGCTCCACCTCGGTCGACGGGATGGGCATGCTGTGGTTCCCGGCCCGTCAGTACGGCGACTTCTCGCTGAAGCTCCAGTGGCGTGATGACGCTCCCGGGACAGGCAACGCCAACGGCGGCGTGTTCGTCCGCTTCCCGAACGTGCACGACCACCCGGAGGAGTCGCGCCCGGAGTGGGTCGCCATCAAGTACGGCCATGAGATCCAGGTCAACGACCGGCCCGACGGCGACATGTACAAGACCGGGTCGGTCTACGGCTTCGACCGCGTGGGCCTCGGCGGGGCCGGGGTCACACCCAAGGGCACCTGGAACGACTACGAGATCCGGGTGGTGGACCAGCACTACTCGGTCTACCGCAACGGTGTCCTGCTGAACGAGTTCGACAACACCGGCGGTCAGCTCTTCGAACCGCCGCGGGGCGACGACCCGGGTACCGACGGCCGGCGGTTCAGCTCCGGTTACATCGGGCTCCAGGTCCACAGCACCACGGACGTGATCTCCTACCGCGACATCCGCATCCAGGAGCTTTGACATGCTCCTCGGGCTGAAGCCCGAGGATTCTGGCCGTCCCCACCCGAACCTGTGCCGCTACGCGGCACAGGTTCGGGTGGGGTTCCATGGCTTCCTGCTTCTTCGCGCTGTGCCAGAACTGGTTCTGGTCTTACCGGCGCTCCGCAGGCCGATGCCGCCAGTCCGGCGGCCTGTTTGACGTTGATCGCGGCGTTGGTGTCCCGGTCGTGGACGGTGCCACACATGGGGCAGGTCCACTCCCGTACGTGCAGGGGTTTGGGCCCGTCCCGATGCCCGCAGGTGGAGCACACCTGACTGGTGGGCTCGAACCGGCCGATCTTGATGAAGGTCCGCCCGTACCGCTGCGCCTTGTACTCCAACATGGCCACGAACTGTGACCAGCCCGCGTCATGCACACTCTTCGCCAGCCGGGTGCGCGCCAGTCCCGAGACCGCCAGATTCTCCACCGCGACCGCTTGGTTCTCGCGAATCAACTGAGTGGAGAGCTGATGGTGGAACTCCTTGCGCGCGTCAGCCACAGCCGCGTGAGCGCGGGCGACCTTCGAGCGGGCCTTAGCCCGGTTCTTCGATCCCTTCTGTTTGCGGGACAGCTCCCGCTGGGCTTTCTTCAGCTTCTTCTCCGCCCGGCGCAGAAACCGCGGGGAACAGATCTTGGTTCCGTCGGAGAGGACCGCGAAGTGGGTGAGCCCCAGGTCGATGCCGACGGCGCTGCCCGGCTCCGGCTCATCCCAGCGCGCCCGGTCCGTTTCGGAGTCCGTGTCGATGACGAACGAGGCAAAATACCGCCCCGCCGAGTCCAGGATCACCGTCACACTGGAGGGCGCGGCGGGCAGGACCCGCGACCACTTGACCCTCACGTCACCGATCTTCGGCAGGGACAGCCGCCCCGTCTCAGTGATCTTCCAGCGGGCGTTGGCGGTGAACCGGATCGACTGCCGGGTGTCCTTACGCGACTTGAAACGCGGCGCACCCACCCGCTTCCCCTTGCGCTCCCCTTTGAGGGAGGCGAAGAAGTTCTTGTACGCGGCCTCCACATCCCGAAGAGCCTGCTGCAGCACCACCGAGGAGACCTCACCCAGCCAGCAGCGCTCGACCGTGTGCCGGGCCTGGGTGATCAGCCGTTTCGACAGCTCGGCCGCGTTCGGCACCGGCAGGCCCGCGGTGCGGGCGTCCTCCCGGGCCCGTACCGCGTCGTTGAACACCACCCGTGCACACCCGAACGCCCTGGCCAACGCCGCGCGTTGACCGGGCTCCGGGTACAGGCGGAAGGCGTACCGAAGCTGCATTCGGTGATCGTACGAACACACACCACTCGATGTCGTCGGGAACACCCGTTCCCCGCCTCACCCCTATGCCCGCAGTGTCCGGCTCCGCCGGAACGACACCGCGACGCTCCGCGCCGTAATCACGAGATTCACTTCATCACCGGGCTGAAGCCCGATGCACTGCGAATGAATCTCGGTAGCACCGGAGAACACTCAGGAGGCCGCGGCCGCGTGCTCAGGCACGTGACCGCGGCCTCCGGGGTGCCGGTGGCGCCACACCCAGAACACCGTGCAGGACACCAACGACCAGGCGGCGAGCACCAGGTACGGGAAGACGAACTGGTGGCCCTGGTAGTAGACCGCCGTGTGCTGGGCATTGACCGAGGCACCCGGAGGCAGCCAGCGGCCGATGTGCCCCAGCAGGGAAGGCAGCAGCGGCCAGGACACCGCGCCGCCCGACGAGGGGTTGCCGATCAGCACCATGACGCCCCAGGTGGGGATCATCGCCCAGCGCCCCATGAGGGTGTTGAACATGGTGAAGACCATGCCCGAGGTGAACATCGTGAGCGACAGGATCAGCCAGGACTGGACGAACGGCAGGTCCACCGCGCCGAGTCCCCAGTCCACGACGGCCGCGATGGCGAAGCCGCCGAGGAGCGCGTACCCCACCGTGAACGCGATCCGCTCCAGCGGGAGCAGCTCGCGGGCGTGCACGCTGAGCTGGATCGCTCCCACGAAGCCGATGATGACGGCGGCGAGGGAGATGTAGAAGAGAGCCAGACCGCGCGGGTCACCCCTCTGCAGGGGTTTGACGTCCTTGACCGTGAGGGGGATGCCGAGGGTGTCCGCGACCTTCACACCGGTCTCGGCGAGCAGGTCCGCGACGGTGGCGCCGGACGCCGCAGCGACGTCCATCGCCACCCCGTCGCCGACCGTACGCAGGATCACGAAGACCTTCTGTTCGTCCAGTGCCCGGCGTGCCTCGGCCCGGGTCCCGTACCTGTGCAGTTCCAGGGAGGTGTCGAGCGCCTTCTCCATGCCGTCGACGAACGCCCTGCCGCGCGCCACGTCGGCGCCGCTGAGCACGGCGGCCGGAATCCGGTGCGGGGTCGGGTTGGCCATCGCATAGGTGTAGGAGCCGGCGAAGAGTCCGGCCGCGGCGGCCAGGATGAAGAGCAGGACCAGTGCCGGGAAGTACGGCGACTGCTTGTACGCCTCCCACTTCTCGCGCCGTGTCGGGGGTCTGCCGTGCGCTCCGTGCTCAGCCGTCTGTCCGGCGTTCATGCCTCGTTGCCGTCGTCGTGCCGGGCGCGGCTGGGCTGCACCCGCTTCGGTTCGCCGGGCATCTTCGGGTACTCCGGCGGATACGGCAGGTCTCCGAGTTTGTGCTCGTGCTCGTCGCGCGTGGCCAGCTCCAGCAGCTTGTCGAGCCGGAAGGCGTGGTCGTCCATGTCGGCGTGCAGGTCGCCCACCTCGGCGTACCGCACGGGCATGGTCCGGATGTCGAAGTCGCGCGGCTCGGCGTCGTCGACCTCCTCCCAGCGCAGCGGAGCGGAGACCGGGGCGTGCGGGCGGGGGCGTACGGAGTAGGCCGAGGCGATGGTCCGGTCGCGGGCGGTCTGGTTGTAGTCGACGAAGATCCGCTCGCCGCGCTCCTCCTTCCACCAGGCGGTGGTGACCCGGTCCGGCATACGGCGTTCGAGTTCCCGTCCCACGGCGATCGCGGCACGCCGGACCTGGGTGAAGGTCCACTCGGGCACGATGGGTACGAATACGTGGATGCCCCGCCCGCCCGAGGTCTTGGGCCAGCCGCGCAGCCCGTGGTCGTCGAGGACGGACCGCAGTTCGTGGGCCGCCCTCACCGCATCGGCGTAGTCGGTGCCGGGTTGCGGGTCGAGGTCGATGCGCAGCTCGTCGGGGTGGTCGGTGTCGGCCCTGCGCACCGGCCAGGGGTGGAAGGTCAGCGTGCCCAGGTTGGCCGCCCACAGGACGGCGCCGAGCTCGGTGGGGCACATCTCGTCGGCGTGACGGCCGCTCGGGAACTCGATGCGGGCGGTGGGGGTCCAGTCGGGGATGTTCTTCGGCGCACGCTTCTGGTAGAAGAAGTCGCCCTCCACACCGTCGACGAAGCGCTGGAGGGTGGTCGGCCGCTCGCGCAGGGCGCGGAGGATACCGGGCCCCACGGCCAGGAAGTACTCGGCCACGTCCCTCTTGGTATAGCCCTTTTCTGGGAAGTAGACCTTGTCCGGGTTGGACAGCCGTACGGCCCGTCCGTCTGCTTCCAGCTCCACCGCTGCTCCCATGTCGGCCACCGTAGGCCCGGCTCACATATGCCGCATATCGGGAGACGCGTTCCGCGGAACGGTCCAGAATCGGTTCATGGACCTGCCCGTGATGCCTCCCGTGAAACCGATGCTCGCCAAGTCCGTCTCCGCCATTCCCCCGGGCATGCAGTACGAGGCGAAGTGGGACGGCTTCCGGGCGATCGTGCACCGGGACGGCGACGAGGTGGTGATCGGCAGCCGGACCGGGAAGCCGCTCACCCGCTACTTCCCCGAGCTGGTCACGGCGTTGCGGGAGAACCTCCCGCCCCGCTGTGTGATCGACGGGGAGATCGTGGTGGCGCACGGGGGGCGGCTGGACTTCGACCGGCTGAGCGAACGCATTCATCCGGCCGATTCGCGGGTGCGGATGCTGGCCGAGCAGACGCCGTCCAGCCTGGTGGCCTTCGACATCCTCGCGCTGGAGGACCGGTCTCTGCTGAGCGCGGTGCAGACCGAACGGCGGGCCCTGCTGGAGACGGCGCTCTCCGGTGCGTCCGCCCCCGTCCACCTCGCTCCGGCCACGACGGATCCCGTCGTCGCCCAGGAATGGTTCGAACGGTACGAGGGTGCGGGGCTCGACGGCGTGGTCGCCAAGCCGCTCGACCTGCCCTACCGGCCCGACGTCCGCGCGATGTACAAGATCAAGCACGCGCGGACCGCCGACTGCGTGGTGGCCGGTTACCGCTTCCACAAGAGCGGCCCCGTGGTGGGATCCCTGCTGCTGGGGCTGTACGACTCCGACGGCGCGCTCCAGCACGTGGGGGTCTGTGCGGCCTTCCCGATGAAGCGGCGCGCCGAGCTCATCGAGGAGCTGGAACCCCTGCGGATCGATCCCGCCGAGCACCCCTGGGCGGCCTGGGCGGACGCGGCCGCCCACGAGGGGTCACGGCTGCCCGGGGCACCGAGCCGCTGGTCGGGCAAGAAGGACCTGTCCTGGGTGGCACTCGGCCCCGAGCGGGTCTGCGAGGTGGCCTACGACCACATGGAGGGCGACCGTTTCCGCCACACCACCCAGTTCCGGCGGTGGCGGCCGGACCGCACCCCCGCCGGCTGCACCTACGGGCAACTGGAGGAAGTGGTGCGGTACGACCTGTCCGAGGTGCTTCCGACCGGCTGACGCTCACACGGCGGGGGTCGCGCAGGGATCGTCCGTGGGTGCGTCGGAGGGCGTCGTGGTGGGTGACGGGCCGGGCTCCGCGGACTCCGTCGGGCAGCCCGGCTGGGAGGTGCTGGGGTCCGGGTCCGGTGACGTGCCGGGGTCCGTGGTCGGGTCGGGCGACGTCGTGGGATCCGGATCGGTGGTCGGGTCCGTGGGCCCGGTGGCGGTCGGGTCGGGGCTGGGGCCCGGGTCCGTCGGGGAACCGCTGGGTTCCGGGGTGGCGGAGTCCGAGGGTGAGGGACCGGGTGAGGTCGAGGGTCCGGGGGTCCGGGTGGGCTGCGGGCCGACGATGATGCCGCCGTCGTCGTCCGGGCGGCCGGGGCCGCCGACCGGTGCCTTGGGTGGGGTGGTGCCGCCCGCTCCGGGGCTCCTGGGGATCACACCGCTGCCGTCGGCGACGGGGTGGGTGCCCTTGCGGTAGAACTCCAGCCAGGACAGCACCGTGCGCAGATAGGTGTCCGAGTGGTTGTAGCTGAGGATCGCCCGGTCGAGGTCGCCCCGCACCGTCAGGTTGCGCGTCCCCGCACAGAGGTAGTGCCCGGCGGCGAGTGCGGCGTCGAAGATGTTGTCGGGGTCCTTGCGCCCGTCACCATTGCCGTCCCTCCCCCAGTGCGCCCACGTGGAGGGGATGAACTGCATCGGTCCGACCGCCCGGTCGTAGCGGGTGTCACCGTCGTACACACCGCCGTCCGTGTCCGGAATGTTGGCGAAACCCGCACCGTTGAGGACGGGGCCGAGGATCGGGGAGAGCGTGGTGCCCCCGGCGTCGACCTGTCCCCCGCGCGCCTGCCCCGACTCGACCTTGCCGATCGCCGCGAGCAACTGCCAGGGGAGCCGGCATCCGGGGTCGGTACGGCCCAGCGCGTTCTCGGCCTTGCGGTACGCGGAGAAGACCGTCGCCGGAATGCCCGCTTCGGCCCAGGCCGGTGCGACGACCGGGTTCGGCCTCGTGCCGGACGTCGGCGGCTCGGGTGTGTCCAGTGGCGGCAGTTCCGTGTGGTAGCTGTCGTCGTTGGGCACCTGTGTCCAGACCACGTCGTCCGCCGCCGCGGCCAGCCTGTCGTCGGACCCGCCGACGAGCCCGGGTGCCTGGGACGCGGTGAGCGCGGCCATGGCGGCAACGGCCGTGGCCGTGCCGGTGAGTCCGCGGCGCATTGTTCCGTTGAACCTCATGCGTGCTCCCTCCCCTCCCGGGGTCACTGGGTGAACGTGTCGATGGCGGAGATCCGCCAGGTGTCGCCGCGGCGCACGGCGTCCACGGCGAACATCGCCGCCGCGTAGGTCGTCTCTTCCGCCTTGCCCGTACGGGTGTTGCTCTGGTCGGCGAAGACGAGGAGCCGGGCCCGGTCGCCGTCGAGCCGTTCGACGCCGCTCTGGGTGACGGTCGTGGTGAGCACGAGCTTCTGCTTCGGCGCCTGCGCGCGTACCTCGGCGAGCATGTCCTTGTGTTGCTGCACCGCCCGGCCGACCAGATGGGCTCGTGCCGCCCGGTCGGACTTCGCGGGCGAGGCGTAGTTGTACGAGAACACGGCGCCGACCGCCTCGGTGATCTGACCCTTCACCTCGCTGGTCCGGCTGATGTCGGTGAGGGCGCTGTTCTGCCGGCTCGGGTCGTCTCGCAGTGTGCCGGCGGAGGCGAACGCCCATGCGGCGAAGGCGCCGAGGAGCACGGTGGCGGCGCAGAGGACGGCGGGGAGCCGGATGCGGAGCCGGGGCGGGCGCTTGCGCAGGGTCCCGGGCTCCTCCTCCACGGACCCCTGATCCGCGCCGGGATCCTCAACGTCCGTGTCCACCGGCGCTGTTGCACCTGCGGCTGCGTCGTCCGCGGAATCGTCCGCGGCCGGCCCGTTCTCCACGGGCGGCCGGTCGGGGGTGGCGCGCCCCCGGGGCGGGGCGGTCGCGGTTGCGGCGGAGGCCAACCGTCGCTGGCGGTTCACGAGGTGACGGGTCGTCGACATCTGTGGGGTCCTCTCGAAGGCGGGGGCCGGGGGCGGCGGTGTCAGCCGGCGGAGTTACCGACGGGCGCCTGGCCGAGGGCGCTGAGCTTCCACCCCTCGGAGGTACGGGTGAGCTGCCCGAGCATCCGGCTCTCCTTCACCGCGGGCTTGCCTTCCGGCGCGGTCACGGTGACCCGCACCGCGACCATCACGCCGGCCCTACCGGCCCGTTCGTCCAGTTCCGTCACCGCTCCCGACAGCACCTCGGCCGTGCTGACGGTCCCGGCCGCCTCGATCTGCTCGGCGAACCCGTCGCGTCCGTCCACGAGTTGCTTGTGGAGGTCGCCCGTCGTCGAGTCCTCCCAGCTGTCGAGGCCCTGGTCGAGCTTCGCGTGGTCGAGCGTGTTCATGTTCTGCACGGCCTGTTCCCCTGCGGCCAGCGCGTCGTCGCGGGCCTGCGCGTAGGCCGCCGAGTCGTCGTGAGCGGCGTCGTACCGGGACCAGCCGCCCCAGCCCGCCGCGACCGCCGCCACGGCGGTCAGCGCGATCGCTGCCGCCAGCAGTGGATTCCTCGTCGTCCGTACCCGTGCCATCGGTGCCTCTCCCCTTACCTGGAGGTGATCTCGACGATCTGCCAGCGTCCGTCCCGCAGTTCGGCGGTGACGGACAGCTGGGCCGCCGCGGTGGTGGCGGCCTTCCCCTCGCGCTCGTAGACCTGGTCGAGAAAGACGAGCAGATGGGCGCTGCTGCCACTGAGCCGGGTCACTCCCGCGCGTACGACGTGGGTGGTGAGCGTCAGCTTCTGGTCGGCGGCCTGCTTCTCGACCTGGCCGAACAGCGCCGCGTACTGCTGGAGCGCCTTGCCCGCCAGCAGTTGCTTCGCCGACTCCTTGGTCACGGCGGTGGCCTGCGGGCTGTACGAGAAGACCTTGCCCAGTGCGTTGCTGACATCGCCCGCGACCCTGGTGGTCGCCGCCGTGTCGGTCAGCGCGCGGTTGGATGTGGCGGGGGTGTCGCGGAGTTGCTGCCCCGCGACAAAGAACGCGCCGGCGGCCGCGAGCAGGACGACGACCAGGACCGCGGCGAGGGTTCGGGCCAGCCGTCCGCGGCCCGGTGCGGCCCCCTCGTCGGCACCGGTCTCTCCCGTCTCCAGATCCGGGGTGGTGTCGGGGGCGGTGATCGTCACCGTGGTCCCTCCGGTCTGCTTCATGTGCCGCTCCCGACGGGTATGGCCTCAAGTACCTTGACCTTCCAGCCGTCACCGGTCCGGGCGAGGCTCGCCTCGAAGCGCTTGCGCTCCGTGCCGCCCTTTCCGGTGCGCGGAGTGACCTCGACGTCGACGGTCGCGATCATCGCGGCGGTCCCGGCGCGTTCGTCGAGCGCGGTGAGCGCGGCGTCGGTGACCTTCCCGCGTGCCGTGGCACCGGCCTCGGTGAGCTCGCTCGCGTCCTTCCTGCGGCTGTTCCTCAGCCCGTCGTGCAACGGTCCCGTCGATGAGGCGAGCCATGCGTCGAGCCCCGACGCGACGGACGTACCGTCCTTGCCGTCCATGGTGTTCAGCCGGGCGAGGTGCCGCTTCCCGTCGTCGAGGGCGGCGTCACGGCTCTTCGCGTACGACAGGGTGTCGTCGCCCCGCGCCTGCGCGTACGACCAGCCGCCGAGCGCGCAGATCAGTACGGCGGCGATGAGCACGGCCCAGCCGCTCAGGCTCTTCGTCCGGGCGTTCACAGCCCACCTCCGAGGCCCAGCAGGCCGGCCATGCCCTGGGGCGCCGACGATGTACCGCCGGTGGTGCCGAACGCACCCGGGAGCCGGTCCCCGTCGGTGCCGGTGCCGGTGAGGAGCGGGCCGGGCACGGCCGGTTCGGGCACGGGCCCGCCCCTGGGGGCGTTCGCGCTGCCGCGGACGTTGATCCCGGTGCCGGGCGATGAGGCGCAGCGGGCCTTGGTGTTGACGGCGGGGGCGGGTGAGAGGTCGGTGCCCCTGCGGTAGGTCGTGGAACCGTATCCGGCGGTGCAGGGCAGTGGCTCGAAGAAGGTGACGGACATACCGAAGCGGGCCCCGTCCTCGTCGACCGCGCTCGCTCCCGCTGCGGCGACCGCGGGGACTCTCACCAGGAGTTCCTCCAGTCCGCGCTGCCGGGTGACGGCGACCTCGGAGGTGGTGAGGAGGTTGGCGACGACGACGCCGAAGCCGGGTTCCACGTCACGCAGCAGCCCGCTGATCTGCGCGGTCGCGTCGGGCGCGGTGGCGATCAGCCGGCGCAGGTCGCTGTCCGATCCCTTGAGTTCGGCGGCGAGTTCCTCGGCACCGGACGCGAAGCCCTTGAGGGCGTCGCCCTGTTCGACCTGGGTACGCAGCACGGTCTCGCCGTCGGCCATGAGCTTCGTGGTGGTCGGCAGTGCCTCGTCCGCCGCTTCGACGAACTCGCTGCCGGTGTCCAGCAGGACCTGGAGGTCGTCACCGCGCCCGTCGAAAGCCGCACCGAATTCCTCGACGACGGTGCGCAGCGCTTCCGCGTCGACGGACGCCGTCAGGTCGTTGACGCTGGTGAGGACGTTGGTGACGGGGGCGGGGATCGTGGTGTCGGCCTGGTCGATGACCGAGCCGTTCTCCAGGAAGGGACCGTCCGCACGGGTGGGCCGCAGGTCGATGTACTGCTCGCCGACGGCGGAGAGGTTGGCGACGACTGCCTCCAGGCTGTCCGGGATGCGCGGTGCGTCGTTCTCGATGCGCAGTTCGGCCTCGACACCGTCGTCGGTGAGTTCGATCGGGCCGACCCTGCCGACGGACACGCCCCGGTAGGAGACGTTGGAGTGGGTGTACAGGCCGCCGGTCTGCGGCAGTTGCACCGTCACCGTGTAGTAGCTGCGCAGGCCTACGTAGTGGCCGAGGTCGGCGTACCGCACACCGAGGTAGCCCAGTACGAGCACCGCGATGACGAGAAAGGCGATGTTCTTGAGCCGGATGGCGAGCGTGATCATCGGCTGGTGCCCTCCGTTCCCGGTGTCGTGATCGAGGGAAGGGGCAGGGGCAGTGCCGCCTTCTGCCGGGCAGGTGGCGTGGTGGCCGGGGTGAGTGCCGGGATGATCTGGGTTCCGGGTATGGCCGTCACATCCAGGTAGACGTTGAGGTAGTCGCCCTTCACTCCGCGCAGCACCTCGTCGGTGAACGGGTAGGTGAGCAGCACCTGGAGGGAGTCGGGCAGGTCCTGGCCCGAGTCGGCGAGGGCCCGGAGGGTGGGGGCGATCGCCTTGAGGTCCGCGATCGTGTCGGCCTTGCTCCGGTTGATCGTCTCGACGGCGACGGTGGAGAGCGTGTCGAGCGAGCGCAACATGGTCAGGAGCGAACCGCGTTGCTTCTCCAGGACCTTCATTCCGGGGCTCAGCCCGGTGAGGACGGTGCCGACGTCCTGTTTGCGGGTGGCGAGGGTGGCGGCGAGGCGGTTGACGCCGTCGAGCGCCTCGGTGATGTCTTCCTTGTGGTCGTCCAGGTTGGTGACGAGCGTGTCGACGCGGCTGAGCATCGAACGGATCTGGGGTTCCTGCCCGGCCAGTGCCTTGTTGAGTTCGGTGGTGATGGTCTTGAGCTGGTTGATGCCCCCGCCGTTGAGGAGCATCGACAGGGCGCCGAAGACCTCTTCGACCTCGGGGTTGCGGTTGGTGCGCGTGAGCGGGATCCGGTCGCCGTCCGCGAGGGCGCCCTCGGCCGTGCCGGCGGCGGGCGGTGAGAGCTGGATGTACTTCTCGCCGAGGAGGCTGGACTGTTCGAGGTGGGCGTACGCGTTGGCGGGCATCTTGATCTTCCCGTTGACCCGCATGGTGACCTTCGCGGTCCAGCCGCCGGGGGTGAGCGAGATCTTGGTGACCCTGCCGACCGCCACGTCGTTGACCTTGACCGAGGACTGCGGCGCGAGGCTGAGGACGTCCCCGAACTCGGCGGTGATCTCGTACGGGTGGTCTCCGAGGTCGGCGCCGCCGGGCAGCGGCACCTGGTCGATGCCGGTGAAGGAAGGCATGTCGACGCTGGTGACGACGAGGGCGAGGCCGACACCGGCGGCGAGCAGGGCGGCGAGGCCCGTGGTCGTGCGGGCTCCGGGTCTGCGCAGGGCACGGCTCATCGGTTCGCCTCCTTCTTCTCCTGAGTCCGGGTCTTCCCCGGGGTGCCGTAGACGGTGCCGATCGCGGGCAGAGGCAGCACGGGCAGCGCCTTCTGCCGGGTGGCGTCCACCGGGGCCAGACCTTCCAGACCCGCTGCCTCTGCCTCGGTGAGCGGTCCGCCCATGGACAGCTCGTTGAGGTTCGTGCGGCCGTTGAGGGTGCGGTTCGCCGGGTCGTAGGCGTTCAGGACGTTGGTTGCCGCGAGCGGCAGCGTGTCGAGGGACTCCGCGAGCGAGGCGCGCTGGTCGACCAGGGTCTGGGTGAGCGGCACCAGGAGGTCGACGTTCTCCTTGAGGGCACCGCGGTGCTTCTGGATGAAGCCCTTGACCTGGCCGAGCGCCTTACCGAGCTCCTTCAGGGCCGCGCTCAGGTTCTTCTTGTCGTCGGCGAGGAATCCGGTGACGGAGTTGAGCTGCTGCTCGGCGGCACGCACGTTGCCGTCGTTCTCCTTCAGCATCGTGGTGAAGGTCTGCAGGTAGGTGAGGGTGTCGAAGAGGTTCCCGCTGCTCCTGTCGAGCGTCTTCGTCGCTTTGCCGAACTGCTCGATGGAGTCCCCGATGGCCTTTCCGTTGCCGTCGAGGTTCTTCGCGCCGGTCTCCAGCAGTCCGGCCAGGGCTCCGTCCGCGTTGGCTCCGTCCGGGCCGAGCGCCGTGGAGAGCTCCGTGATCGACTCGTACAGCTGGTCGACCTCGATCGGCGTCGCGTTGTTCGCGGCGGGCAGTACGGCGTGGTCCTCGATCTGCGCCCCTCCGCTGTACGCGGGCGCGAGCTGGACGTAGCGGTCGGCGACCAGGCTGGGGGCGACGACGACGGCGTGGGCCTCCTCGGGGACCTTGACGCCCTCGTCGAGCCGCAGGGTGACCGCGACCTCCTTGCCCCTCGGTTCCACGGATTCGACGGTGCCGACCTTCACGCCCAGGATCCGCAGGTCCGAGCCGGCGTACACCCCGGTGGCCTGGTCGAAGTAGGCGGTGACCGTCGTCCTACCGGCGTCGTCCATGGCCATCACACCGGAGGTGGCGGCCACGGCGACGACGGCGAGTCCGGCGCCGATGCCGATGATGCGTGCGGGTCTCATGTCAGCGGCCCCCCTGCTTCGGCGGCATGCAGTCGTCCTCGGGAAGGGTTCCGACGGGCAGGTAGTCCTTCGGGACGACTCCGCACACGTAGTTGTCGAACCAGCGGCCGTTGCCGAGTGTGTTGCCCACGAGCCGGTTGTAGGAGCCGGCCGTCGCGAGCACCTTGTCGAGGCTCTTGCGGTTCTTCACCAGGACGGCGGTGACCCGGCCGAGCGAGTCCAGCGTGGGTTTCAGCTGCTTGTCGTTGTCCGTGACGAGCCCGGTGAGCTGGGTGCCGAGGTTCCGGGTTCCTGTGAGCAGCAGATGGATGGAGTCGCGGCGTGCCTGGATCTCGCCGAGGAGCAGGTTGCCGTCCTCCAGAAGGGTTTCGAAGCTGCTCTTCTTGTCGGCGAGTGTCTTGGTGAGCTGCTTGCTGCCCTTGAGCAGGGTGGCGAGCTGCGCGTCGCGTTCGGAGACGGTCCTGGAGAGTGCCGAGAGCCCGTTCGCCGCGCTGCGCACGTCGGGCGGGGAGTCCTTGAAGGTTTCGGAGATCGTCTCGAAGCTCCGGGCGAGCTGGGCGGTGTCGATCTCCCCGATGGTCTCGCCGAGTCCGTTGAACGCCTGGGTGACGTCGTACGGGGAGGTGGTGCGGCTCGCGGTGATGCGGGAGCCGGGGTCCTGCGGGGCGTTGCCGAGCGGGTCGACGGCGAGGTACTTGTCACCGAGGAGGGTCTTGATGGCGATCCCGACGGTGGAGGAGTTCCCGATCCAGGCGTCCTTCACCTTGAAGTCGACCTTCACCTTGGCGCCGTCGAGCGAGACGCCGGTGACCTCTCCGACCTTGACGCCGGCGATCCGCACCTCGTCGCCGCTGTCGAGTCCGGCCGACTCGGTGAAGTCGGCGCTGTAGGTGGTTCCGCCCCCGATGAAGGGCAGCGCGTCGGCGCGGTAGGCGGCCAGGCCCAGGAGGGACAGGACGAGGAGTCCGACGATGCTGACGGCCACGGGGTTGCGTTCCCGTACGGGCTTGATTCTCATGCCAGGCACCTCGGTCGGGTGATCGCGATGCCGGTGGGCGGGGCGCTGCCGTCCTCGGTGCTCACTCCGGAAACCTTGGCCTCGCACAGGTAGAGGTTGAGCCACGAGCCGTACGAGGTGAGGCGGGTGATTGCCTCCATCTTGGCGGGGGTCTTCGCGAGGAAGCTCTCGATCTGCGGCTGCCCCTTCTCCAACTGACCGGTGAGACGGCCCAGTTGTTTGATGTCTTCCTTGAGCGGCTTGCGTCCGTCCTCGAGGAGACCGGCGGTGACGGTCGTGAGCGCGCCCATGGCCGTGACCGCTTCGCCGAGGGGCTTGCGGTCGCCGGAGAAGCCGGTGACGAGCTTCTGGAGGGTGACGACGAGGTCGTTGAAGCCCGCCTCACGGTCGTTGACGGTCTTCAGGACCGTGTTGAGGTTCTTGATCACCTCGCCGATCACCTTGTCCTTGGCCGCGACGGTGCCGGTCAGCGATCCGACGTGGGAGAGGATGCTGTCGACGGTGCCGCCCTCGCCCTGGAGCACCTGGACGATGGAGCCCGCGAGCTGGTTGACGTCCGGCGGGGACAGCCCTTCGAAGAGCGGCTGGAACCCGTTGAAGAGCTGGGTGAGGTCCAGGGCCGGGGTCGTGCGGGAGAGCGGGATGGTCGCCCCCGCGGCGAAGCTCCTGCCGACGGGGCCCGCCCCCTGGTCCAGGTCGACGAAGCGCTGGCCGACCATGTTGAGGTATTTGATCGACGCGGTCACGGAGGCGGGCAGCTTGCGGCCCTTGCGGACGGCGAAGGCGACCTCGGCCAGCCGCTTGTCGGCCACCTCGATCGATTCGACCTGTCCGACCTTGACTCCGGCGATCCGGACGCTGTCACCGACGACCAGTCCGGTGGCGTCCGTGAACCTCGCCCGGTACGTCGTCGTGTCGCCGACCCCCGTGTTGGCGATGGAGAGGGCCAGGACGGTGGTGGCCAGGACGGTCACCACGACGAAGACGATGGATTTCGCGAGCGGTCCCGCGAGGGAGCGGCGCTTCACTTGAGCTTCACCTCCGCACCGCGGAAGGCCGGACCGATGAGCACGCTGCTCCAGTCGGGCAGGGACTGCGGCTGCACTTTCAGTGAGGGGGCGACGAGTTCGTTGACGAGCCGGCTCTCCTGGGGGGAGTTGGGCATGCCCAAGGCGGTGTCGGTGGTGGCGGACGCGGTGGCCTTGTCCCCCGCCGCCGGGCCGGTGTCCGTTTCGGTGGCGCGGGCATCGGCGGTCGGGACCGTACTGCCCACGTACGGAACCGAGTAGCAGTGCGGGCCGCCGGTCGCGCTGTAGACCGGGGTGTCCTTGCCTGCCACGTACCTTCCCTTCGACTTCACGGCCTTGAGGGTGACGTGGAGGCCGGGCTGATCGGTGCCCTTGCCCAGCGCCTTGTCCATGGCCGGCACGAAGCCCGCCATCGTGCGCAGGGTGCACGGGAACGCGTCCGAGTACTCGGCGAGGAGTTCCAGCGTCGGCCGGCCCGCTGCGGAGAGCCGGATGAGGTTGTCCTTGTTCCGCCGCAGGAACGACGTGACGTCCTGGGCGGACGCGGTGGTGGACCCGTACAGATCGGCGAGTTCCGCCTGCTGTTCGGCGATGGTGCCGCTGGTGGTGGTGAAGTCGGTGAGCGCGTCCAGGACGTCGGGGGCGGCGTCCGCGTAGAGGGCGCTCACCTTGACGAGTTCCTTGATGTCCGCGTTCAGCGTGGGCAGTTGGGGGTTGAACTCCTTGAGGTGGGCGTCGAGTGTGACCAGCGTGTCGCCGAGTTTGTCGCCGCGCCCCTCGAGGGCCTGTGAGACGGCGTTGAGCGTGGCGGCGAGCTTCTCCGGTTTGACCGCGGTCAGCATCGGCAGGACGTTGTCGAGGACTTCCTCCAGCTCGATGGCGTTGCTGGAGCGGTCCTGCGGGATCACGGAACCCGCCTGCAGGGTATGCGCGGAAGGAACCTGCGGCGGCACGAGAGCGACGAACCGCTCGCCGAAGAGGGTGGTCGGCAGCATCTGGGCGGTCACGTCGGCGGGTATCTGCCGGAGCCTGTCGGGCTGGATGGCAAGGGTCAGGCGCGCCCCGTCGCCGTCGGCCGCGATGTCGCGCACCTGTCCGATGACGACACCGCGCAGTTTCACGTCGGCGTTGTCATGCATCTCGTTGCCGACGCTCCCGGTGCGTACGGTCACGGTGGCGTCGTCGCTGAAGTCCTTCTCGTACACCGAGACCGATACCCACACGAGCACGACGGGCACGAGCACGAAGGCCACGCCGGCGATTCTGCGGCGCACCGTCTGCGCCGTGGACGAGGGCATCAGCCGGCCACCTTCACCGTTGTCGTCGCGCCCCAGATGGCGAGCGAGAGGAAGAAGTCGGTGACGCTGATGAGCACGATGGCGTTGCGTACCGACCGGCCCACGGCCACGCCGACCCCGGCGGGGCCGCCGGTGGCGTGGAAGCCGTAGTAGCAGTGGGCAAGGATCACCAGCACGCTGAAGATCAGCACCTTGAGCACCGACAGGAGCACGTCGTCCGGGGAGAGGAAGAGATTGAAGTAGTGGTCGTAGGTGCCCGCGGACTGGCCGTTGAACAGGACCGTGATGGAGCGGGAGGCCAGGTAGGAGGAGAGCAGCCCGATGGCGTACAGGGGGATGATCGCGACGACGCCGGCGATGATGCGGGTGGTGACGAGGTAGGGCATGGACCGCACACCCATCGCTTCGAGCGCGTCGACCTCCTCGTTGATCCGCATCGCGCCGAGCTGGGCGGTGAAGCCCGCGCCGACGGTCGCGGAGAGGGCCAGCCCGGCCACGAGCGGGGCGATCTCACGGGTGTTGAAGTACGCGGAGATGAAGCCGGTGAACGCGGAGGTGCCGATCTGGTCGAGGGCCGCGTAGCCCTGGAGGCCGACGACCGAACCGGTGGCGAGGGTCATCGCGATCATCACGCCGATGGTTCCGCCGATGACGCCCAGGCCGCCGCTGCCGAAGGCGACCTCGGCGAGGAGCCGCTGGACCTCCTTGAGGTAGCGGCGCAGGGTCCTGGGGATCCAGATGAGGGCCCGTACGTAGAAGGTGAGCTGGTCACCCGACCGGTCGAGCCGGCTGAGTATCGACACCGGTCAGCCCCCCTTCGGGGGGACGATCTGGAGGTAGATCGCCGTGAGGACCATGTTCACGAAGAACAGGAGCATGAAGGTGATGACGACCGACTGGTTGACCGCGTCGCCCACGCCCTTGGGACCGCCGCGCGGGTTCAGCCCGCGGTAGGCGGCGACGATGCCGGCGATGAAGCCGAAGATCAGCGCCTTGAGTTCGCCGATGTACAGGTCGGGCAGCTGCGCGAGGGCGGAGAAGCTGGCGAGGTAGGCGCCCGGTGTGCCGTCCTGCATGATCACGTTGAAGAAGTAGCCGCCGAGCGTGCCGACCACGGACACCAGTCCGTTGAGCAGGACGGCGACGAGCATGGTGGCGAGGACCCGCGGGACGACGAGCCGCTGGATGGGCGAGACGCCCATGACCTCCATCGCGTCGAGCTCCTCGCGGATCTTCCGCGATCCGAGGTCGGCGCAGATGGCCGAGCCGGCCGCTCCCGAGATCAGCAGCGCCACGATGAGCGGGCTGGCCTGCTGGATGACGGCGAGGACGCTGGCGCCGCCGGTGAAGGACTGTGCGCCGAGCTGCTCGGTGAGCGAGCCGACCTGGAGGGCGATGACGGCGCCGAACGGGATGGAGACCAGGGCGGCGGGCAGAATCGTGACGCTGGCGACGAACCAGAACTGTTCGATGAACTCCCGTACCTGGAAGGGCCTGCGGAAGATGGCCCGGGAGACCGCCAGAGCGAGCGCGAACAGCTGGCCGGTCTGGCGCAGCGGGGCGAGGAGCCGCGAGGGCTGCCTCTGCCCCGGTACCTCCTGAGGGGCCTTCTCGGGGGCGGGCTCCGCCGGGGGGCGTACGGGCAGCGGTGCCGTCATCGGCGCCCACCGTCCAAGGTCGGCGTGTAGCTGTTCATGATGGCCGTGCGGGCGGCCTCCGGCAGCTGGCCCATCATGGAGATGACCCGCTCCCGGCGGCGCAGGGCCGCCTGCCGTACGGGCATCCCGGGTGAGGGTTCCAGCTGGGGAACCACGGTGCGGGGCCCTGCGGCGTATACGTGGCCGTTCGTCTGCTCGGCGGCGAGGGTGGCCGCGTCCTTCTCCTCCGACATCCCGATGGGGCCTTCCCTGCGTCCGGCGAGGAACTGGGAGACAACGGGCGTGTCGCTGGTGAGCAGCACCTCGCGCGGCCCGAAGGTGACGAGGTTGCGGCAGAACAGCATGCCCATGTTGTCCGGGACTGTGGCCGCGATGTCGAGGTTGTGGGTGACGATCAGCATCGTGGCGTCGATCTGCGCGTTGAGGTCGATGAGCAGCTGGGAGAGGTACGCGGTGCGGACCGGGTCGAGTCCGGAGTCCGGTTCGTCGCAGAGGATGATCTGCGGGTCCAGGACGAGGGCCCGGGCGAGGCCGGCACGCTTGCGCATGCCTCCGGATATTTCGCCCGGCAGCTTCTCCTCCGCGCCGAGCAGGCCGACGATGTCGATCCGCTCCATGACGATCCGCCGGATCTCGGACTCATTCTTGCGGGTGTGTTCACGCAAGGGGAAGGCGATGTTGTCGAAGAGCGACATCGAACCGAAGAGAGCGCCGTCCTGGAACATGAGGCCGAACAGCTTCCGGGTCTCCATGATTTCCCGCTCGGGGCTGTTCACCATGTCGACACCGTTGATGAGGACCCGGCCCTTTTCCGGCTTGAGCAATCCGATGATGGATTTCAGGAACACAGTCTTTCCGGTGCCTGAAGGGCCGAGCATGACGCTCACCTCACCGGCCGGCAACGTGAGGCTGACGTCCTGCCAGATGTTCTGCTTGCCGAAGGATTTCGTCAGGCCTTCGACGACTACTTCGATTCCCATCGGCCCTCCCTCGAAGTGGTGGTGAACGACGTCATCTGTCAGCGCTCCGGCTCCCGTACGTGCAACGACGGCTTGTCACACATGCACCAGGAGGCGCACGCTATGTCCGTCGAAACCGCCAGGACAAGCCGTTGAACAGCGGAAATCGCCGGATGTCGATCTCGGTGTGGATCACTTGTCACCGATTGACAAATCCGCCCGGCGGCTTTGTCGGAATCTGCGCAAGCTCTCCGGGGTCCCGCGGCCCAGGGGGGCCGGAGCCACGGGACCCCGGGAGTGGGAGACCCCGCCCCGGTGGAAGGGTTCGGGGCCGGAGGAACTCCCGGAGGAATCCCGGGTCGAGGGGGCTCGACCAGGACTCCATGTGCGTCGAACAAGCAGGTACGGATGCGTTTCCGAGCTGCTCAAGCGGGACGCTACGGGCCAGTAACCTAAGTCCGCAATAGCACTTCACAAACTTTCTCCGAGGTAATTGCGCGGCGCCGTTTTCTTATGTGCCGATGAGCAATCCGCGCGCGAAACCTGTCGAAAAGTGAGGGACTTCGAGTCGAAGCAGCCGGCTCGGGAATGCCGCTCGGGACACGCCGAAGCCCGCCCCGACCAGGGTGGCATGCGGTCGCGGCGGGCTCGGGCGGGCGGCACGACGGGACGCACCAAGTGACAAAGGTGCGCGACGCGTCGGGCCCGGGGGTCACTTCACGGCGGAGTGCCAGTTCTGGGAGAGCTCCTTGCCCGCGTTGGGCACGGACAGCCCGGGTGCGGTGAGGCCGATCGTCGAGGTCTTGGCGTTGTTGAGGACGAGGTTGTTCGACCCGGCCCCGGCGGGCAGGCCCACCTTGAGGTCGATGGCCCAGCTGAGGATGCCGGCCAGACCGCAGCCGTTGGCCTTCGGCACGGAGAACTGGCTGTCCCCCTGCGCCGCCCCCGACAGGTCGAGGTTGATGAGCGAGCCCTCGTCCGGGTTCGACGTTCCGTCGCCGTTGTACCTTGATGCGGCCAGGGTCGGAGCGCTGAGGTTTCCGGGGCGCAGGAGCACGGGGTTGCTGCTGCTTCCGATGTAGCAGTTGGAGCCGAGCAGAGGGTTCTCCAGGCGGATCTTGACGGGCAGCTTGACGATCGGCCCGGTGGAGATCCCCGCGACCAGGCTGAACTCGGTCGGTGTACCGGCCGACTCCACCGTGGCGGTCACCTTGTTCAGTGTGGCGTTGGTGATCTGCCCGCAGACGGCGGATATGACAGGGACGTTGCTGGGGCACATGATGCCCAGCAGCCCGCCGGGGATCGTGGTCTTTCCGCTGACGATGGAGCCCGCCGGCGGCGGGACGACCGTGTAGGTCCCTTCGGCGGGATGCTGGATGACGCCGAACTGCAGGTTCGTGGACCCGGTCGTCGCCGTGGTGTTGCCCAGCTTGATGGTGCCGTTGGGCGAGGTGGACGTCACGCAGAGCGGGACTTCGGTGTCGCCGTCCGTCGCGAGCATGGCGGGGGCGTCCACCGGACACCGGTCGAACGGGGCCCACGCGCCGCCCAGCTGGGCGGCGGCCGTGGCGGCACCGGCCGGTGACGCGGTCAGCGGCATGACCAGCGCGGCGGACGCCGCGACGGCACCGGCGGCCTTGATCCAGGTCTTCGGGGCAGGACTCATCGTTACCTCAATTCGTTTAAGGATTCTGGGAGTTGCTGTGCTCGACATGACGATCGAGTGCGACCGCTCGGTCAGCGCGTCGCCTTGGGAATGTCCTGGGGCTGGTACTCGGGCGTGCAGGCGCCACCGGTCGAGGGAACACACGGCGCCCCCTGTACCTGCTTGACGAATCCGGGAGACCCGGACAGGGAGGCGGTGAAGAGGCTGTCCAGATCCTCGCCCACTCCGCACCCCTCGAAGGGTGGGATGGTGACCGACCCGGTCAGTTCCCCTCCGGTGATCACCGTGTAGCCCTCGTTGCCCTTCTCCGGGTCCCAGGTCCCCAGGCCGGCAAGGGCGAGCCGGAACGGGCGCTCCGTCCGACAGCTCTTCCCCACGTCCAGCGGGACGCCGTTGACCTTCACGTCGTACAGGCGGAGGACGAAGTCCATGTCGACGCTGGTGGTGGTCTTGGTGAAACCCCCGTTGAGGAGATCCGTGATGCCGTGGGACACCACGTTGCGGTCCTGCGGCGAGTCGGGCTCGGGAGGGATCTGTGTCATCTCGAGGGTGGCCGTCGTCGGCATGAAGCCGAACGTCAGGAACGTCCCGGTGGTGGGCGGCAGCTGAGGCTTACCCTTGTAGTCCAGCACGATCGCCGCATTCAGGACCGCGTGCACGTAGGGGAACTCGAACCAGTTCTCGCCGTCGTACGTGTGGATCCGGGCGCAGGCCGGAGGGAATTTGGTGGCGCCGTCGAGTTTGGTCACGTTCGCGTAGCCGGCCACGTAAGCGACCATGTCGCGGCCCTCTGCGTTCAACGGGTCCCCGACGCACGGTGGCACTGCCGCGGACGCGGACTCCTTCGCCCGCTTCCCGACCTCGGGCGCGACGGGTTGTCCCTGCTCCGCGTCATCGGGCCACTCATCGGACGCCGATGGTCCCGGTGCGGGCGTATCGGCACCACCATCCACGCCGACCGTCGCCAGGGTCGTCTCCTGATCCGCGTCCACCACGCACTGCACGGAGAGGGTCGGCGGCTCCGCCGGAGCACCGTCAGCCTTCTTCACGGCCAGTTCCACCGAGAGGGCGGAGGCCTTGAACGACAGGTCGCCCGGCGCCCCGGGCCGGACATAGGGAACACTCCCCGCCGTGCTCAGCGTCAGCTCCCCCGCCTCCGGAACCGGTGCCGCATCTGCGGCCGTCCCGACCCACTCCGCCCGGGCCTGCCGGCCCCCCTGGACGACGTCGACGGAGAGCCGTGCCTCCGCGCTCACGGCCGCCGCTCCCGACTCGGCGAGGGCGGCCGACGCCGCCTCGGGCAGGGTGAGGACCAGCGCCATCTCCTCGGGCTGGATCATCTGTCCGGCCTGAGCCGATTCGGGGACCTGCGCGGTCAGCCGAACCTTCGCCGGCTGCCCGCCCTCCGGGAAGTCACACGTATAGGCAAGCTCCGCGTCGATCTCCTGCACACCGGAAGCGGCCTGTGCGCCGGGGATCATTCCCCCGAGCAGCACAGTGACGGCCACTGCCGCACCGCGCGCGGTGCGCCTGCGCGTTCCCGCCATACGACTTCCTTTCACTGGCGATGTCCCCTTCCCGGACGACCGGCCGCGCCTCGTGCGCCGGACGCCCCCAGCACACTCCCTGCCCACCCTGTCCCGGCGTGCGGCCGGGTCAAGGGGAGTACAGGATGGCCGGTACGGCCGCGCCCCGGACCGCGGTGACAACCGTGCAGCTCGTGCCGTACGTCCAGTTGTCACCCGGAGCCGCGATGCCCGAGCAACCGATCCGCTCGTAGGTGGTGTTGTCGCTGACAGCCGACTTCCGGACGCAGGCTGCGCGGCGCAGGGATCGCACAACGGGCGGGCCCGCTGTGCGATCCCTCATGACCCGACGCCGGGTCCGCGACCGGATCAGGGGGTGTACACGATGCCCGGTTTGGTGGTCGTACCCGTCTTGACCGCGTTGTACTTGGCGGTGTAGATCGGGTGCTGGCCCACAGCCGCGATGCCGGTGCATCCCGGGGTGACCGTGGCGACCGTCAGCTGGTAGGTGGCGTTGTTGCCGATGGTGAGCTGACCGCTGGTGTTGTTGTAGGACGCCGTGACATTACCCGTCACCGTGAAGGTGCAGGTGAGGACCGTCACCGAAGCCTGGACCCCGGAGATGTACCCGGTGGTGGTTCCGGCGCTGTAGCTGTTCGCCTTCAGCTGCCACGCCGGGGAGGTGGTGGCGGCCGGCGTCACCGGGCCGAACGGGCTCGTGCAGCCGCTCCAGGTCAGTGGAGCGATGGTGCCGACCGTCACGTTCGACGTACCGGACGCGGTCGCCAGCACGGCGCTGGCCGCCGATGCCGTACACGTCATCGGGATGCCGTTGAGGCTGAGCGAGACGGTGCCGGAGTTGGTGGCCGTGACCGCCACCGGTGAGGGGGCGGGGGTGACGGTCCAGGTCGGAGCGGAGACGCCGGCGGTGGCGGTGGTGGCTCCGAGGGTGATGGCAGCCGCGGCTGCACCGGCCGTGAGTGCGATCCTTCTGAGGGTGTTGCGCACAGTGAGTTCCTCCGATTCGGCAGTGCGGGTGCACTGTTGCGGGGAAGGCACCCCAATTCCTGCAAAGTTGCAGGGAGTGCCGCGATGAATCGTGTTGCGTGGGGGCCGTGCTGCTCTTTCAGCCACACACGTTCTGTGACAGGGCGTGACGTTACTTGCGGGAAACTTGGAGCACAATCCCGGCGTCGAAATTGCCCCCGGGCATTCTTTTTCCTCGTCCGCAGGTCACTAATCGGTGCGGAACACTTGTCACTTGGTGCGCAATATTCGTTGCCGGGGATCCGGTCGCCGACACGATCTTCACGTCGGCCGCCGAACCCGGCGGACCGTGCGGGGCGACACAATCCACCGTCGGGCGCCACCCGCGATGTCAACACCTGCCGACCGCTGGCCGCATCTGCCAGTTACCCAGGGTTACTTTTTTGTCCCCGGGAGAGCAAGCGTCCGAAAACATTGTCCGGAAGTGAGCAATGCGGCCCTCACCTGCACGGAAGCCCCACAATGAGGCGCAACTGTGTGCCCCTTGCACTTCGATCCTGTTCAAGTGGTGGGCACGCCCACCGACTTGGCATACCTTCGTCGCCGAAGTTGGTATACACCTGTCGGCCCGTGGGAGCGCTTCCCCCATTGCCCCACCCACACCGGGCACCGGAGAGCAAGGGGACAGTCATGCCAAGACTCATTCAGCCATTGGACACCGGCGATCCTCTGGGGCCGCTCCCACAGGAATTCGCCGCGATCATGCGACCCGAACTACCGAGCCTGATCAAAGAGATCGGCATGGAAGTCACGCGCGCCTATCCCGAATACGCACAGCTGCTGAGCGGACCCAACGGGCAGACCATCCGGGTCGGAGTGGAACAGAGCCTGTCCTCGTTCGTCGACCTGGTCGCGGAGCCCACGTCCTCGACAACGCTCCGCGACAACATGTGCCGAAGATTCGGACGGTTCGAGGCGTACGAGGGCCGCAGCATGGAAACCCTCCAGGGCGCCTACCGGCTGGGCGCGCGGATCGCTCTGCGGCGGGCGAAGAAGGTCGGCCGGAGCTACAACTTCTCACCGACGCTGATGCTCAGCTTCGCCGATGCGCTGTTCGCCTATGTCGATGAACTGGAGTCGTTGTCCCGCGAGGGCTATCTGGAAGTGCAGGCCCAGTCCGACCAGCAGAGCGAAGCCATGCGCCGTCGTCTCCTGCACCTGATCCTGGCCGGCCGCCCGGTGCCGCGGACCGCCATCTCGGAGCTGTGCGAGCAGACCGGCTGGTCACTGCCCGAACAGGTGACGCTGATCGCCGTACGCACGCCCGCCGGCGTGGATCCGGCCGACCTCGCCCGCGACGTACTGGCCGATCTCGGCGACCCGCAACCGCACTTACTGGTGCCGGGGCCGATGGACGACGCGCGACGGCAGATGCTCGAGCGTGCACTGATCGGTGCCCGCGCCGTCATCGGGCTGACCGTGCCGACGGCTTTCGCGTCCGACTCGATCCGGTGGGCCCGGCGCGTGGTGGAGCTCATCGACTCGGGCATCATCGACGACACCCCGGTCGTCCCGTGCGAGGACCACCTCATCACCCTGTGGCTGCTGTCCGATCCGGCTCTCCTCGACCAACTCGCCCAGCGCGAACTGGCGCCGGTCTCCGCCATCAGCTCCACGCGGCGCGAGCGGCTGGTCGAGACCCTGCGGATCTGGCTCGACACCCGGGGCACCGCGGCGCAGATGGGCGAGCTCCTGGACGTCCACCCCCAGACGGTCCGCTACCGCATGCGCAATCTGGAGTCCATCTTCGGCGAGCAGCTGATCGACCCCCGGAGCAGGTTCTCCACCGAAGCCGTACTGCGCGCACTGCAGTTGCGCTCGCGCGGCAAGGAGACGATCACCTGACGGAGCGTGGAACACTGATCACAGCCTTCCCCGTGAGTCAACTTACCTACAGGTAAAGCGAAATAGACGGTCAGTCCCAAACGGTTGCGACACGGAGACGTTCTCAACGAGAAACCCGGAACTGCGTCCCGTACATATGGAGGAGTCGGCAGCCCACCCGGCAGCCGCAGCGCACGCCTCCTGGCCAACCATCCGAGAGGGAAACTCCATGACCGCCTCGCACCTGCTCGTCCCCGTGCCGATCCCGGACCGGGTCGCCGCGCTGATCGGGTCCTGCATCCCGCCGCACATCCTGCAGGCGGAGTTCGACGCCGACTGCGCGGCCCGCGAGGTCCGCAGGTTCCGTGGACCGCGCCTGGGGATCGAGGACCAGGCGGACCGTGAGCAGGCACTGTCCGAACTGGCGCAGGCCAACAAGGTGCTCGCAGCTCATCACCCCCGGCTCGCGGTCCTGCCGGGCGGCGCCTGGTAGTGCTTGCGAAGAAGGCGACGGCACCCTTACCTTACTCCAAAGTAAGTTTACTCCGGAGTAAGGAACTGGCGTGCCCGACGACACCAGCGGCAACCTCACCGACGACCTGGCCGGGCTCGACTTCGCGGCCGTCTCCCCCGAGGAGTTCGCGCGGATCATCAAGAACCTGTCCGCCAAGCAGCTCGGCGAGGTCATGCGCGGAGAACTGCGCACCCGGGTACTGCGCGAGGTCTTCGGCCGGATGCGGCAGCAGTTCCGGCCCGAGGCGGCCGGTCAGCTCAAGGCCCTGATCCGCTGGAAGATCACCGGCGAGACCGACGAGGTCTACGAGACCTCGATAGCCGACGGCCGGTGCACCGTGAGCGAGGGCCGTTCCGACGGCGAGCCCCGTACGACGCTGGTGCTGGGCGATGCGGAGTTCCTCAAGCTCGTCTCCGGCAACGCCAACCCCGTGACGATGTTCATGACGCGCAGACTGAAGATCGCCGGTGATGTCGGCCTGGCTTCGGGACTCACCCGCTACTTCGACATTCCGAAGGCCTGAGCCCATGAGCTACTTCTCCCTCGCCCTCACCGAGGAACAGCAGGATCTGCGCGACTGGGTACACGGCTTCGCCGCCCAGGTGGTGCGCCCGGCGGCGGCCGAATGGGACGCCCGGGAGGAGACCCCGTGGCCCGTCATCCAGGAAGCGGCCCGGATCGGTCTGTACGGATTCGAATCGCTGGCGGACATGTACGGGGACCCCAGCGGCCTCTCCCTCCAGATCGCCAACGAGGAGCTGTTCTGGGGCGACGCCGGTATCGGCATGGCTCTCTTCGGTACCTCTCTCGCGGTGGCCGGGATCTTCGCCTCCGGCACTCCCGACCAGCTCGCCGAGTGGGTCCCGCAGTGTTTCGGCGACGAGGACGACCCGAAGGTCGCGGCCTTCTGCGTGTCCGAGCCACAGGCCGGATCGGACGTCTCCGCCATGGCCACGAAGGCCCGTTACGACGAGGCCAAGGACGAGTGGGTGCTCTCCGGCCAGAAGGCGTGGATCACCAACGGCGGGATCGCCGAGATCCATGTGGTCGTCGCCACGGTCGAGCCCTCGCTCGGCGCCCGCGGGCAGGCGGCGTTCATCGTGCCGCCCGGCACCGCGGGCCTGGAGGCGAGCCGCACCATCAAGAAGCTCGGCCTGCGCGCCTCGCACACCGCGGATGTCTTCCTCGACGACGTGCGCGTGCCGGGCCACTGTCTGCTGGGCGGCAAGGAGAAGCTCGACGCCCGGCTCGCCCGCGCCCGCGAGGGCGGCAACGCCAAGGGGCAGGCGGCGATGGCGACCTTCGAGGTCAGCCGCCCCACCGTGGGCGCCCAGGCGCTGGGCATCGCGCGGGCCGCGTACGAGTACGCGCTGGAGTACGCGGGACAGCGGGAGGCGTTCGGCCGGCCGATCATCGAGAACCAGTCGATCGCCTTCGCTCTCGCCGACATCCGTACCGAGATCGAGTCCGTACGTCTGCTGATCTGGCAGGCGGCCTGGATGGCCCGCAACGACCGGACCTTCGATGCCGGCCAGGGCTCCATGTCCAAGCTGCGCGCGGGTGAACTCGCCGTTTCCGCAACGGAGAAGGCCGTCCAGATCCTCGGCGGCGCCGGGTACAGCAGGGAGCACCCCGTGGAGCGGATGTACCGCGACGCCAAGATCTACACGATCTTCGAGGGGACCAGCGAGATCCAGCGTCTGGTCATCGCACGGGCCATCTCCGGGCGCCACATCCGCTGAGGGCCGTCCCGTGGTCCCGGTCGCGCACCCTCTGCCGTCCGTGCACCCCTGAACCGGGTGCACGGACGACATCCGTACGCACATCGACCGAGCTCCTGCGGCTCAGTCACCGACGGGGGTGAACCGCACCGGGAGCGACCCCGGGCCCCTGGTGAAGACTCCCTGCTCGGCCGGTACGAAGCCGTCGGCGAGCCGGAGGTCCGGCATCGCGTCGAGCAGCTGGTTCACCCCGGTCTCCACCTCCGCCCTGGCCAGCAGCGCGCCCACGCAGAAGTGCCGGCCGAGTGCGAACGCCAGGTGGTCGGCCGCGGCGGAGAACGCGGTGGTACTGGTCAGGTCCGTACGGAAGATGTCGAAGCGGTCCGGTTCGCGGTAGCGGTCGGCGTCGCGGTTGGCCGAGCCGATCAGGCAGGTGACGGTGGCTCCCGCGGGAACGGTGCCGCCGGTCAGCTTCACCTCGTGCGCCGTCTGCCGCATGATCATGTGGACCGGCGGGGTGTAGCGCAGGGTCTCGGCGAAGGCCCGGTCGACCAGTGACCGGTCCGCGCGGACTGCGGCGAGTTGCTCGGGGTGGGCCAGCAGATTGGCGAAGATCGAGGCGATGGCTTTGTCGGTGGTCTCCCCGCCCGCCGCGAGGAGCAGGCTGCAGAAGGCCTTGATGTCCTCGTCGCTCATCCGGACGCCGTCGACCTCGGCGGCGCAGAGTGCGGAGAGCAGATCGTCGCCGGGCGCCTTCCTGCGTTCCTGGATGACCGGGATCATGTAGGCGGCGAACTCATGCCGGGTCCGCTCGCCGGCCGCCGCGACATCGGGGTCGGCCGCGAGGTTGCCGAGGAACGCGATGACGGTGGTGTACCAGCCGTGGAAGCGTGCGTGGTCCGTCCTGTCCAGGCCGAGCATGTCGGCGATCACGAGGACCGGGAAGCGGGTGGCGAAGGACTCCACGAGGTCGGTCTCGCCGCTGTCCCGGAACGCGTCGATCAGTTCGCGGGCGTTGCGCTCGATGACGGGCAGGAACTTCTCCTGGAGGTCGGCGCCGCGGAAGGCGGGGGCGACCAGGGCCCTGCGCACGGCGTGTTCGCGGCCGCTGAGCTGGAGGATCGTCCGGCCGTGGACGGGCTCGAGCTGCCAGTCGTAGTTCTCGGTGGTGAACTCCTGGGCCTTGTCCTTGAAGACCCGCTCGACGTCCTCGTACCGGGAGACGAGGTAACTGTCGGTGGCCTCGTGCCGGAGCAGCGGGGCACTCTCGCGCATCGTGCGGTAGGCCCCGTAGGGGTCGGCGGCGAAGGCGGGAGAGAGAATATCGGGCAGTGGCAACGCTTGGGACACGTGTGACTCCTGTGGGGCAGACATCAGTACGTTCCGGGGTTGTGAACGAGCTTGCCCTACAAGGCTATTGACCGGCTGTCCGATCCACACCCCCCGGGGGAACGTCATGCACACCTCATCCGGCCGGCCACGCGCGTCCGTGCTGTTCGTCACCGATCTCGCCTACGAGGCCCGCGGCCGCCGCTACTGCGACGAGGACATCTTCCTGACGTCCAGGCTGCGCGAGGAGTTCGATGTCGCGCTCTGTCACCCCCGGGACGCGGAAGCGCTGCTGGGCGGGTTCGACGGGGTGGTCGTGCGCAACAGCGGCCCGGTGCTGCACTACCAGGAGGCGTACGACGCGTTCTGTGCGCGGGCGCGGGAGCGGGGAGCCCGGGTCTACAACACGCTCGACGGCCGCGGGGACATGGGAGGCAAGCAGTACCTCGTCGATCTGAGCCGGGCCGGATTTCCCGTGATCCCCACCGTGGACCGTGCGGCGGATCTCGGGCTGCTGCCCGAGGCCTCCGAGTACGTGGTCAAGCCGAAGCTGGGTGCGGACTCGGTGGGCCTGCGGTTCACCCGGGACCCGGAGCTGCCTGCGGGGACCGACGGCACACTGCTCGTCCAGCCGAGGATCGACTTCCGCTACGAGGTGTCCTTCTACTTCGTCGACCGGGACTTCCAGTACGCGCTGAACGCGCCGCACCCGGATCGTCGCTGGGTACTGGAGCCGTACGCCCCGAGCCCGGCGGATCTGGACTTCGCGCGTCGCTTCGTGGAGTGGAACAGCCTCACGCACGGCATCCAGCGGGTCGACGCCTGCCGGACGGCGGAGGGCGAGCTGCTGCTCGTCGAGCTGGAGGACCTCAATCCGTACCTCTCGCTCGACCGTGTCACGGAGCCGGTCCGGGAGGCGTTCGTGGCCCGGATGAAGACCTCCGTACGGGAGCTGCTCGCCTGACCCGTCCGGCCTTCGCCCGCATGCGTGGGGCAGGCACCGGTGTGAGGGTGCAAGCGTGACCACTGCCAGCGAGACCGCCCCCGCCGTGCAGAGTGCCGCCGCTCCGCCCGTGCTCGATCCGCGCCGCAGGAACATCGTCTTCGCGACGATCGTGCTCGGGATCCTGCTGGCGGCCCTGGACCAGACGATCGTGGGGACGGCGCTGCCCACCATCGTCTCGGACCTCGGCGGCGCGGCACACATGTCGTGGGTCGTCACCGCCTATCTGCTGGCGGAGACCGTGGCGACGGTCCTGGTCGGCAAGTTCGGTGACATGTTCGGCCGGAAACTGATCTTCCAGATCTCGGCGATCATCTTCATCACCGGCTCGTTCCTCTGCGGCCTGGCGTCGAACATGCTGCTGCTGATCATCTGGCGCGGTCTGCAGGGGATCGGCGCGGGCGGTCTCATGGTCACGTCGATGGCGCTGATCGCCGATGTCATCCCGCTGCGCGACCGGGGCAAGTACCAGGGGGCGATCGGAGCGGTCTTCGGTGTGGCCACGGTGGTGGGACCTTTGCTGGGAGGTCTGTTCACCGACCACCTGACCTGGCGCTGGGCGTTCTACGTCAACGTGCCGATCGCGATCGTGGTCGTCATCGCCGCCGCCCGCAACATCCCGGCGGTCAGGGCGGCCGGACGGCCGGTCATCGACTACCTGGGCATCGCGCTGGTCGCGGTCGGCGCCAGCGCGCTGATCCTGGCGACGAGCTGGGGCGGCAACGAGTACGCCTGGGGTTCCCCGGCCATCATCGGTCTGTTCCTCTGCGGTCTCGTCGCGCTGACCCTGTTCTGCCTGGTGGAGGTGCGGGCGAAGGAGCCGATGCTGCCGATGCGGCTGTTCCGGAACCCGGTGTTCACGGTCTGCTCCATCCTGAGCTTCATCGTGGGCTTCGCGATGCTCGGCGCGATGATCTTCCTGCCGACGTACCTGCAGTACGTGGACGGGGACTCGGCCACGCTGTCCGGGGTGCGGACCCTGCCCATGGTGATCGGGCTGCTGGTGGCCTCGATCTTCAGCGGCAACGTGGTCAGCAAGACCGGCCACTACCGGATCTTCCCCATCGTGGGTTCGCTCGTCATGGCGGTCGGTCTCTTCCTGATCTCCCGGATGGGCCCGGACAGCGGGGTGTGGCTGGAGTCGCTGTACATGCTGGTGCTGGGCGCGGGAATCGGTCTGTCGATGCAGGTGCTGACGATCGCCGTGCAGAACACCGTCGACTACGCGGATCTGGGCACGGCGACCTCCGGCGTCACCTTCTTCCGTACCCTCGGCAGCTCATTCGGTACGGCGGTGTTCGGCACGATCTACGCCAACGCGCTCACGCCGAACCTGAAGGAGGGGGTCGCGGAGGCCGCGCAGGCCGGCGGTGACCCCGCGGTACTGGCGCGGGCCGCCGAGAGCCCTCAGGCCCTGCACGCACTGCCCGCCGAACAGGCGGCCCCGCTGGCACAGGCGTACGCGGACACGCTGCACACGGTCTTCCTGTGGACGGTCCCGGTCGCCCTGATCGGATTCGTCGTATCGCTCTTCCTCAAGCAGGTGAAGCTGCGCGACAGTGCGCGGGCGAACTCGACCGACATGGGTGACGGCTTCGCCCAGCCGAGCACCGGGGACTCGGCGAAGGTGCTCGAGTTCGCCGTGGCCAGGATCCTGCACGAGGCAGGTCCGGACACGGCCCGGCGGATCGTCGCCGGCTCCGACACACGACTCGACATGGCGGGGGCGTGGGCGGTGATGCAGGTCGACCTCTTCACCCGGATGGTGGGCCACGCCGGCCTGCGTCTGATCGCGACCCGGCACCGGATCCCGCCCGAGGTGCTGGTGCCTGTCTTCGACCGGATGATCGAGGAGGGCTACCTGACCGGGAACGGCCACCTCTTCACCCACACGGCGGCAGGCCGTCGGGAGGCCGCCACTCTCTCCGACGCCTGGGGTCGCTGGCTCAACGACCGCCTGGCCGAGGACGGCGCCCGGCCCGACGACGGGCAGTTGCGTGCGGCGGTCGATGTGATCGCCAAGCGGCTGCTGGCGGAGGATCTGGCGCAGGAGCTGGCACCGGGTCAGCGCGCGGTGGCCACGGTCTGATCCAAGGACGGGGTCTGATCCGAGCGAGGACGTGGTCAGAGCTCCCAGGACCGGAGGCGGTCGCGGGCCTCCCACTCGGGACGGAGCAGAGCGAGGGCCGCCAGGTCGTGGCGGCGGCCGCGGTGCAGGCAGGCCGAGCGGCGTACGCCCTCGTGGACGAAGCCCGCTGCGGTGAGCACGGACAGGGCCCGGGTGTTGTCGCTGTGGGTGAACGCTTCGACCCGGTGCATCGGCAGTTCACCGAAGGCCAGGTCGGTGAGCGCGTCGAGGGCGGCCACCCCGTGGCCTTCGGCCCGGTGCTCGGGGGCCACCATCAGGTAGGCCTCGGCGGTGCTGTCGGCCGGCTGCTGGTCGTGCAGGGCTATGAGGCCGATCGGGGTGCCGTCCGGGAGGAGAAGCAGGAAGTCGTCACGCGAGTCGTCGTCGAGGTTGCGTTCGATGCGTTCGCGGAGCCCGTACAGCGAAGTGGGCCAGGCACCCGTCTCGTGCGCGGCCGGCGGGTCGGAGCGCCAGTGCTGGATCAGCTCGGCGTCCTCGATCTCCAGCGGGGTGAAAGCGAGACCCCGGCCACGCCAGCAGCGTGCTCGTTCGTCGGCCGGGTCCGTCCCGTTCTCGCTCATGCGCGGATCGTACGGTCGGCGGCGCGGCCGCGTACATCGGGTTTCTCAGTCGACGAAGACCGCCGCCGAGTAGACCCACAGCCCTTCTTGTCGGACGAAACGGCTCTGCTCGTGGAGCGAGTCGGGACTGCCGTCGTACGTGTAGTGGGCGCGGAAGGTGACCGTGCCCGTGGAGTGGAAGGCGCTGCCTTCGGTCGTGTCCAGGATGTCCAGGCCCACCCAGCGCATCGCCGGGTCGAAGTCGATGGCGGGCGGTCGGGTGTCGGGGTGCCAGGTGCGCAGGAGGTATGCGGCGTCCCGGACGACGAACGCCGCGTACCGGCTGCGCATCAGCTCCTCGCAGGACCTCGCCTTGGTCGTGCCTGCGTGCAGGCGGCCGCAGCAGTCCCCGTAGGTGGCCTGCAGGCCGCACGGGCATGGGGACGCGGGGGTGATCTCCGGGGCACTCGTTCCGGGGGCGACCGTTCGCCGCGGGCGTGAGGGGCGTCGTGACATACCCCCATTGTGACCCGCTGCCCGGTGCGGGTTCCCGGACCGGGCAGCGGGGCCCGAGGTCAGGGCTTGCGTGCCACGCCCGCGTAGCCGGGGATCGGCTCGTCGCCCGGGACGTCGATGACCTCGCCGAGTTCCGGATGCCAGTCGGAGGAGAGCGAGACGCCCGGCTCGACGAGCTCGAGCCCGTGGAAGAACTCGGTGAGTTCGGCGCGCGAGCGGGGCCGCAGGGTCATGCCGCGGGCCCTGTACATGGCACGGGCCTGGGCGGCGCCTTCCGGGTTGAAGTCGCCGGTGGTCTGCGACAGCACCAGGTAGCTGCCGGAGGGGAGCTGTTCCACCAGCCGGTCGACGAGCTCGGCGGCACCGTCCTCGTCGTCCAGGAAGTGGAGCAGCGCGAGCAGGGACAGGGCGATCGGCTCGGTGAAGTCGAGGACCTTGCCGGCCGCTTCCAGGATGGACTCGGGCCGGCGGGCGTCGGCCTGGATGTATTCGGTGGCGCCCTCGGGAGTGGAGCGCAACAGGGCCGCCGCGTGCGCGAGCACGATCGGGTCGTTGTCGCAGTAGACGACGCGCGCGGCCGGGACGGCCTGCTGGGCGATCTGGTGGAGGTTCGGCTCGGTGGGTATGCCCGAACCGATGTCGAGGAACTGGTGGACGCCGTTCTCGGTGAGCCAGCGGGTGGCGCGGTGCATGAAGGCCCGGTTGACCCGGGCCATGTCGCGGCCGCGGGAGTCCAGCGCGAGTAGTTGCTCGGCCATCTGTTCGTCGACCGGGTAGTTGTCCTTGCCGCCGAGGAACCAGTCGTACATTCGCGCGGGATGCGGCTTGCTGGTGTCGATCTCGACGGCTGAGGGGTCGATCCCGGTCATGGCGCGCTCCGTTGGTCGGCGGTAACGGCGAACAGCGTTTCGATCGACAATATATGTGGCGGTATGTCAGGTGAGGAGGAAGTCGGCCTGACCCGCCTTGGCCCCTTGGATGAAGGCGGCGATCTCGCCGTTGGAGTAGATGAGGGCGGGGCCGTCGGGATCCGCGGACTGGCGGACCGCCACTCTGCCGTCGGCCAGCTTCATGGCCTCGATGCAGTTGCCCCCGTTACCACCGCTCCACGGCTTGTACCAGCCCTCGGAGCCGAGATCGGCGGCCGGCATGCCGTTGTATATGTGGTTCATCACAGCTCCTTGCGGAAGTCCCTGAGGATTTCCTTCGTGCGTTGTGCAGTTGCGGCCTGAGCCGCCATGCGGTCCATGACCTCGAGGTAGGAAGCCACCTCGGGGCGCGCGTCGAAGTAGACGGCGCCGGTCAGGTACTCGCTGTACACCATGTCGGGCAGTTCGGGGACGGCGAAGCGGAAGAGGACGAACGGCCCGTAGGTGCCCGGGTGGTGGCCGGTGGCGAACTCCGCGATCTGCAGTGTCACGTTGGGCAGGGCCGTCGCCTCGAGCAGCCGGTCGGCCTGACCCCGCATGACGTCGGGACTGCCGACGGGACGGCGCAGGACGGTCTCGTCCATGACCACCCAGAGTTTCGGCGCGTCCTCCCTGGTGAGCAGCGACTGCCGCTCCATCCGCAGCGCCACATGGCGCTCGATGTCCTCGGGCCTGGTCTGGCCGACCGCCCCGGTACGCATCACGGAGCGCGCGTAGTCCTCGGTCTGGAGCAGACCGGGAACGAAGTGCGGCTCGTAGGTGCGCAGGAGGCTCGCGGCGCCCTCCAGGCTGACGTACATGCTGAACCAGTCGGGCAGTACATCGTGGAAGCGCTGCCACCAGCCCGGCTTGTTGGCCTCTTCCGTGAGTTCGACGAAGGCGTCGGCCTCCTCGTCCGAGATCCCGTAAGCCTTGAGGAGGACCTGGACATAGGGGATCTTCAGCCCGACCTCGGCCGTCTCCATCCTGCGTATCGTCCCGGGAGCGACACGGAGCACCTTGGCAGCCTGGTCGCGGCTCAGTCCGACGCGCTCCCGCAGATCCTGAAGACGCTTGCCGAGAACGACCTGGCCCACGGTCGGGGCGGACCGCGGTTCGCTCACTTCAGACCTCCCGATGCGCTGTTTGCGAGCAGTGTGCCATGCGCATGGCTCCATGGACACAGGCACTCTGAATTTTTCAGAGTGCCTCTTGCCAAGTGTTCATGTCAGAGGGAGAGTTGGGGGGTGAACCAGTTCACGTCGTAGCGCCCGACCTCGTTTCACCACGGTGCGAAGCGTGACGCAGCCCCCACTGTGAGGAATTGGTCGTGGCACCTGGCAGTGCGCTCATCCCCCGGCTCATGGACCTCTGCCCCGGGACGGAAGCGCTCCGTTACTGCTTCGCGCTGTCGGCGCACCCCGAATCGGTGGTGGGTGCGCGGCAGCTGACGCGGGCCCGGCTGTCCGAGTGGCGGCTGAACGGTGACGCCTACGACGCGGCGGTCCTGATCGTCTCCGAGCTCGTCACCAACGCCGTGGTGCACACCGCCAGCGCGCGCGTCGTGTGCGAGCTCCGCTGTTCCGACGGTCAGTTGCGTATATCCGTGCAGGACCAGGGACACCAGCCGGGCGGACCACGGCTGTCCCTCCAGGCCGACGACGAGCACGGGCGAGGACTGCTCCTGGTCGATTCCATGAGTGCCGCCTGGGGTTCGTACGACACGGGGAACGCGTCGGGCCGCATCGTCTGGGCGGAACTGCCGCACAGCTCGGAGCAGCCATGCTGAAGAACGCCCTGTCCCAGCTCCTCGGAGTTCGTAGGTCCCGGCTCGACGAGGACGCCGACGGCCGTATCAGGCTGCCGCTGCCGCCCGCACTCTCGGCGAGCCTCGGCTGCGACGCCGTGGGCGTGCCCGCGCGGTACGGATTCCGGTTGATGTCACATCTGCCCCGCGCCGGGTGCGTGTTCGCCGACGCGGACCAGTGGTGGTGGATCGTGCCGTCGGGTTCGGACCTCGATCTGGACTGGCCGGAGCAGGTCTCGTACGCCACCGGCGCCTACGTTCCGGCCGGCCGCCCCCGGCTGATCCACGCTCCGGACAGCCGCACGCCCTATACGCCACCCATTCCGCTTTTCCTCATGGTGTGCCAGGTCACCGGGGTCGCGCCGTCCTGGGCAGCGGCCGGCCGGCCGAGGGCCGTACCCGCTCCCTGAACCCGGGAGTCCTCGGAAAGGGCGCGCCGAACGGTCAGGGGCGGTCCAGGTACGCGAGCCCCGGGTGCACCTGGGTGTATCCGTCGACGAGGCGGCGGGCCACCGATACGGAGTCGACCAGCGGATGCAGTGCGAAGGCCCGCACGGCCGCGGCGCGTGAACCGGTCTCCGCAGCTTCGAGGACCGCGCGTTCCACGGCCTTGACCGCCGTGACCAGTCCGACGGCATGGTACGGGAGCGGGTCGACGGCCACGGGGTGCGCGCCGTTGGCGTCGACCAGGCAGGGCACCTCGATGACGGCGTCCGCGTCGAGCACCGAAAGGGTCCCCCGGTTGCGGACGTTGAGGATCAGTGAGGTCCGTTCGTTACGGGCGACGGCCCGCATGAGGGCGAGCGCGACCTGTTCGTAGCCGCCGGACTCCAGATCGCTCTCCTCGCGTTCGCCGGCCCCGGCCACGTCCCGGTTCTCCGCCATGTACGTCGCCTCGCGTTCGGCGCGCGTGCGGTCCCAGGTGGTCAGCGCCGGTGCGGCAGGGTCCTTCATCCGCGCGTAGAAGCCCTCCTGCTGGTCGCGGAGGAACGCGCCGCGGGTCTGCTCGGCCTCCTGGTAGGCGCGGACCGCCTCCCGGTTGAAGTAGTAGTAGTGCAGGTACTCGTTGGGAACGGCACCGAGGGAGCGCAGCCAGTCCGTGCCGAAGAGCCTGCCCTCCTCGAAGGAACCGAGCAGAGCCGGATCGGCGAGGAGCCGCGGCAGCTCGTCGCGGCCCTCGATGTGCAGCCCGCGGACCCAACCGAGGTGGTTGAGCCCGACGTAGTCGATCCACGCCCTGTCCGGGTCGGCGCCGAGGACCCGGGCGATCCGGCGGCCGAGTCCCACCGGCGAGTCGCAGATCCCGATGACCCGGTCGCCGAGGTGCCGGGACATGGCCTCGGTGACCAGGCCTGCCGGATTGGTGAAGTTGATGACCCACGCGTGCGGTGCGAGCCGGGCGATGCGCCCGGCGAGCTCGACGGCGACGGGAACCGTCCGCAGCCCGTACGCGATGCCGCCGGCTCCGACCGTCTCCTGTCCCAGGACGCCTTCGTCGAGCGCGACGCGTTCGTCGGCGGCTCGGCCTGCGAGGCCACCGACACGGATGGCCGAGAAGACGAAGTCCGCACCGCGCAGGGCCTCGTCGAGGTCGTCGGTGGCGACGACCGCGGGCGCGTCATGGATGCCGCGGGCCTGTTCGGCGAGGACCCTGGCGACGGCGGTGAGCCGGCCGGTGTCCGTGTCGTACAGGGTCACCCGGGATACGCGGCCCTCGGCATGATCGCCGAGCAGCGCCCCGTACACGAGGGGCACCCGGAATCCGCCACCGCCAAGAATTGTCAGCTTCACGCTGCTCGATGGTACGGGGGCGGCTGCGGCCCGGGGCGCGACGCCCCGGGCCGGGAGGCCCGGGGCGTGCGATGCGTCAGTAGCCGTTCCACCAGCGGGTCACGGCATGCCAGATCCTCGCGGGCCCGCTGCGCTGTGCGGGAATCGCGGGGGCGGCGACCGGTGCGGCCGACGGACCGTCCCGGTGCACGGCGGCCGGCTCGGCGACCGGACCGGCGCCGGGGGCGTAACCGGGTCGCGGTCCCGGCCCGCCGGCCGTCGCGGGCCCCGGTACGGCACCCGACGACACCTCCCAGTCGGTGCGGGGCCGCGGCCTGGCCGACATCGATGTCTGCGGGTCCGCGTCGACCTCCTGCTGCGGGCTCGGCGCGAATTTCACCGGCAGGTCCACCAGATGGCGGCCCATGATGTTGCCGATCCAGTCCAGCTCACTCTCCTCGACGGCGAGCTCGAGGTCCGGCAGCCGCATCAGCAGGGCGTCGACCCCGACATCCGCGATGGCACGCCCGATGTCCTGGCCGGGGCATTCGTGCGGCCCACCGCTGAAGGAGAGGTGGGCGCGGTTGCCCTCCATGTTGGCGGTGAGGTCGGGCCGTACCGACGGATCGGTGTTGGCCGGTGCGATCCCGACGAGGAGGGCGTCACCCGCCTTGATCTGTTGGCCTCCGAGCTCCGTGTCGCCCACGGCCCAGCGTCCGAAGACGGCGGTGAACGGCGGCTCGTCCCACAGGGTCTGCTCCACCGCTTCCGGCACGGTCATGTGCCCACCGCTGAGCCGGGCGCGGAAGCGCGGGTCGGTCAGCACCATGCGGACGACGTTGGCGATCAGGTTCGCCGTCGATTCGTACGCGGCGATGAGGATGAGCCGCAGGTGTTCCGCGACCTCCACGTCGCTGAGCCCCGCGGGATGCTCGACGAGCCAGCCGGTGAAGTCATGGGCGGGTGCCACGCGCCGTCGCTCGACGAGCCTCGTCAGAGCGGAGAGCACATAGGCGTTGCTCTCCACGGCTGTGGCCGTGCCCCGGGTCATGTCACGGGCGGCCTGCACCAGCCGGTCGTTGTACTCCTCGGGCATGCCGAAGATCGCGCACATCACCATCATCGGCAGATGGTCGGCGAACTGGCCGACCAGTTCGGCGGAGCCCTTCTGGCAGAAGTCGTTGACGAGGCGGTTACTGAAGCGGTTGACGTGCCGGCGGACGCCGCGGGTGTCGATACGCGCCATGCTGTCCGTGACCGCGCCGCGCAGTCGTTCGTGGGCCTCGCCGTCGGCGAAGGCGCAGATCGGCTGCCAGGTGAAGATCGGGGCGAGCGGGTGGTCCGGGGCGACACTGCCGTCCTGCAGTGCCCTCCAGCGCCGCGAGTCCCGGGAGAACTGCGAGGGCGTCCTGGTCATGTGGAGGTTCTCGCTGTGGCCGAGCACGAGCCAGGCGGGTACGTCTCCGTGCAGCAGCACCGGTGCCACCGTGCCGTGTTCGGCACGCAGCTTGTCGTAGAGGCCCGCGGGGTCGTTCTCCGCCTCGGGCCCGTAGAACCGGCGCAGTCCGCCCGGGCCTCGGCCCATCCCGTGGGCCGGGCACTCCGGCGGCGGCACCGGCCCCGTGGCCGCTCCGGGTTCGTGGTGGAAGGGGGTTGTCACAGTCGCTCCAGGGATCGGGCTTCCAAGGTCGGGCGCGGGGGGTGCGGGGCGGGGTGCGCGCAGGTCGGGGGCCTGGGGCAGCCGCGTCCCGCCGTCAGGCGAGCGGAACGGCCAGGCTGTGCAGATAGCGCATCAGGGTCATCAGCACATCGCGGCTGGAGGCACGCAGGCGGGCGTCGCAGTCGATCATCGGCACCTCGTCCGGCAGGTCGAGGGCGTTGCGCAGCGCCTCGACCGGGTGGTGGGGCGCGTCGGGGAAGGTGTTGACGGCGACGACGAAGGGCACACCGCGCTCCTCCAGCCGGCCGATCACGTCGAAGCTGACCTGGAGCCTGCGGGTGTCGATCAGGACGACGGCTCCGAGTGCTCCTTCGAACAGTCCGTTCCACAGGAACCAGAAGCGTTCCTGGCCGGGGGTGCCGAACAGGTAGAGGATCAGTTCCTCGCTGAGGCTGATCCGTCCGAAGTCCATGGCGACCGTCGTCGCGGTCTTGCTCTCCACCCCGACGTTGTCGTCCACGCCGACGCCGGCCTGGGTCATGGTCTCTTCGGTCGTCAGGGGCCGGATCTCGCTCACCGAGCCGACCATGGTCGTCTTGCCGACCCCGAAGCCGCCGACGATGACGACCTTCACCGCGGCCGTGGCCGTGGTGGGAAGGACGTCCTCGCTGCGGGGGCCCGTGATCGTGTCAGAGCTTCTGAAGTCCATGCATCACCGCTTCGAGGAGGGACCGGTCCGGAAGTGCGGCGCGGACGATGGGCGCGCGCGATTCGATCAGTTCGGTCGCCAGGAGTTCCGTCAGGAGCGAGGTGACCACGCTGAAGGGCAGGCTCAGATAGGCCGAGATCTCGGCGACGGACAACGGCGCCCTGCAGAGCCGCAGGATCGCGGCCTGCTCGGGCTGGACCATGGGCGACGGTTCGGCCTGCGCGACGACCATCGTGACCAGGTCGAGCGCCGCCCTTTCACCGTCGGTGTCACCGGTGATCACATACAGCCGTTCCGGGTCGTTCAGTGCCGGATCGGCCTTTCGGCGTTCTCGTCGGGGAGCACTCATCCGGCCTGCCCGTCATGTCGGGGCGGGCTCGTCAGATGGGCTCCGATCCGGACGACCATGTCCCGCATGCGGGCTCCGACCAGTCCGGCATCGACGGTCTCGCCTGCCAGCACCGCGAGGTACGCGCCGGTGCCCGCGGCCATCAGGTAGAAGAACCCACCGGTGACCTCGATGACGACCAGCTTCATCAGACCGTCGCTGTAGGGGATCTCGGTGGCGACCGCGGCGGCCAGACTCTGCAGTCCGGCGCAGGCCGCCGCGAGGCGGTCGGCGACATCGGGGTCACCGCCGTGCCGGGCGATGCGCAGGCCGTCCGAGGAGAGCACCACGATCTGATGGATGCTCGGTACGTCGTCGGCCAGTTCCTTGAGCATCCAGTCCATGTTTGCCCGCTGCTGGATCACTTCAGGTCTCCCTTGTCCCACGCATCGTCAGAGTCTTCGCCGGTCTTCGGTTCCTGAGGCACGCCGTTGACGGCCTGGGTGAAGGCCTCCAGCCAGAGACCGGGCGGCGGTTCCTGGCCGCCCGGCCGTCCGCCGCCGTGGCCGCCCGATCCGTTGTGCGCTCCGGCGGCGGGATCGGCGGCCGGGGCCGCATGCTGCTGCGGGAGGTTGTGCGAGCCGAGCGGGGCGCGACCGCGGCTGCGGCGCTGGGGAAGCCCGCCCTCGGTCCACTCGGTGACCACGATCTCGTCGTCACCCATCGCGGACGCAGCGGCGGCGGGACGCGAGGAGGACGCGGAGGAGGTTCCCGGTGCGGATACCGGCGCGGACGAGGAGCCGGCCAGGGGTGCGCCGACCGACGGTACGGGGCCGGTGGCCGTGGAGCGTGCCCTGCGCTTGCCGGGCGGCGGGACGACGTGCTGGAGCTGCGACATGTCGAGCGAGCTCTGGGGCCGTGAGGTGGCGCCGATGCCGTGCGCGATTCCGGGAGCGGGCCCGGTGGTGATCATGTCGCGCGGAACGATGAGAACGGCGCGGACACCGCCGTACGCGGACTGCCGCAGGGAGACCTGGAGTTGGTACATCCTGGAGAGTCGGCCGACGACGGCCATGCCCAGTCGGGGGGACTCCCCCAGGTCGTTCATGTTGATGCCGGCCTGGGCCTGGGCGAGCATGTTCTCGGCCCTGGCTCGGGCTTCCTCGCTGAGGCTGACGCCGCCGTCCTCGATCTCGATGGCGATGCCGGTCTGCACCTCGACGGCGGTGACGTGCACCCGGGTCTGGGGCGGTGAGTAGCGGGTCGCGTTGTCGAGGAGTTCGGCACAGGCGTGGATGAGCGGTTCGACGGACGTGCCGACGATGGCGACCTTGGCGATCGAGTGCAGGTCGACGCGCTGGTACTCGAGGATCCGGGACATCGCGCCGCGCAGCACGCTGAACAGCGGTACGGGCTTGGGCCACTGGCGGCTGGGCCGGGCACCGCCGAGCACGGCGATGGAGTCGGCGAGGCGCCCGATCAGCGCGGTGCCGTGGTCGATGCGGAGCAGGTCGTCGAAGACCTCGGGGTTGCGCCCGTGGTGGTCCTCCATCTCCCGCAGCTCGCTGGCCTGTCGGTGGACGATCGCCTGGACGCGGCGGGCGACACTGACGAAGGCGCGCTGCGCGGAGTCACGCATCGCCTCTTCGTTGTCGATGATGTCGAGGACCTGGAGGACCAGGGCACGTTGCGCCTTGGGGAGGTTGCGGTAGGTCTCGTCCGCGTCGACGACGTCGCGCATCACCTCCTGCGGCGAGTTGCTCGCGCGCAGCCGGCGGATCGCGGCGGGCAGGAGCTCCTTGGTCAGCCGTACGGTCTCCTGGTCGTGCGCCGCGAGGCGGTGTTCCAGGAAGGCGATGCGCTGTTCGTACTCCGCGCGCTGGACGCGCATCGCGCGGCGGCGGCGGTTCAGTGCGACGGCGAGCACGGCGACCACGACCGTGGCGACCGCACCGCACCAGACGACTGCCGTCCGCGCGTCCCCGGTCAGCGGCACCGCACCGGCGGCGGTGGCGCAGGCCATCAGCAGTACGGGCAACAGCGCGGCGCGGACAACGGGAATGTCTCTGTTTGTCGGCGGTGATTCGACACGAACCATCTAAACCCTCTGGCGGTTGATTCGGCAGGTATACGCACTTGTACGGACAGTTATGAACAAGTGCTCGAATTCATATCAACTCGACTTCACTGAGCGTGAGCCTAGCCAGATCAGAACAGCGCTTCGGCATATTCGCCCAACCCCCTGCACGAGCACTCCGGCGGTAATACACTCACCAGGTTTTGCACTCAACGCCGTCGCGCGTGCGCAGGGAGTAATGGAATACAGGAATCAGCCGAAAGTAGACCCTTGCGTCCTCCTGTGCGGGACAACCCTGCAGGTCGGCCGACGGTGGAGTGACCACGGAAGGCCGAAGTGACGTACTCGAAACGCACATGTGGGCGAATATTCGAGATGTACACGAATCCTTGAACACCGCAGGGCGGGACAAGGGCACATGCGATCGAATCGGATCGAAAGGAGCAGATTCGTGATCGACGGACGGATGTACGGGGAGGTCTCCCCGGTGGTTCCGGCGGCGCGGGGCTACACCATCGAATCGCTCGACACCGGCCTCCGGCTGATGCAGCTGTTCCTCACGCAGGACAGCCTCACCGTCTCCGAAGCCGCCCGTCGCCTGGGCATCGGCAGGTCCACCGCGCACCGCGTGCTCAGCACGCTGGAGGGCCGCGGCTTCGCGGTCCGCGACCCCTCGGGCCGGGGGTACGAAGCAGGGCCGGAACTGCTCCGTCCGGGCCGGCCGGCCGGCTTCGGCCCGGAGGTGCGCGCACAGCTCCGAGCCGTACTCGACGACGCCGTGCGGCGCACCGGGGAGACCGTGCAGAGCGCCGCCCTGATCGGGGATCAGGTGATCGTCACCGACGGCCGCGAGTCCCCGCACCCGGTGCGCGTGATGCTGGAGACGGGTCGGGCCCACCCCGCCCATGCCACCGCCGCCGGGAAGGTTCTGCTGGCCCGGATGACCGTCGAGCAGGTCTGCGCCCTCTACCCGCAGGAGCGGCTGCCCGCGCTCACCGCGCACACCCTCGTCTCCCGGAGCGGGCTGCTGGCCGAACTGGCGGAGGTCCGTGAGCTCGGCAGGGCCTTCAGCCGGGGCGAGTCGGTCCTGGGCCTGAACGCCGTCGCGGTGCCCCTGGCCGTACCGGGGCGGCGCGACCGGCTCGCTCTCAGCGCGTCCGCGCCCGCCGACCGCGGTGGCGACGCGGCACTCGCCGAACGGGCGGCGCAGCTGCGGCAGTCGGTCGCACTGCCCGTGGAGGCGAACTGACCGGCCCTCGCGTGTCCGGCGGCGGCCACCGGTGCGGTTACCGCGCCCGGATCAGCGGCGGGATCCGCCGATGCGGCCCTCCAACTGCACCAGCAGCTCGCTGAGCTGCCCGCTGAGCCGTGTACGGGTCCGCTCGTCGAGGCCGGAGAGGACGGTGCGCTCGTAGGCGAGCTGTTCGGGCAGCAGCCGGTCGACCAGCTCGCGGCCCTCGCCGGTCAGCCGGACGTGTGCGACCCGGCGGTCCCGGTCGTCGCCGCGGCGGTCGACCAGGCCGCCCTCCTGCAGGGCGCGGAGCCGCTTGGTCACCGCGGCGCCGGAGGAGAAGGTCTCGCGGGCCAGGTCGCCGGGGGTGAGCTCACGGTCGGTGCGGCGCAGCGCGCCCAGCAGATCGAATTCGGCGCGGGTCAGTCCCGCGGCGCGCAACGGCGCGTCCTCCGCCTGCTGGAGGAGGGCGGCACATCGGTTGATTCGGCCGATGAGTTCCATCGGTCCGGTGTCGAGCTCCGGATTGACGGCGTGCCACTGCCGTACCACCGAGGCCACGATGTCGTCGGTCACACCGCTCCGTTCTCCGGGGGCGGGGTGCCGGGTCCCCGCCGTTGGGCTGTCGCCGCGAGCGTACGGTGTCCCGCGTGCTCCGCCGCCAGCATCTCCTCCTCGGGCAGGGCGCGCTGCCACCACTCCCCCGCCGCGATGTCACCGGCGTCGCGCAGTTCGATGAGGGAGGACGTCAGCCGCCTGCGTGCCAGGTCGAGCGCGCGGGCGTCGGGGGCCGGGTCGGAGATCAGGTCCTCGGCGCGGCCGCGCGCCTCCGCGGTTGCGGTGAGGGCCCGTTCGACGCGGCCCGCGGCACGGCGGTTGGGGACGGCGATCGCGACGAGCAGTCCGACCGCCGCTCCCACGAGCGTGTCCAGGGCGCGGTCGGCGATGAGCCCTCCGGCCGGGTGGGTGTCCGCGAATTCCATGACGAGCAGGGCCATCGGAGTGACGGCGATGGAACCGAGCCAGTAGTTACGGGTGATGAGGGCCTCGGCGGCGAAGTTGAACGCCAGGACGCACAGGATGAGGGCGAGCGGGCCGATCCGGGCGACCGGGATGACGGCGGCGAAGACGAGGACGCCGACGAGGTTACCCACGGTGCGCTGCACGGCCCGGCTCCAGGAGAGCGTCACGTTGGACTGGTACACGGAGGCCGCCGTGACGATGGCCCAGTACGGGTGGCCCACGCCGAGGGCTGAGGACGCGTATCCGGCGAGGGCGCAGCCGATCAGCGTACGGAGAGCGATCGGCAGGACAGGGGAACCGGGGGCGAGTGCGCGCAGGAGCGCGCGACGGGCCTCGCGCCTCTCCCGCCCGGTCCGCCGCCCCGCCCGTTCGGCGTCGATCCCGAAGAGCTGCACGACGGTGCCGGGGGCGGGCGGAGGGTTCGGCACCGGTCCCCGTGCCCGCGTCATCGTCGCCCATGCGCTCAGCTCCCCGGGGACGGGGCCGGATGCGGGGCCGGACCCGGGGAAGGGGCCGGGGTCGCCACCGCCGCCGAGGGTTCGCTCCGCGTGGACCACGAGGCGTTCGAGTTCCTGTCGTGCGGGGGTGGAGCCCCCGGCGGCGAGCAGCGACTGCCAGGCGGCGTGGACGGCGGCGACCGCTGCATGATGGGTGCGCGGGCCGGGCTCGGCCGCGTAGGCCGCGGCTGCGTCGAGTGCGCGGGCGGTGGCGCGCCGCTCCGGGCCTTCCCTGCGCCACAGGGCGGGCCCGACGGTGACCAGCCAGGAGAAGGCTCCGGCCGCCAGCGCCACGGCGAGGTGCCCGGGGATCTGTCCGGGTTGCTGCGGAGCGAAGAGCGCCGCCGAGGTGACGAAGGTGAAGATCAGGTTGCCGGGCGGGCCGATGCGCGAGGCGTCGCAGAAGGTCTTCTGTACGGCCGCGAGCAGCGCGCCGACGGTGATCAGCACGACGGTCGAGTCGGTGGCCGAGGCGGCGATCAGGGCGACGGCGAGGCCGGCGACCATGCCGAGGACCACGCGAACGACGGTGTGGGCCCTGCGCGCGTAGGGCAGGTGGTGCCCGTACAGCGCGCAGAGCGAACCGGCCATCGTGTACATCACGAGGTCGAGGCGGTCCATCGCGTACAGCAGCAGATTCGGCGCCGCCGAGGCGACGACCACGCTCAGCGCGGGCTTGAACCAGATCTCCGCCGGGCTGTTCAGCCGCAGGGTGCCGGCCACCGGCAGCCTGCGGACGGACGGCTTGCGGGGGCGCACTGCTGTATCACTCACCTGAATACGTTAACAGGTATTACACTCGTGAACGATAATCCTCCGGTAGCCCCGCCCACCGTGCGGCCATAGCGTTCTGCACAGCAGCCGTGAACGCGCTCTGCCGCTCGCCCCCTGGAGGAATCGCATGACGCTCGTCGAACCGGTCCCCGGTCGCCCCTGCTGGGTCGAGCTGAGCACGTCGGACGTTACTGCCGCCCAGACGTTCTACGCCGCGCTGTTCGGCTGGCGTTCCGAGACCGACCCGCGTCCCGAAGCGGGCGGGTACACGATGGCGCGCCTCGGCGAGGACGCCGTCGCCGCGCTCACCCCCTCCTACCGGCCGGACCAGACGCCCGCCTGGACCGTGTCCTTCGCGACCGAGGACGCGGACGCCACGGCCGACGCCGTGCGCTCGGCCGGCGGCACGCTGCTGGTGGGGCCGATGGACGTGTTCGACCAGGGCCGATTCGCGGTGGTCGCCGATCCCTCGGGTGCGGTGTTCTCCCTCTGGCAGGCCCGCGCCTTCGCCGGCACGTCGCGCTTCGGCGAACCGGGCACGCTGAGCTGGACCGAGCTGCGCACTCCCGATCCGGCCGGCGCGCTCGCCTTCTACCCGGCCGTGTTCGGCTGGACGGTCAACGCGACCGAGCAGTACACGCACTGGGGTGTGGACGGTGCCGACTTCGGCGGCATGATGGCGATGGGCAGTGAAGAGGGGCAGGGGACTCCCGCGCACTGGTTGCCCTACTTCGCGGTCCCGGACGCGGAGACGACGGCCGCCACCGCCCTGAGCGCGCAAGGCGATCAGCTCATGCCGCCGAGGCGCCTGCCGGGCGGGCGGTGGATCGCCGTGCTCCGCGATCCGCAGGCGGCGGCGTTCGGCGTCCACACGCCGTGACGGACGGGGGCGCGCCCCGCCGGACGGCAGGTGTCCTCACCCGTTCGACAGGCGTTCCCACCGGCCGGCAGGTGTCCTCAGCGGCCTGCGGCCCGAACGGCCTCCGGCGCCCGCAGGCTCTCCGCCGCGTCCGACACCCTCCGCATCAGGTCGAAGAGCACCTGCTGCTCATCGGCGGAGAGCGGGCCGAGGAAGACCTGGTTCATCCGCGCCGTGCGCACCGCGAGCCTCCGGTGCGTACGGACGCCGTCGTCGGTGAGCCGCAGAAGGAAGCGCCGCCCGTCGTGCGGGTCGCGCACCTTGTCCAGCAGCTCCCGGCGCAGCAGACGGGTGATCACCTCGGCGACGGTGGACCGGTCGAGCCCGACGCGCTCCCCCACCGTCCGCTGGTCCAGCCCCGGCTCGGCGGTCAGGGCGTTGAGCACGGCGAACTGGGGAGAGGTGATCTCCTCCGAGACCATGGTGTTCCACAGCAGGTGGTGCGCCTGCTGAAGTCGCCGGGCCAGGTGCCCGGGATGGCTGCTCAGGTCGACCGCGGACACGGCACCGTCCTCTTCTGCGCTTCTGTTCGTTGCTGAGACAAGCAGTGTACTGAGCCTCTTGACCTCAGCAACACGCCATGAGTAGCTTCACTCCTGTCGCACATTAATCAGTGCACTGAGCATCTTCGGTCGAGCCTCAACTCTCACGGAGCCGTGACATGACCGCACGTGACACCGCCCGCCCGCTGCCCGACGGGCTGAGCCAGCAACAGATCGACGCCGAGGTGGCCGGGATCCAGGCAGCCGCCCCGGCGGGTGCGCACCATCCGCCGCGCGACTACCCCCCGTACCGCAGCAGCCACTACCGCCATCCGCACCGCCCGCCGGTCCCCGTCCGCGACCCCGAGGCGGTCGAGCTGTCCGGACCCGCTTTCGGCGTCACCGACGTGACCGCTGTGGACCGCGACCTGACCGCGCAGCACCTGGGCGAACCGCTCGGCGAGCGCATCACCGTCCAGGGCCGGGTCCTGGACCGCGCGGGGCGCCCCGTGCGCGGGCAGCTCGTCGAACTGTGGCAGGCCAACGCCTCCGGAAGGTACGCGCACCAGCTCGACCGGCACCCTGCGCCGCTCGACCCCAACTTCACCGGCTTCGGACGCTGTCTGACCGATGCCGAGGGCGGTTACGCGTTCACGACGATCAAGCCGGGCGCCTACCCCTGGCGCAATCACGTCAACGCCTGGCGCCCCGCGCACATCCACTTCTCGCTGTTCGGCACGGCGTTCAGCCAGCGGCTGATCACGCAGATGTACTTCCCGGGCGATCCGCTCTTCCCGTACGACCCGGTACTCCGCTCGGTCACGGACTCCGCTGCCCGTGACCGGCTCGTCGCGTCGTACGACCACGATCTGTCCGTCCCCGAGTGGTCGCTCGGCTACCGCTGGGACATCGTCCTCGACGGTCCGGGCGCCACCTGGACCGAGGAAGGCAGCGCCTCATGACGTACCGCCCCCCGACACCGTCCCAGACCGTGGGCCCCTTCTACGGATACGCGCTGCCCTTCACCGGGGGCGGCGACATCGCCCCGGCCGGCCACCCGGACACGGTCACCGTGCACGGGGTCGTGCGCGACGGCACCGGCGCCCCCGTTCCCGACGCGGTCGTGGAGACGTGGCAGCCGGCTCCGGACGGATCGCGTACCGGGCGCCCCGGGTCGCTCCGCCGTGATGCGGCCACAGGCCGGGTCATCGGGCGCAACGGCGTGGACTTCACCGGTTTCGGCCGTGTGCCGACCGACGCGGACGGGCACTGGGCCGTGCGGACCCTGCCGCCCGGCGGCGTCCCCTACCTCTGTGTCGCGCTCTTCGCCCGTGGTCTGCTGCACCACCTCCACACCCGCGTCTACCTCCCTGACCTGCTCGAGCGGGGCACGGGGATCGCTGACCCGCTGCTGGAGTCGCTGGAGCCCGAGCGCCGCGCCACACTGATCGCGACACACACGGACCCGCGCACCTACCGCTTCGACATCCGTCTCCAGGGCGACGGCGAGACGGTCTTCCTGGAGTTCAGCTGATGTACGAGAGCGATGCCGGGCTTCTCGCCCCCGGCCGGGCCGGTTCCCCCGCCGAGACCGCCACCGGTGACCGTGCCTTCCTGCAGGCGATGCTGGATGCCGAGGCGGCGCTCGCCCGGGCCCAGTCGGACTGCGGCCTCGCTCCTGCCGGGGCCGGCCGGGCGGTGACCGCGGCCGCCGACGCGGGCCGCTTCGACGTACGGGATCTGGCGCTGCGGGCCCGGTCCGGCGGCAATCCGGTCATCCCCCTGGTCGCCGATCTCACCGCGGCGGTCGAGAAGGACGTCCAGCCGTACGTGCACCGGGGCGCGACCAGTCAGGACATCCTGGACACAGCCGCCATGCTGGTCGCGGCCCGGACGCTGGCGCTCGTCATCGACGACCTGCGGCGGACGGCCGCCACGCTGGAGGAGCTGTCCGCCGCACACCGCGACACGCCCATGCCCGGCCGCACCCTGACCCAGCACGCCGTGCCCACGACGTTCGGCCTCAAGGCGGCGGGGTGGCGGTCGCTGGTGCTCGACGCGCGGGACCGGCTGACGGCGGTACGCGACTCACTGCCCGCCCAACTCGGCGGCGCGGCAGGCACCCTGGCCGCCTTCGGGGCCTTCCTTCCGGAGGACGACAGCGAGGCAGGGCTGCCGCTCGTCGCCGCGTACGCACGGGAAGTGGGCCTGGGCGAACCGCTGTTGCCCTGGCACACGCTCCGCACCCCGATCGCCGATCTCGCAGGCGCGCTCGCCTTCACCGCGGGCGCTCTCGGCAAGGCTGCAGCCGATGTCCTCGTCCTGTCCCGTACCGAGATCGGTGAAGTCGCGGAAGGGCGGGGAGGGGGCTCGTCCGCCATGCCGCACAAGGCCAACCCGGTCCGCGCCACCCTGATCGCCGCCGCCGCCCGGCGCGCCCCCGGCATGGCCGCCACCCTCTACGGTTCGCTCGCCGCGGAGGACGAACGGCCGGCCGGCGCCTGGCACGCCGAGTGGGAGCCGTTGCGGGACCTGCTGCGGCTGGTCGGCGGGGCCGCACGGGATGCCGCGGCACTCGCCGAAGGGCTCAGGGTTCTCCCCGCCGTGATGCGGGACCATCTGCGGGTGACCGGCGGGCTGATCGTCTCGGAGCGGCTGGCCGCGGTCGCCGCAGGCCGGGTGGGCCGGGCCCGCGCCGGGGAGATCCTGGCGGGGGCGGCCGGGCGCGCGCGGGACGAGGGCAGGTCCCTCGCGGACGCGCTGGCCGGCGAGCCCGCGTTCGCCGGCCTGGACCTCACCGCACTCACCGACCCCGCCCGGTACACGGGCGCCGCCGGCCCGCTCACCGACCGCGCCCTGGAGCGCCGATGACGACTCCCGCCCGGCTTCCGCACCACCGCATCGAGGGGCCCGCCTCGGCTCCCCCGCTCCTGCTCGGCCCGTCCCTCGGCACGTCCACCGCTCTCTGGGACGGGGTCGCGCCGGAACTCTCCGCGGGCCACCACGTCGTGCGGTGGGACCTCCCCGGACACGGCGGGTCGCCCGCCGGGCTCATCGGCCCCGGCGCCGGGGTCGCGGATCTGGCCGGACTGGTCCTCGCCCTCGCCGACTCGCTGTCCCTGGACCGCTTCTCGTACGCCGGGGTCTCGCTCGGCGGTGCCGTGGGGCTCTGGCTCGCCGTGCACCGTCCTGAGCGGATCGACCGGCTCGCCGTGGTCTGCTCCTCCGCCCGCTTCGGCGACCCCCGCGCCTGGCGTGAGCGGGCTGCTCGCGTGCGTGCCGAGGGCATCGGCCCGGTCGCGGAGGGCGCCGCGGCCCGCTGGTTCACCCCTGGGTTCAGCGAGCCGGGCCTGCTCGACGACCTGCTGGGCGCCGACCCCTCGGCGTACGCCGCGTGCTGCGACGCGCTCGCCTCGTACGATCTGCGCTCCCGGCTCTCACAGGTGCGGGCGTCGACGCTGGTGATCGCGGGCCGCGAGGACCCCGCGACGCCACCCGCGCATGCCAGGGAGATCGCCGACGCGGTTGCGGGCGCGACGCTCCTCGAACTGCCGCACGCCTCGCACCTGGCGCCGGTCGAGCGTCCCCAGGCCGTTCGGGAGGCCATGCGTGCCCACTTCGCGCCCACGGAACGCGGGAGCGGCACCAAGGTGCGGCGCGAGGTGCTCGGCGATGCGCACGTCGACCGGGCGCAGGCCGCCACGACGCCGTTCACCGCCCGGTTCCAGGACTTCATCACCCGCTACGCCTGGGGCGAGGTCTGGACCGATCCGACGCTGTCCCGGCGCGAGCGCAGCCTGATCACCCTCACCGCCCTCGTCGCGCACGGGCACCACGCCGAGCTGGCGATGCACGTCCGCGCGGCGGTACGCAACGGGCTCGGCCCGGAGGAGATCGGTGCGGCCCTCCTGCAGACCGCGGTCTACTGCGGGGTTCCCGCGGCGAATTCGGCGTTCGCCGTTGCCGAGCGGGTGCTGAAGGACATGGAGGGGCCGGACGACGTCCGGGCCTGACGCGGCACGGGAACGCCCCGCCCCCGCACCGGACGTGTGCGAGGGCGGGGCGTTGCGGGCCTGCTCAGCCGAAGCCGCGGGCGTCCTGCTTGAGTGCGGTGTCCACCGTCAGGGCGGTCGCCACGACGAGGCTCAGCAGCGGTTCGGGCAGCTGGTAATGGATCTGCAGCACGTAGTTGTCCGCCGTGGTGAACATCGTCTTGGCGAGGCCTTCCCAGGTCTTGGTGATCCGGGCGATCTCGGCGTCGTTGTGGTCGACGATGGCGAAGTTCCAGGCGCGCCAGTTCTCCGCCTTGATGGCGCCGACCTTCTGGCCGTTGACCATCATGGCGAAGTTGATCTTGCCGATGGCGTTCTGCTGGACGATCTCGCCGACGGGCTGTCCGTCCGGACGCTGCACGACGACCCGGGACTTGATGAACTTCGCCGGCCGGGTCAGGAGCAGCTGCGGCTGACCGTAGGCGTCGCGGATCTCCAGTCGGTGCGTCAGGTACTGGTCGATGCTGGAGACGAACCTGAGCACCTTGCGGAAGGCGCTCTGCCCGACCTGCACGACGGAACCGACGGTGTTGCCCTGCTGGTCGAAGACGCGGTACTCGTTCGTGACCTCGATCAGCTTGGCCTTCTGGTTCACGACCAGGACCTGCTGGTTGAACAGCGACCCGGCGCCGGGAGCACCCTGCTGGGGTGCCGCCTGCTGGGGGGCCGCCTGCTGGGGGGCCGCCTGCTGCTGGGGGACCTGCTGCTGCGGGGCCATCTGCTGCTGGGGGACCTGCTGCTGCGGGGCCGCGGCCTGCGGCTGCACGGGGGCCTGGGCGGCGGCCTGAACGGCGGCAGGGGCCTGGCCGGCGGCGGGAGCCTGGGCCGGATGCGTGTGCTCGGTCCACTGCGAGCCGTCCCAGTAGCGCAGCAGTTGGGGCGCGCCATGGGGGTCCGGATGCCAACCCGCAGGTATGTTCGATTGCGTCGTCACCGGGGCACACTATCCTGCCTAGCTGTGGGCCACACTCATTGAAGTTTCACGCACCGTACGATGGCGGCGATGACCAGGCGGACTGAGCGGACGGACCGGCGGCGGGGCGGGGCCACCCCGTCCGTCGCGCTGGGCTGGGTGCTCGTCCTCATGGCCGTGTTCTTCTGCTGCTCGCCGTCCGTCACGGCCGCGCCCCGCGCCGACGTACCTGCCGGATCCGCCGTCCGGGCCTTCACCCCGGTGCCTGCCGTGTCCCTGTCGGTCGTCACGGCCGACGCCCCGGGCGAGCGCGGGCTCGGCAGCTCCTGCCACGGCGTGACGGACCACTCGACGGCCGTCGTACTCCCCGGCCCAGGCGCTCCCGCCGCCCTCCCCTGTACCTCGGCACTGCCCCCGGTCAGCCCTCTCACCGGTGCCGCCGTCATCCGGGGGCCCTCCAACGACGGTGCGGGCGCCGTCGATCATCTCCGTCTGCAGGTTCAGCGGATCTAGGAGCCCGGGCTCCTCCCGGTCGCCCGCGTACGGCGCCCAGGGGTCCGCCCATGCCTTGCTCCCCCGCATCGCGCGCGTCCCGCGCCCGCGCTGCGTTCCCCGTGAACCCGATGAACCCGAGGACCCGAGATGGCTTCCGCCAAGAACCAGAACAGCCCTGCCTCCGCCCGCCGCGCCAAGCTCGAGGAGGCCCGCCGCAAGGAGCGGGCCCGCGAGCGCCGCAGCCGCATCATCACCATCAGCGCCGCAGTGGCCGTGGTCGCCGCACTCGTGGCGGGTGGCGGGTACCTGATGTCGGCCGCCGACGAGCAGGACAAGGCGGAGGAGCAGGCCAGGACCTCCCCCGTCACGGGTGAGCGGTCCTGGGACAAGCTGAAGCAGAACCACGTCGAGAAGCCCGTCGACTACCCGATGAACCCGCCGGTCGGCGGTGACCACAACCCGGTCTGGATGAACTGCGACGCCGACGTCTACACCGAGGCGATACCGAAGGAGAACGCGGTCCACTCCCTGGAGCACGGCGCCGTCTGGGTCACGTACAACGAGAAGGCGAAGGGCGCCGACGTCGAGGCGCTCGCCGAGCGCGTGTCCAAGACCCCGTACTCCCTGATGAGCCCGGTGGCCGACCAGAAGGATCCGCTGGTTCTCAGCGCCTGGGGCAAGCAGGTCACGGTGAAGAGCGCCACCGACGCACGCGTCGGGCAGTTCTTCACCAAGTACGTCCAGGGTGCGCAGACCCCGGAGCCGGGTGCCGCCTGCAGCGGCGGGATCGCCAAGTGACCGCACCCCTGCGCGCGCCCCGGTCGCTGGTGGCGGCGGGCGCCGTGGTGTTCCTGGTGGCCGTGGGGCTGGTCCTGCTGATGGTCGTACGGCCGTCCTCGGCGTCCCCGTCCGGACAGTCCCCCTCGGGTTCCGGGGCGTCCGCCCCCTCGGAGAGCTCGGCCGATGTGGGATTCGCCCGCGACATGTCGATCCACCATCAGCAGGCGGTGGAGATGGCGTTCATCGTCCGGGACCGCACGGACGACGAGGACGTACGGCGGCTCGCGTACGACATCATCAACACGCAGGCCAACCAGCGCGGCATGATGCTCGGCTGGCTGGAGACCTGGGGGCGGCCCAAGAGCTCGGACCGGCCGCCGATGTCGTGGATGGGGCACACCGCCGCACCTGCGGCCGACGGCGCCCTGATGCCCGGCATGGCCACCGACACCGAGCTCGACCGGCTGCGCGCGGCCGGGGACAGGGACGCCGAAGTGCTGTTCCTCCGGCTGATGACCGTCCACCACCGTGCGGGCGCCGAGATGGCTCAGGCCGCGGCGGACGCGGCGGGCACGGAGGAGATCAGGAACCTGGCGGCCGGCATGGCCCGCGCCCAGGAGTCGGAGATCGCACTCATGGCGGACATGCTGAAGGCACGGGGCGCACAGCCCTGAGCCGGCGGGCGGCGACGGCCGGGGCACGGTGGCGCACCACCACCGGGTCCCGGCCGTCGTACGGCCGGGACCGAATTCACCTGCCGCCCATGCCCCGCTCATCAATCCGTCACCGGAGCACCGCCCCGTCGCCCGACACTTCCTGACGAGTCATGGACATGTCCCTCTCACGACAGGAAGCATCCGTGCGCGTGCACCGCTCCTCGCGTCTGACCGTCACCGCCCTCCTGGGTACGGCACTGATCACCCTCGCCCCGCTGTCCCCCGCGCAGGCACGGTCGCTGCCGGCCGTCGGGGCGACGTCGGAGACGACGGCGCTGTACGACGACGAGGCGGGCGGCAACGCCAACGCCGACGACCCCGCGATCTGGCGCAACCCGGCCGACCCGGGGCGCAGCCTGGTCGTCGCCACCGCCAAGGAGGGCGGGCTCCGGGTCTACGGGCTCGACGCCGCCCTGGTCCAGTCGATTCCGGCACCGTCGCCCGCGACCGAGGACGACACACCGGGCCGGTTCAACAACGTCGACCTCGTCACGGGGCTGCGCACCCCGGCCGGCCGCGCCGACGTGGCCGTGGTGAGCGACCGGGGCAACGACCGCCTCCGCATCTACCGCATCGACCTCTCGCGCCCCGGAAAGCCGCTGACCGACATCACGGATCCGGCCGCCGCCCCGGTCTTCTCGGCGGACCAGGCCGAGATCAACGACCAGCGCACCACGTACGGTCTGGCCGCCTGGCAGGACCGCGGCACCGGCCGTTCCTACGCCGTCGTCAGTCGGCGCAACGCCACCGAACTCGCGCTGCTGGAGCTGCGGCCGACGGCTGCGGGCACGGTCGGCTACCGCACGGTGCGCACCCTCACCCTTCCCTCGTCCTTCCGGCTCCCCGACGGCACGTCGTGGACCCCCTGCGGTGAGCCGGGCGAGCTGCCGCAGGTGGAGGGCATGGTCGTCGACCCGGCGAACGGTGTGCTCTACGCCGGCCAGGAGGACGTCGGCATCTGGCGCGTCCCGGCCGGTCTCGACGGGCGCCCGGTCCTGGTCGACAAGGTCCGGGAGTACGGCGTCCCCGGGACGTACGACCCCGCGACCGAGGAGTGCGCGCCCGGCACCGACCCCGGTTTCGGCGGCAAGCGGCTGGCCGCGGACGTGGAGGGGCTGACCCTCTTCCGGGAGGCGGACGGCGACGGCCACCTCATGGCGTCCAGCCAGGGCGACAACACCTTCGCCCTGTACGACCGCGAGATCTCCGAGCACAACGAGTACGAGGGCGGGTTCCGCATCACCTCCGTGTCGGCCGACCTCGACGGCAGTGAGGAGTGCGACGGTGCCGCCGTGCTGAACGAGCCGCTGGGCGCCCGCTACCCGCGCGGTCTGCTGGTGGTCCAGGACGGGCACGAGACTTCCGGGCCGGGCCGTGAGGAAGGCCGGGAGAGCACCGGATTCAAGTTCGTCGACCTCGGTGCGGTGACCGACGCGGCGGACCTGTAGGACCGCCGGGCATCACGGGTGGGACGCGCCGCCGGAAGTCGTCGCGTCCCACGTCGCCGCCCGGCCCGCCGGGAGCGGTCTCACGTCTCCCCTCGCTTCGCCGCCTGGACCTGCTCGTACACATGGGTGCGCAACTCCGCGAAACGGGGCAGTACACGGGTGGTCAACTGGTCCCGCTCGTCGGGGAGATCGATCTTCACCTGCTCACGTATCACCGTCGGCGCCCCGGAGAGGACCAGCACCCGCTGACCCAGGTACACCGCCTCGTCGATGTCGTGCGTGACGAAGAGGACGGTTATCGCGAGCTCCTGCCAGAGCCCACGCACCAGGTCCTCGAGATCGGCGCGGGTCTGGGCGTCCACGGCGGCGAACGGCTCGTCCATCAGGAGGACTTCCGGCTCGTAGGCGATGGCCCGCGCGATCGCCACGCGCTGCTGCATCCCGCCGGAGAGCTGCCAGGGATAGGCGCCGCCCGCGTCCGCGAGACCGACGGCGGCGAGGGAGCGCTCGACGAGTTCGTGGCGCCGCGCCCGGTCCATCGACCTCTTCTGCCGCAGCGGAAGGCCGACGTTGTCCCGTACCCGCATCCACGGGAACAGGCTTCGCCCGTACTCCTGGAAGACCACGGCCATTCCGGGCGGCGGGCCGGTGACGCGGGTGCCGTTCAGGTGGATCTCACCGGACGTGGGCGTGAGCAGCCCGCCGACACACTTCAGCAGGGTCGTCTTGCCGCAGCCGGACGGGCCGACCAGGCAGGCCAGTTCGCCCGGTGCGAGGCTGAACGTCAGATCGCGTACGGCTTCCACGCGGCGGCCCTGACCGTCGTAGACCTTGTGCAGGCCCCGTACATCGAGCATGTGCTGCGGTCCTTCCACGACGGGGTCCTTCACGGCGTCGGTCACCGGTTCGTTCACGGCTGCCTCCGGGACGCGCGCAGACCGTGGTACCAGGCGAGGGCGCGGCGTTCGACGAGTTGGAAGAGCACGGAGAGCAGGAAGCCCAGAAGACCGAGCAGGAGGATGCCGCTCCACATCTCGGGGATGGCGAAGCTGCGCTGGAACTGCACGATGGCGAAGCCGAGTCCGTTGCTGGCGGCGAACATCTCGCTGATCACCATCAGGATGATCCCGATCGAGAGCGCCTGGCGAAGTCCCGCGAATATCTGGGGACTTGCGGAGCGCAGCAGCAGGTGGCGGAGGCGGACGCCGCCTCGCAAGCCGTAGGCGCGGGCGGTCTCCCTCAGGACGGGGTCGACGGCCCGTACGCCCTCGACCGTGTTGAGCAGGACGGGCCAGACGCAGCCGCTCGCAATGACGAGGATCTTCATCGTGTCCCCGATCCCGGCGAACAGCATGATGACCGGGACGAGGACCGGCGGGGGTACGGCCCGGAGGAATTCGAGCACGGGCTCGGTCGCGGCCCGCACCCGCCTGTACGAGCCGATGACGATCCCGGTGGCCACTCCCAGGACGGCCGCGACGGAGAACCCGGCGAGCAGGCGCACGATGCTCGGCAGGACGTCGCCGGTGATCCTTTCCCCGGTCCAGACGTCGCCGAAGGCCGTGACGATGGTGCGCAGCGGCGGCGAGTAGACCTGGGTGCTCGCGTCGGAGGCCACCCACCAGACGGCGAACAGGGCGGCCGGCAGCCCGAGGGCGAACAGCACCTGGGCGAGGGCGCGCCTCACAGGGCCGCCTCGCCGCGGACCGACTGGTGCCAGGCGAGCGCCCGGCGCTCCACGGCGCGTGCGCCGAGGTTGACGATCAGGCCGAGCAGACCGGTGACGACCACCAGGGCGTACATCTCGGGGACTGCCTGCGAGGTCTGTGCGACGGCGATCCGTGCGCCCAGCCCCGGGGATCCGATGACGAGTTCGGCGGTGACCGCGAGGATGAGCGCGACGGAGGCGGCGAGCCGGACGCCGGTCATGACGTACGGCAGGGCGGTGGGCCACACGACATGGCGGATGCGGGCCCGGGCGGAGAGGCCGTAGCTGCGGGCCGTCTCGTCGGCGACCGGGTCGACGTCCTGTGCCCCGTACAGCACCTGGACGAGGATCTGCCAGAAGGCCGCGTAGACGACCAGGAGCAGGGTGGAGCGCAGGTCGGTGCCGTAGAGCAGGACGGCGAGAGGGATCAGGGCCACCGAGAGTATGGGGCGCAGGAATTCGACCGTGGACGCGGTGGCACGGCGCAGGTGGGGAACGCTGCTGATGGCGGTTCCGGCGGCGACGCCCAGCACCGTGGCGATCAGCAGGCCGACGGACCAGCCGGTCAGGGTGTCGCCGAGCGCCGTCCAGAACGCGGCGTCGGCCAGTTCGTCCGCGAGCGCACCGGCGATGCGGCTGGTGGGCGGCAGGTAGTCGGGCGAGACCAGACCACTGCGCGGGACGACTTCGACAAGGGCGAGGAAGCCGGCCGCTCCGGCGAGGCCGAGCGCGGCGTCGACCGGCCCCTGCCGGACGCTGCGGCCGCGTGCCGCGGGGGTCTTCGATGGTGTGGCGGTCGTCATGGCAGGAGCGCGTCCAGGTCCGGGGTGCCGGAGAGGAGGCCGTCGCGCTCACCGAGCCGGCCGAGGGTTTCGAGGGATGCCCGGTTCGGTTCGGCCGGCCACTTGGGCAGGGTCATCGTCTGGAGCGTCGACTCGGGGATCTTGGTGTACGTGGTGAGGATCTTGCGGACCTCGTCGGGGTGACTGTCGGCGTAGGCCAGGGACTCCCGGGTCGCTTCCTGGAACTTCTCCACCAGCTCCGGGTTCTTCTGGGCGTACTGCTGCGAGGTGAAGTAGAGGGCGACCGTCAGGTCCGGCGCCAGGTCGACGAAGTTGGACGCGATGACACGGGCGCCCTTGCCCTTGACGGTGGCGAGCGCGGGTTCGACGACCCAGGCGGCGTCGACCTGTCCGCCGTCGAGCGCGGCCGCCATCTGGTCGAAGGGAAGCTCCACGAATTCGACCTTCGAGGGGTCTCCGCCCGCCTTGCTGACCGACGCGCGCACGGAGGTGTCACCGATGTTCTTGAGGGTGTTGACGGCGACTTTCTTCCCCTCGAGGTCCTTCGCGCTCTTCAACGGGCTGTTCCCCCTGACCACGATGCCCGCGAAGTCCCCGCCGTCCTCGCCGGTGGAGGCGACACCGTTGGCGACGGCCTTGACGGGGACGTTCTTGTCGGCGGCGATCATCAGCGACGTGACGTTGGAGAAGCCGAACTGGAACTGGCCGCTGACCACGCCGGGCACGATCGCCGCGCCTCCCTGGGCGCCCACGAGCGTCAGATCGATGCCCCGCTCGCTGTAGAAGCCCTTCTCCTCGCCCAGGTAGATGGGTGCGACATCGACGATGGAGATGACTCCGACCTTGACGGCGACCTTTCCGTCCTTCGACGGAGTGGACGGGTCCGAGGATCCACAGGCCGCGGTCGTGGAGACGAGGAGCGCGGCGGTGAACCCGACAAGCAGACGACGCATGGTGCCCCCGGAATGGTGGTGGCGCTCGACATGGCGTGCGGGGAACGAACAGTGGTTCCCGGTGGGAACATAGGGCTGCCCGGCGAGAGGGGTCAACCACCGTGCACGGACCCTTCTGCCTTGTTTCCAGTGCTTCTTGAGGGAGCGTCAGGTTCATTGACGCACCGATGACCGGCCCCTACCGTGCACCTGGCGCACAGTTGTGCGCACTCTCGCGACAGAGGGGCGACCGGTGGACGGACAAGCGCGTGAGCCGTACTTCGTGCAGTCCTTCGAGCGCGGTCTCGCCGTCATCCGCGCCTTCGACGCGGACCGTCCTGAGCTCACCCTGAGCGAGGTGGCACGGGTCTGCGACATCACGCGGGCCACTGCACGCCGGTTCCTGCTGACACTCGTCGACCTCGGCTACATGCACACCGACGGGCGGCTCTTCCGGCTCACCCCGCGCGTCCTCGAACTGGGCTACGCCTACATCTCCAGCTACTCCCTGCCCCATGTGGCCGAGCCCCATCTGGAGAGGCTCGTCTCGGAGGTCCGCGAGTCGTCGTCGCTCTGCGTGCTGGACGGGGACGACATCGTGTACCTGGTAAGGGTGCCGACGACCAGGATCATGACGGCGTCCATCACGGTCGGCACCCGGTTCCCCGCCCTGGTGACGTCGGTCGGCCGGGTGCTCGTCGCACACCTGCCGGAGAGCGAGATCGGGCCCCGGGTGCGGCGGGCCCGGACCGAACCGTTCACGGAGCGGACGGTTCTCGGGCCCGAGCTGCTGCTCGACGAGCTGCGCCGGGTCCGCAGGCAGGGCCACGCCATCGTCGACCAGGAGCTGGAGGAGGGGCTCCGTTCGGTGGCGGCTCCCGTCAGGGACCGGGAGGGGACGGTCGTCGCGGCGGTGAACATCCCCGTGCACGCGAGCCGGAACTCCGTCGATTCGATCCGGCGGGACCTGCTGCCGCCGCTCCTGGCCACCGCCGCCCGGATCGAGGCGGACCTCAGGGTCGTACCGCAGGGTGCCGCGCGCACACGCTGACGGCCCGGGCGGTTGCGGGCCGCGCGCACGCGCTGACGGCGGGCCGCGCGCACACGCTGACCGCGGCCCTCCACCCGCAGACCGGACGAGCCCTCCAGAGGTCCGTACACACGTACGCCATCGCATAGGCTCGTCAGCGATATGAAGAGCTACCTCACACCGCTGGGGTCCAAGGCGGACAAGGACACGGTGCGACGCCACAACCTGAGCCTCGTGCTGCGCGCGGTACGGGACGACGGCGAAGCCGGCGAGGCGACCAGGGCCGGGGTGTCGGCCCGGGTGGGGCTCACCAGGGCCGCGGTGTCCTCCCTCGTCGAGCAGCTGCTGGACAGCGGCTTCGTCACCGAGTCCGGCAAGACGTTCAGCGGGCAGGCGGGACGCCCCGGCACCGCGCTGAAGGTGGCCCGTACCGGCCCCGCGGGCCTCGGTGTGGAGATCAACATCGACTACGTGTCGGTGTGCGTCGTGGACCTCGCGGGGACCGGACGGGTCCGGCAGACCGAACACCTGGACAACCGCGGCGCCCCGCCCGGCGAGGTGCTGGCGAGGGCCGCCGCGATCGCCGCGCGCACCCTGGACTCGGCGCGGGAGCAGGACCTCTACCCGGTCGGGGCGACGCTCGCGCTGCCGGGACTCGTCTCGGGCGGTTCGGTCCGCCAGGCACCCAACCTGGGCTGGAACCAGGTCGCGGCGGAGGACCTGTTCGCCGAGGCCCTGAGCGGGCTGCGCCCGGGTGCGCCCGAGCTGCCGGTGCGCTCGGAGAACGAGGCGAACCTCGCGGCGCTGGCGGAGCTGTGGTTCGGCGGGCTCGGTCCGCTTCGCACCTTCCTGTACCTGACGGGTGAGATCGGTGTCGGTGGCGCCCTCGTGCTCGACGGCGAACTCCTGCGCGGTGCGCACGGGTTCGCCGGAGAGATCGGGCACGTGGTCCTGGACCCGGCCGGTCCGGAGTGCCGGTGCGGCTCGCGAGGCTGCCTCGAGCAGTACGCCGGCCAGACCGCGCTGCTTCGCTCGGCAGGGATCGAGGAGGCCGTCGGTGGGGCCGCCGGGGTGATGGAGCTGGAGCGCCATGCGCAGGCCGGCGAGGCCCGGGCGCTCGCCGCCGTCGCCGAGGCGGGCCGGATGCTGGGGCGCGTCCTGTCCGGCGCGGTGAATCTGTTCGACCCCGACGCGGTGGTGCTCGGCGGGATCTACCGGGGTCTGATGCCGTGGCTCTCGCCGCCGGCCGACGAGGAGCTCACCGGCCGGGTGGTGTCGGGCCTCTGGTCGCGGGGCAGCGGCCGACTGCGCGCGTCGTCCGTGGCGGGTGACGCGGCGCGGGGCGCGGCGGCGCTGGTGGTGCAGGACGTGCTGGCGGATCCGGTGGCGTACGCACGGCCCGCCCCGCTGGAAGCCTGACCGCCGGTACGGGGGCGGGCCATCCCGCCCCCGTACCGGCGGGGGCCGCCCCCGTGTCCGGTCGCCGTCAGCGCACGCCCAGCAGGTGGTCCATCGCGAGCTGGTCGAGGGCCTCGAACGCCATGCCGCGCTCGGCCGCGGCGGTGACGTCGAAGGCCTCGTACGCCGAGCGGTCCGCGAGCAGCCCCGCGACACCGTCGGCCGCAGTGGGCTGGGCCAGCTCGTCCAGGCGGGAGGCGGTCAGGGCCTCCTGCACGGCCGGGTCGGCGCGGAAGGCCGCGGCGCGCTCCTTGAGGATCAGGTAGTTGCGCATGCAGCCCGCGGCGGAGGCCCAGACACCGTCGTAGTCCTCGGTGCGCGGCGGCTTGAAGTCGAAGTGGCGCGGACCTTCGTAGCCGCTCTCCAGCAGGTCGACGAGCCAGAACGCCTGGCGCAGGTCGCCTGCGCCGAAGCGCAGGTCCTGGTCGTACTTGATGCCGGACTGGCCGTTGAGGTCGATGTGGAAGAGCTTGCCCGCCCACATCGCCTGGGCGATGCCGTGCGGGAAGTTCAGGCCCGCCATCTGCTCGTGGCCGGTCTCCGGGTTGACGCCGACCAGCTCGGGGCGCTCCAGGCGCTCGATGAAGGCCAAGGCGTGCCCGATGGTCGGCAGGAGGATGTCGCCGCGGGGCTCGTTCGGCTTCGGCTCGATCGCGAAGCGGAGGTTGTAGCCCTGCTCGGTGACGTAGTCGCCCAGCAGGTCGAAGGCCTCCTTCATGCGGTCCAGCGCCACGCGGACGTCCTTGGCGGCACCGGACTCGGCGCCCTCGCGGCCGCCCCAGGCGACATACGTCTCGGCGCCCAGCTCGACGGCCAGGTCGATGTTGCGGATGACCTTGCGCAGCGCGTACCGCCGCACGTCGCGGTCGTTCGCGGTGAACGCGCCGTCCTTGAACACGGGGTGCTTGAAGAGGTCGGTGGTGGCCATCGGCACGATGAGTCCGGTGGCGTCCAGAGCCTGGCGGAACCTCTTGACGTGGCCCTCGCGCTCCGTGTCCGTGGAGCCGAACGGGATGAGGTCGTCGTCGTGGAACGTCACGCCGTAGGCGCCGAGCTCCGCCAGGCGCTGGACGGATTCGACCGGGTCGAGCGCGGCCCGGGTGGCATCACCGAACGGGTCGCGGCCCTGCCAGCCCACGGTCCACAGGCCGAAGCTGAACTTGTCCGCAGGGGTGGGCGTGAAGCGTTCCGTCATCGTCTGTCCGCCTTCGCACGCGTCGGGTCCGGCACCGGCCTTCCCGGCCGGAACAATTTGTTCAGTCGCATGACTAATCATGCACGGGGCACCCCGTCGGCGTAACCCCTCGAACGCGAAACGGGGGCCGCCTCTGTTCCCGGCGCCTTCGATCACGTAATTTGTTTGTCGCACAACCAAAATCTGCGCGACCTCCTGCGTACGACCGGAACCCCTGCACGAGAAGAGGTAGCCCATGCCGCCGCGTACCGTCGTCATCGGCGTGGACAGCTCCACCCAGTCCACCAAGGCGGCCGTCACCGACGCCGAGACGGGCGAGCTGCTCGCCGTCGGCCGTGCCCCGCACGTGGTCACCGGAGAGGGCGGGGCGCGCGAGAGCGACCCCGAGGTCTGGTGGCGGGCACTCTGCGACGCCGTCGCCGCCGGGCTCAAGGAGTCCGGGCTCTCCGCGTCCGCCGTCACCGGTATCGCCGTGGCCGGACAACAGCACGGCCTGGTCGTGCTCGACGAGACCGGCCGCCCGCTCCGCCCGGCCCTGCTGTGGAACGACACCCGCTCCGCCCCGCAGGCCGCCGCCCTCACCACCGCCCTCGGCGGACCCGAGGCCTGGACCGCCCGCACCGGCTCCGTGCCGGTTGCGGCGATGACCGCGTCCAAGTGGCAGTGGCTGCGCGAGAACGATCCGGCGAACGCGGCCGCGGCCACGGCCGTACGGCTGCCGCACGACTTCCTGACCGAGCGGCTCGCGGGCACGGCGGCGACGGACCCGGGCGACGCCTCCGGCACCCTCTGGTACTCGACCGCCACCGGCGCGTACGACGCCGAGCTGCTCGACCTGCTCGGCCTGGACGCCTCGCTGCTGCCCCCGGTCGCCGCCACCGGCGCGACCCGGATCGGCTCGCTGACCGCTGCCGCGGCGGAGTCCCTGGGCCTTCCGGCCGGGATCGCCGTCGCAGCCGGTACGGGTGACAACATGGCCGCCGCAGTCGGTCTCGGCCTCGGCGGCGCCGGCCTCCTGGACCACCCCGTCCTCAGTCTCGGCACCTCCGGCACGGTCTTCGCCGCGTCCCGTGCCCGGCCCGCGTCCACGGCCCTCTCCGGGTTCGCCGCGGCGGACGGCACGTACCTCCCGCTGGCCTGCACCCTCAACTGCACCCTCGCCGTCGACAAGGTCGCCACCCTGCTCGGTCTGCACCGCGATGACGCGACGCCGGGCGGCGCGGCCGTGCTCCTTCCCTACCTGGACGGCGAACGCACCCCGGATCTGCCCACCGCGTCCGGTCTCCTGACGGGGCTCCGGCACGACACCACCCCGCAGCAACTGCTGGGCGCCGCCTACGAGGGCGCGGCGTTCACCGTGCTGCGCGCGCTCGACGAACTGCTGCGGTCGTGCGGTCTGGACCCGGCCGACCCCGATGTCGCCGGCCGGCCGCTGCGGCTCATCGGCGGCGGCGCCCAGGGCCGCACCTGGGTGGAGACGGTACGCCGCCTCTCCGGGCGGCCTCTGATCGTGCCCGGCAGTGGCGAACTGGTCGCACTCGGCGCCGCGGCCCTCGCCGCGTCGGCGGCCGGCGGCGGCGACCCGGTCGCGGTGGCGACCCGCTGGAACGAGAAGGCCGAGGACACGCAACTCCCGGCCGTGGAACGCGATACGGAGACGTGGGAGCGGGTCGGCTCGGTGCTGGATCGAGCGTCGGAGCCGCTGCTCGGGGGCTGAGCCCGGGACGTGAAACGGCGTCCCGGGGACTGCTTTTGGGGATGACTGCGGATCTTCAATAGGATCCGGCGATGATCACAAGAAAACGGCTGAAGGCCGGGGTGTGCGTGCTGCTCGCCACCCTGGCCGCCGGGCTCGGCACCGCGCTCCCTGCCGCCGCCGACGAACCCTCCTCCCCCGCGTCGCCCAAGGTCGAACTGGTCCTTGACGTCAGCGGTTCCATGCGTGCCCGCGACATCGACGGCCAGTCCCGGATATCCGCCGCCAAGCAGGCGTTCAACGACGTGCTCGACGCGGTTCCCGAGGAGGTGCAGCTCGGCATCCGGACGCTCGGCGCCGACTACCCGGGCGACGACCGGAAGACCGGCTGCAAGGACACCAAGCAGCTCTACCCGGTCGGGCCCCTGGACCGCACCGAGGCCAAGGCCGCGGTCGCCACACTGGCGCCGACCGGCTGGACCCCGATCGGCCCCGCCCTGCTCGGCGCGGCCGACGACCTCGAAGGCGGTGACTCCACCCGGCGCATCGTCCTGATCACCGACGGCGAGGACACCTGCGGCCCGCTCGACCCGTGCGAGGTCGCGCGGGACATCGCGGCCCGTGGAATCCACCTGGTCATCGACACGCTGGGCCTGGTGCCCAATGCCAAGATCAGGCAGCAGCTGACCTGCATCGCCGAGGCCACCGGCGGAACCTACACGGCCGTTCAGCACACCGACGAACTCTCCGGGCGCGTCAAACAGTTGGTGGACCGGGCCGCCGAGCCCGTCGTCACCCCGGTGGCGACCGAGGGCGCGGGCAACTGCTCCGCGGCACCCCAGCTGAAGGCCGGTCTGTACACCGACCGCCAGGAGTTCGGGAAGCACCGCTGGTACCGGGTGGACGTGCTGCCCGGTGAGGAGCTGCGTGCCTCGGTGAGCGTGGCCGCGGACCGTGCCGTCAACAACGACTACGGCGTGCTGCTGCGGGCGGTGACCGCGCACGGGCGCGAGATCGTCCGGGGCGCCGGGTCCGGCACAGGACGTACGGACGTGATCTCTTCCGGCCTGCGCTATCCGAAGGCCGAACAGGACGACACGGACGGCGACGTGAAGCCCGCCGCCGAGACCGTCTGCCTCCAGCTCAGCAACTCCTTCTCGGCGCCCGCGTCCGTGAAGACCACCCCCGGCATGCCCGTCGAACTGACCATCGACCTGGTGGCCGCGCCCGACGGCGCAGCCGACGCGGCCGCGTTCGGACTCGGCCGTGGCTGGTGGCTGCTGGGCGTCATGGTCCTGACCGGGCTGGTCGCGGGCCTGCTGACCGGCTTGATCTCACGCTGGCGCGTCGCCGTATGGAGGACCAACTGATGCGTACCACCCGCAGGAACACCGTGTTGCGCGGCTGTGCGGTCGCGCTGCTCGCCGGCGTCACCCTGTTCACCTCGGCGGGCGGTGCCCTCGCCGACGACCCGTCGGCGAGCGCGAGCCCCGCCGAGGACGGCGAGGCCGGGCCGACCGAGGCGGGCACCACGTTCCGTACCGCCACCGCGATCCAGCAGGACATGACCGCCACCGCGGACGCCTCCACGGGTGACTACCTGTACTGGGTGTTCCCGGCCGACACCGGTCAACGACCCACTGTCCGGGCGAAGATCACCCTGCCCGAGAGCGCGGCCCGGCACGGTGCGTCGACCTGGCAGGTCGACGTGTACGACGGGCTGCGCCGCCGCCAGGCCTGCATGTACGGCCACCAGACCAGGAAGGCCGCGGCGGACGCGGCATCCGTCGAGCTGTCGTGTGTGCTGCGTACGGTTCGGGCCTGGTCCGAGCCGTGGGCGGACGACCCGCTGCCCGGAAGCTACTACGTACGCCTGACGGTCGTCCGGGCGGCCGAGGAGGACCTGGGCCTGCCGGTCCACGCCGAGACCGAGGTCACCTCCGTCGACAGTGGCGGCGCGCACGACGTGGGCGGCGAACTCGCCGAACCTCTCGTGCCGGGCGCGTCCTCCGTCGAACAGGCCGCCGACACGGGCGACGACACGGACTCGCCCCGGGTCTCGCTCGGCAGCGAGCCGGAGGACGGCTGGGCCTCCGGCTGGTGGACCGACCGCTGGCTGTGGACGGCGGGCGGCGCCGTACTCGCCGCGCTGGCAGGCGTGTTCGGCTACGGCCTGACCCGTGGCCGCGGGCGTCCGTCCCGGGTTCCGCCGGGCGTCTGACCCTTTGCTGCCCCAGCCGGAGGGCTGTCGGCCGGGCTCTGTGCCCCGGTCGGCGGCCCTCCGGCGTGTCCGGGCATCACCTGGCTCAGTCCGCCGAGGAGATGGGCCCAGAAGGCCGCGTCGCGGTACGCCTCGCGGGTGTGCCCGAGGGCGGTGTAGAAGACCCGGGCACCGCCGTGCTCATGGGTCCAGACGAGCGGGTGGTCCGCGCCCATGCCCCCTCCTTCGTACGAGGACTCGTCGGCGGAGGCCAGCACCCGCACGGTGTCGCGCGGGACGGCCCGGAAGTCGTACCACTCGTACTGGATTCACTGTCACAAGCTGATAGGCGGCCGCCCCATGCAGCTGGACGGTGGCCTCGGGCATCGCCTCGGCAACCGCCTGCCGGACCTGCTGCCTGGTGGCTCCGGAGGCAATCTCCGTGACCTCCCGCCAGGAGAGTGAGCAGTAGCCCTGGCTGAGCCAGGCCGGAATGAAGTCGTGCCCGTCCACACTGTGCCCGCGGACCAGCCAGCCGCGCTGCTCATGCCTTACGGCACCCTTGCGCCAGCGGCCGACCAAGGGCTCGTCGTAGAAGTCGACGGCTGGCCGACCTGGACCTCCAGCGTTCTGCTGAGCGTCAGCAGGTCCTTGTCGTCGTTGCCGGTGGGATCGGAGAACTCGTCCGCGAACGCCTTGAGGATCTCGTGCTTGTGGTGGGCACTGGGTACTTCGATAAGTACCGTTTCGAGAGCGACCCTGTCCTCCTCGATTCCATTGCCCAGGCGATGGTCACGCTCGTACCGAAGGACACTGAGGTGCTGGCTGGCCTCGAGATGGGTGGTATCCCGGTGGTCACCGCGCTCGGCCGGCATACCGGCCTTCCCTGCGCCTTTGTCCGCAAGCAGGCCAAGTCATATGGAACGTGCCGCCTGGCTGAAGGCGCGGACATCGCCGGGCGGCGAGTGCTGGTCGTGGAAGACGTGGTCACCAGCGGTGGTCAGGTTGTGCTGTCCACCACCGACTTGCGTGCTCTGGGGGCAGACGTCCGCGAGGCACTCTGCGTCATCGACCGCCAGCAGGGCGGGGCTGAGGCGCTTGCGGCCGAGCGAATCCAACTGCTGGCACTGCTGACTGCGGATGATCTGAGAACCGCAGTCTGAGGCAAAGAGGCATCCGCATGGGTCAGTCAGGCGAGGAGGACTCGTTTCCGAAGGAGAGAGCAGCCCGCGCGGCCGAACATCTGCCGCTTGAGCATTTTGATGCGGTTGACGTGTCCTTCGACGACGCCGGAGCTCCAGGGCAGTGTGAGGCCGGCGATGACGGCGTCCCGGTCGCGGTCGATGCCTGCGGCCAGGGTGTGCAGGCTGGGCAAGTCGTCTTGGCGGACGGCGTGCAGCCACTGTGGGAGCCGTTCGCCCTGGCGCTCGGCGAGCATCCGGGCGAAGGACCGAACGTGGCCGGTAAGGGCGTCGAGTTCGGCACAGTTGGCCAGGACAGCTCTGAGCCGGAGTGGTTCGATTTCGGTGAGGGATTCCGGGCGGTTGAGGATCCACCTGGTCACCACCCGGGGTGCCGGCGGCTGTGCGGTCACCGGGCGAGGCGAGGTGCGCTTCCTTCTGATGTAGGCGCTGACAATGCCGTAACTGCCCAGGTAGCCGCGCGGGACGATCTCTTCCCAGAGCTTCCAGGCGTTGGTGCAGCCGTCGTTCCAGCGGTCGTCCAGGTAGGGCTTGTACTCGTCCAGGGCGGAGGTCCGGTTGTACTGCCACTGCCCGCGGAAGAGATCTTCGGGCCTGGCGGCGTCGGCAAGGCCTTTGACGGTGCGATGGGTCATGTGGAGCTGTCGTCCGATCGAGCGGCGGCTACGGCCGGCTTCCAGCAGCGCGTGGACGGTGGCGTGCCTGGCTCGGATGCGGTTGGCGAACCGGTCGCTCTGCCACGGCGAGATCGAGGTCGCTTCGCCAGCCACTCGGCCAGGCTGGACGCCTCCCGGTCAGGCAACAGGTCCACCGGCCGACGGGTCTCGCAGTCGACCAGCACCGTGCCGTAGACCCGCCCTTTGCGCGTCGCCTAATCATCGACACCGACCACCCGCGGGGCCGGCGCGTCCGGGTCGGGCAACGTGTCGAGCAGACGCAAGATCGTGCTGCGGCTGACGGACGCGCCAAAGACCCGTGCCAGCCGGGCACCGGCCCGGCCGGCGAGGGCCAGACCGATCGCCGCGAACGTCGAACGCAGTCGCTCGGTCCACCGGCTACGCCGCCTGGTCAGCCCCGGCATCTGCTCGACGAATGTCCGCCTTCCGCACGAAGCGTCCCGACAGAAGAACCGTCGGACCCGCAGACAGAGGACCACCCGCTGTCCCCCGCTTGAGACATCGGCAGGAAAACGCAGGTAGGAGCTGTGAATTCGGCTCGAACGACTGCCACAGTCCGGACACGCAGCCCCGACCGCAGTACACCGGGCCTCGACGCGTACCCCTTCGTCGTTCACCTCCACCGCGCTGGGCAAGCCCTTCACCCGCTGGTCGGTCCGTAAACTGGTCGATCACCTGCGCCGGAATATCGCCAGGCCCGTTCGGATCGGACGTGCGTAAGGCCCTGCGGTGCGTGCTTATTGGGAAGAGGCTCCCTCATGACCCGCACCACCCCGCCACGTCCCCTCCACGTAGAAGCGGCTTTCCCTGCCCTGGCAGCCCACCGGCGCACAACCACACGGCTGCACCCCCGTCACGGCTCTCCCGGGGCCCAGGACAGCTCGGTGGCGGGCCCTCTGCTCTGGCCGGCCGACGAACCGTGGCCGGTGTGCAAGGCCGTCCACCCGAAGGGCACAGGCCACCTCCTCTCCGATGTGCGGCAGCTCCGCCGAATCCAGGAGAACGCCCGGGAACGGGAGTACACCGACGAGGAACAGCGCCTGATCGAGGGGATGACCGAGGGCAATCACGTCCCGGAACTGCAGGAGCGTGCCCCGCTGCCGATGCTGGCCGTTGCCCAGCTGTACGCACGGGAGATTCCCGATCTCGTGGGACCCGAGGACCACGACCTTCTGCAGGTCTTCTGGTGCCCCTTCGAGGTGCACGGCGCCGACCGCACAATCGACGTCGTACTGAAGTGGCGACGGTCCACCGGTGTCGGCGCCGTACTCACGCCGCAGCCCGAACCGCCGGTGGTCGGCCGGAAGGAATGCGTGCCGAACATGTGCGTCGTGCACCCTGAGCGCGTCGTGGAGCACGAGTACCTCGGGCTGCTGGAGGAGGAACTCCAGGAGGAGATCGACGAGTGGGAGGAGGGTCTCCTCGACGAGGAAGAGGAAGACGAGGTCGAACCGCCCTCGTCAGCGAGCTACGCGACGTATGAGGAGTACGCAGAGGCGATGGCCGTGGCCCAAGCTGCGGAGCCTGAGGAGATCAACTACATGAGCGATCTGTCGATCGCTCCTGGCTGGAAGGTCGGCGGCTTTGCTTCATGGCACCTGACCGACCCCGCTCCGGTCGACTGCGGGGTGTGCGGGGCAGCGATGCCGCCCCTTCTCACCGTGGCCACATGGGAGTGTGACGGAGCCTCACGCAGCTGGCTGCCGATCGAGGACCGGGACGCCGGCGGCGACCCCCACGCCACCAACCCGACCGACGTCTACCTCGGCCGCGGCCTGATGCGCGTACACACCTGCCCCACCGATCCGGCTCACCCGCACCGGCTCAGCTTCCAGTAACCAGGGATCCCCCGTCCTCGCCGGTCTCGCCCCCCGACCCAACGGTGCTGAAGGAGTTTTTCCGGTGCGGCCGATGCCGGCATCCCCGGACAAGGCACCTTGCTTCACCTGCCTCCGGCGACGTGGAATCCCGTTTACGGCACTCGGGGCAGGGGCCGCGCGGCGCATCCCGCCGACCGCCGCGGCCTCACCCCGATGTTCTGGGGCCTGGGCCGCCACAGCTTGACCCCCTCCATACCGCCCCGGTGCCTACGCCCGCTGCGCGACCCGGACGCGCCCGAGCTGGACGAGGACGACCAAGGCGCGGACTGAACGCCCACATCGGGTGACGCGGGCATATCAGGTGTTCGGGACGGAGACCGGGGATGTAGGCGGGTGCCAGGTGAGAATCCAGCCGGCGGGAAGCGCCGCCTGCCAGGGCGATTGCGCCGCCTGTTCCGATGCTGCGGCCACCGAGCCGAAGCAGGCCGGCCCGGCGCCGCACGGCCCGCGGGCACCACCGCGGCGACGCGCTAATCCTGGCCTCAGGTTGATCGTGGACAATGAGCGGCAAAAGCATCGACTGGAAGGGGGCGGGCCGGCGTGCGGATCATGATCGCGGATGATGAAGTGGCCATCCGTGAGTCGCTGGAGCGAGTGCTCCAGGTCGAGGGTTACGACACCAGCACCGTCGCCAACGGTCTCGCCGTGCTCGACGGGGTCGGTGGGGCCGGCGGTGACACGCTGGATCTGCTGATCCTCGACGTGATGATGCCCCGCCTCGGCGGGTTGGAGACCTGCCGGCGGTTGCGGGCCGCGGGTCGGGATCTGCCGGTGCTGATGCTGACCGCCCGTGACCAGGTCTCCGACCGGGTCGCGGGGCTGGACGCGGGTGCCGACGACTACCTGCCCAAGCCGTTCGCCACCGAGGAGTTGCTGGCCCGGGTGCGGGCCCTGCTGCGCCGGCGCACGCCGACCGACGGGGAGTCGCAGATCCTGTCGTTCGCCGACGTCCGGCTCGATCCCGACAGGTTCGAGGCGTGGCGGGGCGGGCGGCCGCTGCGCCTGACCCGGACCGAGTTCTCCCTCCTGCAGGTCCTCGTGCGCAACGCGACCCGGGTCTTGACCCGCGACGCGCTGTTCGAGGCGATCTGGGGCTTCGACATGAGCGCCACCGCCAACAACCTCCAGGTATACGTGAGCTATCTGCGCCGCAAGATGGAGGCCGAGGGTGAGCCGCGATTGATCTACACGCTGCGCGGCCTGGGATACGCGATGCGGGAGACTCCTCCGTGAGCAGGCCCGCCGGCCGGGAACCGCGCCGGCTGACCCGATGGTGGCGCCGGCGGTCCCTGCGGACCAGGCTGACGGTGATCGCCGCGACGGCCATCGCGGTCAGCGTGTTCGTGGCCTTCCAGGTGGCCAGCGAGCTACTGGACTGGGAGCTGCAGGACAGCGCCGAGAATCAGCTGCGCGCCGACTCCCGCGTCCTGGCGACGAACGCGGAGCGCGCCGGTCTGGCGCAGGTCCAGCTACCGCCGTATCCCGGATCCGGTCGGCTGGTGCGGGTCATCCTGCCCGACGGCTCGATCCGGACACCGGGCGGCCAACCCGCGCTGCCCCCGGTCAGCGAGCACGCCGGGCGCGTGGCGCAGGGCGCGTCGGCCGACCTGATGGAGTCGAACGACAGCGACGACGACGGCTACCTCATCTACACCCTGCGGGCGGGCGAGGGCGCGGTCCAGGTGGCCCTCGTCGTCGACGACAGCCCGATCAACAGGTTCGGGTTGGGCATGCTGCTGATCGGGCTGCTCTGCGTGGTCGGCGGCGCCCTTGTCGGGCGGACCGTGGCGCGGACCGGGCTGGCACCGATCGACCGGCTGACCGCCGCCGCGGTACGTGTCGCGCACACCCGGGATCTCGACGCCGACATCCCGGATGAGGGCGGTGGGGAGATCCGGCGGCTGATCCAGTCGATCAACGACATGCTCGCCGCGCTCCGGGACTCCCGGCGGGCCCAGCGGCTGCTCGCCGAGGACGCCGCCCACGAGCTCAAGACCCCGCTCACCAGCTTGCGCCTCAATGCCGAGCTGCTGATCCGGCTCGATCGGCGCGGCACCCTGGACAGCGCACTGCCGACGGAGAGCCGGACCCGGCTGCTCAACGATCTCGGCGCCCAGGTAGCCGAGTTGAGCACCCTTGCCGCCGAGCTGACCGACCTGGCGCGCGGTGACGTCAGCGACGAGAACACCGAGCTGCTCGACCTCGCCGACGTGGTGGTTGCCGCCGCGACGCGGGCACGTTCCCGCGTTCCCGACATCGAGGTCGCGCTCGACGTGACCTCCGTGTGGGTGAGCGGGCGTCCCGCTGCGCTCCAGCGGGCGGTACTCAACCTCATCGACAACGCCGGCAAGTGGTCCCCCGCGGACCAGCCGGTCCAGGTCCGGCTCCGTGCCGAGGGCGCGTCGGCGGTGCTTGAGGTCGACGACGCCGGGCCGGGCATCGACGCCGCCGATGTACCGCGGGTGTTCGACCGGTTCTACCGTGCCGACAGCGCCCGGGCGTTGCCGGGATCCGGTCTGGGGCTGTCGATCGTGCAGCGGGTCGTCGACGCCCACGGCGGCCGGGCCACCGTCGCCCGCTCCGCACGCGGTGGAGCGCTGCTTCGGGTCGACCTTCCGGCCGAGGCCCCGCCCGCCCCGATCGTGCGGCTCACCGCCGGGGAGGACACCGCGGCGCGCTGACCCGCCCCGGCTGCGCGGCGCAGAACAAGGGACGGCGGCCCTCGGGCATGGCCCCGCGCGACTCACCGTCGGGGCCGAACGCCGCGATGCGCCGACCCCAGTCCCGGCGCGTGGCGCAGGACCAAAGGGCCGCGACCGTCGGGCCCATGAAAAGGTCCGGGACGGGGGGCCCTGGGTTCCCGTCCCGGATCTCGTCCGTGCCGCCGGCTCACCGTTGCAGCGCGGGCTCCTCGTCGTCGGCGAGCGGCTGTTGACCGTCCGGCAGCTCCGCCGCTGGACGGGACAGCCGGCTCGGCCACCACATCCGCCGGCCGATCAGCAAGGTGAGGGCGGGCACCAGGACCGACCGCACCAGCAGGGCGTCGAGCAGCACGCCGAAGGCGACCAGGAACCCGACCTCGATCAGCATCACCAGCGGAAGTGTGGCGAGGACCGCGAACGTGGCCGCCAGGACCAGGCCTGCCGAGGTGATGACGCCACCGGTGGCCGAGAGGGCCTTGAGCATGCCCTCTCTGGCGCCGAGACGCACGGTCTCCTCCCGGGCCCGGCTGGCCAGGAAGATGTTGTAGTCGACGCCGAGCGCCACCAGGAACAGGAATGCCAGCAGCGGCACCGAATAGTCGACGCCCTTGAACCCGAGGATCGTGTCGAAGACGAACACGCTGCCGCCGAAGGCCGCGGCGAATGAGACGATCACGGTGGCCATCAGGACCAGGGGGGCCACGATCGCGCGCAGCAGCAGCCCGAGGACGATCAGGACGACGGCGAGCACCAGCGGGATCACCAGCTTCTCGTCGCGCTTGGTGGTCACCTCGGTGTCGAGGTTCTCCGCACTCGGCCCGCCGACGATCGCCTCCGCCCCGCTCACCGCGTGCACGGCGGTGCGCACCCGCTTGATCGTGTCGTACTCTGCGACGGTGTCCGGCGCGTCCTTCGGGAACACTGAGATGTTGGCCCAGCCACGGCTGGTCTGCTCCGGAACGGCCAGGGCCACACCGCGAGTGCCCTTGACAATGTCGAGCACCCGCTCCTGGTGCGCCGGCCGCGTGAAGATCGTTATGGGCTGGCCGCCCAGCTCCGGGAAGTGCTGGCGGAGAACGGTGAAGCCGGTGACCGACTCCGGCGCGGACAGGAACTGGTCCTGCTCCCGCAGCGCGCCGGTGTTGCCCGCCAGCCCGAGGGCGAGCACCCCGAGGACTCCGAGCGAGCCGAGCGTCGCCACCCACCGGCGCCGGCTGATGGCGGTGCCGAGCCGTCCCCACAGCCCCGGCTTCTCCTCTACGGCCGTGCTGAACCGCGGGATGGCCGGCCAGAAGATCCGCCTGCCGAGCACCACGAGCACCGCCGGGAACAGCGTCAGCATGGCCACCAGCGCGCACAGGATGCCGGCCGCACCGATCGGTCCCAACCCGCTGGTGCTGTTCAGGTCCGCGACGAGCAGGCAGAGCAGGCCGGCGACCACGGTCGCCGCGGACGCGACGATGGCCGGCGCCGCGCCGCGTAGCGCGTGGACCATCGCGACCTGGACGTTCTCATGGTGGTGCAGTGCCTCCCGATATCGAGCGATGAGCAACAGCGCGTAGTCCGTGCCGACGCCGAATACCAGGATCGTCAGCAGCGCCGAGTTCTGATCATTGACCACGATGCCGAAGCCCTTGACGAGCAGGTAGACGGTCCCCATCGAGGTCAGTGCCGCCGCGCCGACGGCCACCAGCGGGATGATCCACAACACCGGGCTGCGGTAGGTGAGGATGAGCAGGAGCGTGACGACGACGATGGTGGTGAGGAGAACCTGCACGTCGATGCCGTCGAAGACGGCATCCATGTCGCCGTCGATCGCGCCCGGGCCGGTCACGTCGAGTTCCAGGCCCGAGGGGCGGTCCTTCGCGGCGTCACGCAACGGGCCGACGATGTCCTCCGGTGCGCCGTAGGCCGTGCTCACCTCGAGGGTGAACATCATCGCCTTGCCGTCGGTGGAGGGTCTCGTCGATGGGCCCTCGTCATCGCCGCCGGCCGGGGTCGCCACCTTCGGCGGGTACCGCTTGGCAAGGGTGTTGTAGTGGCGCTCGACCGTCGCGCGGTCGGCGTCGGTCATGTCGTCGGCGCGGTGGTACACGAAGACGAACGTGTTGTCGTCACCGCCGGGGAGACTGTCGTCCAGCACCGCCACCTTGGTGGACTCGGCATTGGCCGGCAGGGTGTCTACGGCGCTGTCGGTGGTGACCGAACTCAACTTTCCGCTCAGCGGCACCATGAACACCGCCAGCACCAGCCACAAGCCAATCACCAACCACGGCACCCACCGGCCTGCCAACCGACCGGCCGGCGCTTCCCCGGACGGCGCTGCGTTGACTGCCATCACTAGCCTCCTACATACGGGTTACATCGCTTATCTGGATGCCTACTTCTACGGAGCGAACCTGAGACGACCGTTAGAGCCCGTGAAGTAACTGGCGCGACGTCGTGCACCGGGTGGGTGTGATGGGTCTGCCGCACGATCGGGTGACATCTTGACCTGCCCCACCGTTTGGGCTCCAGTCTCGGTGACTAACTGGCGGCCGGGAGGGCGAGGCGCTGAAGCTGTTCACCCTGCGGGTTGAAGACCGCCGCAACGAGCAGCGGCGCCGCCAGCAGCAACTGGATCAGCCTGCCGACCAGGCCACCCCCTCCAGCCAACCGCCCGTAGCCTGACAGCAAAACTTCTCGGCATGGCCGTATCGGCTCCGGCCCAGCCGAGCAGTGCAGGCAAGCAGCAGACCGCTATCCACGCCGCCGCGGAGAACATGACTCAGGGTGCGTCGCGGGCCGGCTGGGCCCCGCTCCATGTGACGGGCGCGGCCCGAGACTTCCCGGGGCCCCTACTTCGGTCCCGTCCTCTGAATCAGCCCCCAACGAGCCAACCCCACATAGGACACGGTCTAAGATGCCGGGCACCCTGAGAATGTGGCCGCCGACAGTTTCGTGTCCATGCGACACCGGCCACCGCGTGCGGACCCTGACGACCTCACCCCCCATGGTCGGTGGGCGAGGTCGGGAAGCGGGGTCAGCCGGAGGTGGGTGTGGTGACCGAGGCCCTGTCACGCGGGGAGAGCGCCTCCGAGTGGTGGTGGACGATGTGCCATCCCGCGTCGCCGCAGCGCAGGACATCGGTCACTCGGTAGCAGCGGTCCGACTCCGTCGACGGGTAGACCGCACGGAGGATGTACCGCGCCACGGCTCCGTCCGCCCAGACGTCGATGATCACGTTCTCGGGCTTCACGGACAGGGGCACGTCGGCGGCGGTGAAGGCTGCCCGGCGCCGTCCACGCAACTCCTCGACCTGAGCTGTGCCGTGGAGCAGCTGCTCTGCGTCGCTCTCCCACACGGTCACATGCGGATCAAGGCGCTGCCGAAACGCCTGCCAGTTGCCCAGTTCCTGATAGAGGCCCTGTATCAGGGAGGCCACGTCGTGTTCCGAACTCATCGTCATTTCCTCCGCGTTAATGGTGTGGTCCGTCTTTCCGAATACCGGAGCAGGTCTGCTTGCAGGGGTTGTTACGGCTGCTGATCGAGGACGGGGTTGCCGTCCTTGACGACCATGCGCAGGTCACGCATCGCCGAGATGTCGGCAAGCGGGTCACCCTGCACGAGGAGGAGGTCCGCGTACGCGCCTTCCCGTACGCAGCCGATCTCCTCCTCAAGTCCCAGCCATCGGGCTCCGGTCGAGGTGGCGGCAACGAGGGCGGCCTGCGGTGTCATGCCGGCCTCGACCATGAACTCGAGCTCGCGTACCGTCGCAGATGTCCCGTCGAACTCCGCGTGCGGCGGCATGTCGCTGCCCATGGCGATGGTGACCCCGTGACGGATCGCGTTCTCAAGGCTTTCCCAGTGGCGGTCTCCCCAGGCGAGGGCGCGGTCCTGCATCCACCTGGGCATGTTGTGGCGCTCGAAGAACTCCCTGCAGCGGGTCACGGTGATGGTGGGGACGTAGGTGACGTCCCGTTCGATCATTAGCCGGCACAGCTCGTCGGTGAGCTCGTAACCGTGCTCCACGCAGTCGATGCCGCGTCGGACGGCTTCCAGGGTGGGGCCGGCGGGGCCGGCGTGTGTGGTCACCTTGCGTCCCCACGCGTGCGCGACCTCAAGGACCGCGTCTAGCTCGTCCTCGCGCAGCTGCGATGTGGTGACCTTCTCGTGTTCGCCGGCCATCCCGCCGGACAGGGCCAGCTTGATGAAGTCCGCGCCGTGCTTGATCTGCTCGCGTACGGCTCGTGCGAACTCGGCGGGACCGTCTGCCTCCAGACTGCGCTGCCATCCGTGTCCTCCGGTCGAGCAGACGAGTTGTCCGGCGGTACGGATGCGCGGCCCGAGGGTGCGGCCCGCCTCGATCGAGTTGCGCAGAGAGAAGTCGACGTGGTTGTAGGTGCCGGTCAGCCGTACGGTGGTGACACCGGCGAGCAGCGTCAGACGGGCTTCCTCGGCCATGTGCAGGGCGAGTTCGGCCTCGTTGAGCATCGCGACTCGGGCCAGGTCGCCGGGCAGGGCAAGGTCGAGGTGGACATGCATGTTGACCAGGCCGGGCACTACGGTGTCGCCGTTGGCTTCGACGATGCGGGGTGATTCCGTGGCGGTTGCCTCGCGCAGTACGTCGACCGCGGGGCCCACCCGTCGGATGCGGCCGCCGCTCATCCAAACGGCCTGGTTTTCGGCGGCCCGGTCCGACCGCCCGTCGAAGATCCGGGCTCCGGCGATGACCAAGTCGGTCTGCTGTGTACGCATGCTGGTTCTCCTGTGCTGTGCGGGTGTTGCGCATGGGGTTACGGCCACGCAGCCGTTATGCAAGGGGACAAGTCAGGCGTCCCGGTGCAGGTGAGCGGAGGAGTGACTTCTCAGCGCGTTGAGCCGACCGGCACGTCGGTGGCCGGTTCAGCGGCGGGGGTGTCGGGGTGAGTGGGGCGGTGGGTCTCGTCCGCCCAGTACACGGATGCCAGGCCGACAAGGCAGATGAGCACGGTGAGTCCAGCGATGGGCCACAGCGAGCCGCCGGCCCAAAGGATCAGGGCGGAGATGGCCAGCGGGAAGACCGCTGTGATTCCGCCCGAGATCAGGTTGACCGACATCCCGCTGTAGCGAAGGTTGGCGGGGAAGAGCTCGGTGAAGAAGCTGGGAACGACTCCGATCATCCCCGCGTGACCTATTCCGAAGGCCAGCGTCACCGCCAGGACGAGGAACACGCCGTCCTTGGTGCCGAGCATCCATATGAGGGGAAAGGCCAGAAGGGCTGCTGACACCGCGCCCACCATGTAGACGGGTCTCCGGCCGATCCGGTCACTGAGCCAGCCGAAGGCGACCATGGTGATCATTTCGACGCCGAATCCGATCATCAGGGCCAGCAGCGCAACGGTCGGACTGATTCCAAGCTCGTCGACGCCGTAGACGAGCACAGCGAGTTGCACGAGCGAGGAGAATCCGGACTCTCCGAGCCTGGCTCCGATCGTGACGAGGGAGCTCTTGCGGTGGTCGCGGAGGACCTCGGCGATGGGAGCGCGCTCCGCTTTGCCCTGTGCCTGGAGCGCGGTGAACTCGGGCGTCTCGTCGACCTTCAGCCGCATGAAGAGGCCGAGGGCGACGAGCAGGATGCTGGCAAGGAAGGGGATGCGCCAGCCCCAAGTTTCGAACTGGTGTTGCGTCAGGACGCCCGAGAACAGAGCAAAGATCCCTGTGGCAGAGAGGAAGCCCAGCGCGATGCCGGACTGGGTCATGCTCGTGAAGAACCCTCGGCGGTCGGCCGGCGTGTGCTCGGCCACCAGAAGCACCGAGCCACCCCACTCACCTCCTGCGGCGAGTCCCTGGATGAATCGCAGAACGATGAGGAGCACAGGCGCCCAGATGCCGAGGACCGCTGCGGTCGGCAGCAAACCAACCGCCGTGGTCGCTACTCCCATGATCAGGAGGGTCATCACCAGGGTGGCCTTCCTTCCGACCCGGTCGCCGATGTGGCCGAAGACCAGCCCGCCCAGTGGCTTGCTCAGCGAACCGACGGCCAGTGTCCCGAGGGCGGCCATGGTTCCGACGGCGGAGCTCAGCTGGGGGAAGAAGAGCTTGTCGAACAGCAGGGTGCCGCCTGCGACGTACAGGAAGAAGTCGTACCACTCCATGGCGGTGCCAACCGCGCTGGACACCACGACTCGGCGCAGCGACCGGCCGTCCACCGATTCGATTTTTGCCGGAACGGCCATACGTAGACTCCTAGCCAGCTCGTGATCACTCGTGAGGGAAGGGCAACAGGAAGGGCTGCGCCGATGTTCCGCATCCGCCGCTCCACTGGTCGTCCGGACGCTAAGCGACCACGAGTGTGCAGTCAAGCTTTACGTCGTGCCGGGATACTGCCTGGTTGGCGGCATATACACATTCAACCGTGCAGTGAGGCTATACAAAGGTCATGATCAGTCAGCAATTGCGAATGCTTCGAACCCAGCGCGGTATGAGCCTGCGCTCTCTCGCCGCCGAGACCGGGGTGTCGGCCACACTGCTCAGCCAGATCGAACGTGATGTGACTGAGCCGAGCCTGGCCACCCTCAGGCGCCTCGCCGAGTTCTTCGGTGAGTCCGTCTCGTCGCTGTTCGACGACCAGCACAGCCCGCCGGTATGGGTGAGCCGCCCCGGTGCGCGCTCCACCATCACTGGGCCGCGGGGAAAGCTCCGCTATGAGCGCCTGACGCCGAGCAACGGCCAGATGGAAGTACTCCGGGGCGTCCTGGGGCCCGGGGAGACCACGGCCGACGAACTGTGGGCCCACTCCTCACTGGAATGCGCCGTCGTGGTCAAGGGCACCCTCACTGTCGACCTCGGCGCGGACTCCCACCTCGTCGACACAGGAGAGGCGATCACGTTCGACGCACGCCAGGCGCACCGCTACCGCAACGACTCCGATTCGCCCGTCGAGTTCCTCGTGTCGGTGACGCCACCAAACCCCTGACTGCACCCCCTGCCCCGCAGGGCGGGCGCAGGAGTACGACCGAGACGGGCGCCCGCCTCGCGAGGGGCGGGCGTCAGGGGGAATCGCTCACCGCGCGATCGCGGGGCGCCCGGTTGAACAAGTCGGGTTGACCGGCGCGCCGGGGACCGGGGAAGAACCGGTTCGTCGTGCGCTGATACGTGCGGTAGTCAGGACGCTTCCTCAGGCTGAAGTGTTCAGCCGGGACAGCGCCCGTGTAATAGATGAGCGTGTGGTACATGGTCCACGAGATCCAGGCCAGGCCGAACGCGGTGAGCAGACCAGAGGCGAGATGACCTTCCGGCCATCGGTGCGTGAGCCAGGACAGCGAAAGCGCGATCAGGCAGTTCCACTGCATCCACTGCCCGAAGTAGTTGGGGTGTCGGCTGAACTGCCACAATCCGACGTCACAGGTGAGGTGACTACCGTCGCGTCGGCCGAGTTTGACGAAACGGGCCTTCTGTCGGTCAGCCGTCGTCTCGAAGCCCCAGGACAGCGCCCACAGCACAATCGCAGCGATACCGACGGGCCCGAGCGAGCCCGAGGTATCGGCGACGACGAGGGCCGCCGGGATCGCGAGCACGGAGACGTTGGCGCCGCACTGCACCATGATCTCCACCTGCAGGGACACCTTCTCGTTCCGAAATCCGTCCCGCTCCCAGCGACGCCGTTGATACCGGTAGCGCGGCAGCTCGACCGGCAGCCGGGTCAGCACCATGAAGCGCATCGCCCAGACGCCCATGCGCAGACCCATGAGCAAGTAGATTCCCGCGGTCGCAAGGACCGCGGGCGACCCGGGGTCGCCGAACACCAGGATCTGGACACCGAGCGCCGCCAGGCCCCATGGCCACGCGACATCTACGTAGGACATGAAGCCGGTACGGTAGGCCGGCAGGCACGCGCCCACGACGAAGAGACCAAGCTGAATCGCCAGGTTGACGACCACGAACCGTCTGAGATCAGGCTGGAACGCGAGCGCCGCAAACAGTGCGACGTAGATCACGAACGGCGCCGCGCGCCTCACGGTTGCCACGGAGAACTCCTTACCTGAGACACACATGAGCAGGTGTCTCGGTGAGACACTAGGCTTATGATGTCTCCATCGCAAGAGATTCCGCCTCCCTTCCCCGGGGACGACGCGGTGCTGCTCGCAGCGGTCGCGATGTTCCGCCGTGACGGCTGGGTCGACGCCCGGGCACTGGCCGTCGAGGTCGGCATCGGCCGAGCCACTCTGTACCGGCGGTACGGTGACCGTGACCGACTCCTGGGAGAGGCGATCTGGTCCATCGCGACCACGGAATTCGGCCGGGTGTACCCGCACTTCCGGGGAAGCGGCGCCGAAGGTGTCGCCGACCTCGTCCACGCCGTACTCCGTGCCAGTGCCCAAATGCCTTCCATGCGCCGCTTCGTGGCTGAGCACGCTGAAACCGCGCTTCGCGTCATGACGTCAAGCAATGGGGTCATGGAAGGCCGCATCATCGCCACGCTCACTCGTCTCATCCGGCAGGAGATCGGCGAACCGCAGGACATCGACGCACCCACCCTCGCCTACGCCGTCACCCGGGTGTCGGAGTCCTTCTACTACCGTGAACTGATCACCGGCGAACCGGCCGACCTCGCCGCAGCCGCCGTGGTCATCCGCAGACTCCTGCGCTGAAACTCGAGTGAACGGCCCCGGAGCCGCCCCCGCAGCAGGGTGTACGGGGCAGCCCCTCGCCGCTTGAGTGCATAAGTAATTTACACAGTCGGCCCCCTGGACCGCCAAGTCCTTCACTGTTTAGATGCATCTCGCTGTTCGAAGCTGGGATGCATCAATCATTTTCGCGCACAAACCATGGAGGTTTCATGAGACTGGGACGTGGGGGCCGCACCGCTCTGTGCTTCGCCGCGGCGGCGCTGCCCCTGACACTCGCCCTGCCGGCAACGGCCCTCGGCCAGGACCGGCACGCTCCGGTGGGCGGCGCCCAGCCGGCGGGGGAGAGCGCGAAGACCGACCCGTGGCACATGGCCACGGACACGCCCGACGACGCGTACGACGCCCATCCGTACGTGGGCAATGGCTACTTCTCGCAACGGATACCGGCCAAGGGGATGGGCTACTACTCCAGTGGTGGCCCGACCGGCTCGCCCCTCTACACGCCTCGCTACGACGGGTCCCAGGTCGCGGGGCTGTTCGCGAAGCAAGGGGCAGACGAGTTCGCCGCGGCTCTGCCGACCTGGTCAACTCTGGACTTCGCCACCGACGGCCAGGGCAAGGACAGTTATGCGGCGGCGCCGAACAGCACGCTGACGTCCTACAGGCAGGAACTGGACGTGAGGCGTGCGCTGGTCACCACCAGCACATCCTGGCTCTCCGTCACGGGACGTACGACCGACCTCACCTACGAGGTGCTCGCCGACCGCGAACGCGCGCATGTCGGCGCAGTCCGGCTGACGGTCACGCCCCGCTGGTCCGGTACCGCCTCCGTCACCGACCTGCTGGACGGTGCCGGTGCGCGAAGGCTGAAGCAGACCAGCGCCGGCTTCGACTCGGGTACCTCGACCGCCCACGTCTCCTTCGTGACCGACGGCAACAACATCGCAGGCACGTTGGCGTCCACCCTGACCCACTCCGAGCGAGTGAGGCCGGAATCGACCACGGCAACCGCGCCGCACGATCTCACCGCCGGGCAGCGCGTCGCCTTTCCCGTAACGGCGGGGCATTCATATGAGTTCACCAAGTTCGTAGGTACGGACACCGAGCAGACGAGCAACGCTCCCCAGCGGGACGCCCTGAAGGCCGCCACCGCGGCGGCCGGTGACGGCTGGGACAAGATCCTTGCCGAGCACACCAATGCCTGGGCGAAGCTGTGGGACGCGGGTGTCACCGTGCCCGGTCAAGACCGCATGCAAGGCTGGCTCAACGGCAGCTACTACTCGCTCCTCTCCAGTGTGCGCGAGGGCCAGTCCTGGTCGCTGGCCCCGACCGGGCTGACCAGCGACACCTACGCGGGGCAGGTCTACTGGGACGCCGACACCTGGATGTTCCCCGCCCTGCTTGCCGGCCACCCCGAACTCGCCAAGTCGATCGTCGACTACCGCTACCGCACCCTGGGACAAGCCAAGCGGAACGCGGCAGGCGGTGGCTTCAAGGGCGCTCTGTATCCGTGGACTTCGGCCCTGACGGGTGACTGCACCGGTGTCGGCCCCTGCTACGGCACTCAGGCTCACCTGCAGAGCGACATCGCCCTCTCCCAGTGGCAGTATTTCCAGGCCACAGGCGACAAGACGTGGCTGAAGTCCACTGGCTGGCCCGTCATCAAGGCACTCGCACAGTTCTGGGCGTCCCGGGTCGCCGCGAACAACGACGGCAGCTATAGCGTGAGAGGCGTGGCGGGCGCCGACGAGTACTCGCACGGCGATGACAACGTCTCCACCAACGCGGGCGCGGCGACCACCCTGAAGATCGCGACCGAGGCAGCCGCAGCCCTCGGATCCGACGCCCCGGCCCAGTGGTCCACGATCGCCGGCAAGCTGAGAATCCCCCTCGACAGTGCGACTGACACCCATCCCGAATACGAGGGTTACGCCGGACAGAAGGTCAAGCAGGCGGACACGGTGCTGATGCAGTACCCGTACAACTGGCCGATGCCCAAAACCGTCGCGCGCAACGACCTCAACTACTTCGCGGCCCGCACCGACCCCGAGGGCCCGGCCATGACGGACTCGGTTCACATGATCGCCGCCGCCGCGATCGGCGATCCAGGCTGTGTGGCCTACACCTACCTCCTCCGGTCGGTGCAGCCGTTCATCCGTGAGCCGTACGCCCAGTTCTCCGAGGCGCGCGGCGACAAGGCGGGTGACAACGCGGGAGCCCCCGCCTTCACCTTCCTCACCGGGGCAGGCGGATTCCTCCAGACATTCCCCTACGGCTTGGCGGGTCTGCGCTGGGGAACCGACAGCCTTCGTCTCGCCCCCACGCTGCCCCCCCAGCTCTCCGATGGAGTCCGGATCAGCGAAGTGAAGTGGCAAGGGCGCGAACTGTCGATCACCATCGGCCCGAAGGCCACCACTGTGACTCTGAACAGCGGCCCCTCCATGACCATCGAAACACCTGATGGAAAGATGCGGCTGTCACACCGGGCACCTGTACGACTTGCCACCGCACGCCCGGATCTCGACCCGACCGGAAACATCGCACGCTGCAAGTCCGCGACGTCCGACTCTGCCGAAAGCGGCTACTACCCGGCTGCGGCTGTGGACGGCAACAGCAGCACGGCCTGGGTGGCCGAGAAGCCGCAGGCAGACCTCACGGTCGACCTGGGCAGCACGCAGCGGGTGGCCGGTGCCTCCGTGTCACGGGCCGGCAAGGGCGTCTTCGGCTACGAAGTGCAGACCTCGCCCAATGGGAGGACCTGGACGACGAGGCAGACGGTCGAGCCCCGCGCCGGCGCCGACCGGATCCGCTTCTCCGCGGTGAACGCCCGATTCGTACGCCTGCATTTCACCGGCGCCGACGGGAGTGACATCCCGCGCATCGCCGAATTCGCCGTCGGCGGCGGCCGCTACGCCGCCACCGTTGAGGTGGAGCCCGCGCAGGACACCACAGAGGTGGACAAGACCACCACCGTGGTAGCGAAGTACACCAACCTCAGCAGGACCGCAGCGCACCATGTGAAGCTGGCACTGGAGGTTCCGGACAGCTGGAAGCCCACCCCTCAGGGCGCCGATACATTCGAGAAAATCGCACCCGGAGCAACCGTCGACGTCGAGTGGCAGATCGCCGCACCGGCCGATGCGGCCCCCGGCGAATCGACCCTCGCCGTCACGGCCGTCCGCGAGCAGCGCGGCCAGACGGTCACTGACCGCGCCACCGCCACACTCACCGTGGTCGACCCCTGCACCCCCGGCGAAACCTGTGAGGCCGAGAAAGCCGCGCTCACTGGTTCGGGCGGCGTCAACACGGACCACAAGGGCTACACGGGCGCGGGATTCGTCGATGGGCTGCTCAGCGCGGGGGCAGGATTCATCACCCAGTTCAACGCCCCCACCGCCGGCAGATACACGCTGGCGATCCGTTACGCCAACTCCCTCGGTGGGGCCGCAGAACCGTACGAGGCGAAGACTCGCACCATGACGCTCGCCGTACCGGGCGCCTCGCCGATCACGGTATCGTTCCCCGTTACGGCGAACTGGGACACCTGGAGCACGGCCGAGGTGACCGTGGATCTGCCGGAAGGCCTGTTGCCGATAGGTCTGACTTGCACCGGACAAAGTGACGGCGCCGTCAACATCGACTCCTGGTCGCTGAAAGCCTTGTAGGAAAGCCTCACGCGCGTGCTCCGGCCCCAGGCTCCTGCCGGACTGGCGCACGCGCGTGTCTCCTGCTGCAGTTCCTGCTCGGACTGTCGGACCGGCAGGCCGCCGAGGCTGTCTGCTGTCGCATCGACTTCAAGCACTCCATGGCCATGGAGCTGAACGATCCCGGCTTCCACTACAGTGTGCTGGCCGACTTGCCCGGCCGGCTTGCTGAAGACGACCGTGCTGACTGGCCCCTCGACCTTGCGCTGGCATGCCTACCGAAACCGCCAGACGGGTCTGCCGCACGATCGGGTGACATCTTGACCTGCCCCACTGTTTGGATTCCTGCCTCGGTGGCTAACTGGCGGCGAGGACAGTGTCGTTCTCGGAGAGTAGTTCGTACTCGATCGGCGTGCGGTAGCCCGGTGCTGAGTGGCGTCTCTGCCGGTTGTGGAAGATTTCGATGTACTCGAAGATCGCGTTGGCCAGTTCGACTCTGGTCTTCCACCGCTTGCGGTTGAGTAGCTCGATCTGCATGGAGGACCAGAAGCTCTCCATCATCGCGTTGTCCAGCCCGTCGCCGACCGTGCCGAAGGAGGGCAGCAGGCCGGCGGAACGGATCCTTTCACCGAAGACCCAGGAGGTGAATTGAGGGCCGTGGTCGGCGTGGACAATGCCGCCGGGTTCGGGTCGACGGTTGCGGATGGCCATGTCGAGGGCGTTGACCACGAGCGTAGAGTCCTGACGGGAGTCGATGGACCAGCCGACGATCCTGCGGCTGTAGGCATCGAGTACCGCGGCACAGTAGAGCCACCCTTCCCGGGTCCGGTGCTGGGTGATGTCGGTGACCCATAGTTCGTTGGGCCGTAGCCGATGGAACTTCCGGTTGACCAGGTCCTCGGCTGTAGCGACGCCACGCAGACGTCTAACCCGGGTGGGCCCGGGTAGTCCGTAGATCCCGGCCTGCGTCATCAGGACCGAGACGGTCCGCTCGCACACCTTGATGCCCATGGCCATGGTGAGCTCGGCGTGGATCCTGCGGTAGCCGTAGGTGCCTCGGGGCGCGACGTGGACCTCGCGGATGAGGCCCGTCAGCCACTCGCGACGCAGCTGCCTGGGTGTGCTGGAGGTGCGCTTGTGTTTGTAGTAGGACTGCCGCGCGACCCCGAGGATCCGGCAGCATCTGTCGACCGGAGCCCCGGCACCGACGAGTCGGTCGATCACCGGGTAGAGCCTTTCGGGCGGGGCTTGTCCTCACCGAGGAACTTCGCCGCCTGCCGGACGATTCCCAGTTCGGTTTCAAGTTCACGGATCCGCCGACGAGCCGCCCGCAACTCAGCAGACTCGCTCGACGGCGTGCCCGGCCGCCGCCCCTTGTCCACGTCGTCCTGACGCAACCACTTCGACAACGTGACGGGATGGATGGCGAGCTCGAGCGCGGTCTGCTTGGCCTGCTTGCCGGCACGGACCAGAGCGATGGCACGTGCACGGAACTCCGGAGGATAGGGACGAGGCATGACTGCCAGCCTTTCGTGAAGGGCTGTCAGTTAGCTACCAGAAATGGAACCCGAGAGGTAGGGCAGGTCAACCTGTCACCCAACACTGCATCAGACCCATCCCGTCAAAGGCCGCCCTGGTAAGTACACGCTCCAGGAATGGGCGGAAGCCAGCTTCCTCGCCAACTACTGGCTCGGTCTCGCCCTTCTGCACCTGATCGGCTACCAAGGCGAGATCGTTGCCATCCTCGGAGCCCGCGTACGCCGCGATGGCGACGAACGACGGCCGGTCCCATGGGCACCACCCGCTCTTGGCACCGCATGGTCAGCCGGCACGTAACAGCCCACCCCGCCGGTAAGTCTCACAACGGTGGCATAAGTGCCATCGGAGACAAGATTGTGCCGCGAAATTGGAGACCCTACAACCGCCGACCAGTGCACGCCGCTTGTGTACGTCGGGTCGCCGCCGCGCCGCCGCCCTATCGCGACCTGTTACGTGTCGGACGAGCCTGAGGAACCCGACAGTTCGGTGAGAAGAAGCCGCCGACAAGTCATTGAGAACCAGCGCCAAAAGCCCAGGTCGGACGACTCCCGACCGACAGATCAAACGAGAACCTACACGTCGGGTGGTGCAGTGGTGATCCATGAGACCGGAGAACGGCCGATGAAGCTGATGAACGTCGAGCACGCAGAGCTGTTCCATCCCTGGGGCACTGTCACGCCGGCCTTCTGGGGCATCCGGGAGGAGGAACGCCGGGCGGAGCAGAGCATGACCCACATCCCCCAGGTGTTGCGCGGGCGGCTGACGGGTGGCGTGCGAAGCGGGCGCCGAGGAGCTCGCCGTAGAACGGCCAGCCGTACTCGGTGCAGGCCGCGGCGTGCACGCCCATGAAGCCGGCGCCCGACGCGCAGTGGGCCCGGAGCCCCTCACGCCCCTCAGGGGTGAGGACGTCGCCGCTGGTGGAGAGGAACACCACGGCCTGGTAGGCCGCGAGGCCGTTCCCGAACACCTCGGGGCTCTCCGTCGCGTCGACGGCGAACCCGTGTTCCGCGCCCAGTTCCCGGAACGCGGCGATTCCGTCGGGGATCGATGCGTGCCGGTACTCGGTGGTGCGGGTGTACAGCAGGACACCCGGCAGGCCGGTGGGCATCGGCGGCTCCTCGGACGAACGGACACGGCAGGCCCTGCGGCCCCGGTGCGCCACGATGCGAAACGGTCTTGCACGGGGGGACGGACCGGGTTTGGCTGATCGTATGCAGCAACCGCTTTCTCTGCCACGGCAGCTCTCCGCCCTCGACCACCGCTACCGGGGCGAACATCCCATCCGTACCCTCGGCTACCTCCTGCGCCCCGACCGGCGCCGGCTCGCTCTCGGTGTGGCCGCCTTCATCGTCAAGCACAGCCCCATCTGGCTGCTTCCGCTGATCACCGCGAACATCATCGACGTGGTCGTCCAGCACCGCCCGGAGCGGGAGCTGTGGGCGAACGCGGGCGCCCTGCTCTTCGTGCTCGTGCTCAACTACCCGCTGCACCTGCTGTACGTGCGCTGCCTGAACGGCAGTGTGCGGCGCATGGGCACCTCGCTGCGCGACGCGCTCTGCCGCCGGATGCAGCAGCTGTCCATCGGCTACCACTCCAGGACGAGCGCCGGGGTGCTGCAGGCCAAGGTGGTGCGGGATGTGGAGACCGTCGAGCAGATGGTCCAGCAGTCCGCCGACATGGGGCTGGCCGGCATCGTCACGCTGACCGGCGGTCTCGTCGTCATCGCCGTACGGGTCCCGTCCTTCCTTCCCGTGTTCCTGGTGGTCGTCCCGCTCGCCGCGCTCCTGGTCATGAAACTGCGGTCCAGGCTGCGCAGTCACAACGAGTCGTTCCGCCAGGAGGTCGAGCAGCTCTCGGCGCGGGTCAGCGAGATGACGAGCCTGATCCCCATCACCCGGGCCCACGGCCTGGAGCACGCTGCGCTGGGCCGTGTCGACGGCTCGCTGCGCCAGGTGCTGCTCGCGGGTCTGCGCCTCGATCTGCTCAACGGCCGCTTCGGGGCGCTCGCCTGGATCCTCCTGAACGCCCTGGGTGTGGCCTGCCTCGCGGGCTCGGCCCTCGTCGCCTACCACGGCTGGCTGCCGATCACGGCGGGCGACGTCGTCATGCTGAGCGCCTTCTTCACCACCCTCACCGGGTCGATGTCGACGCTGCTGAGCCTGGCCCCGGTCATCAGCAAGGGCCTGGAGTCGGTCCGTTCGGCCGGCGAGGTGCTGCAGGCCCCCGACCTGGAGAACAACGCGGGCAAGGACCTCGTGGACCGGGTCGACGGCCGCATCGACTTCGAGCAGGTCGGATTCGGGTACGAGGGTTCGGGCGGCGCCGCGGTGGAGGACTTCACCCTGTCCGCCCGCCCGGGTGAGACGGTGGCGCTGGTGGGAGCGTCGGGCGCGGGCAAGTCGACCGTGCTGAACCTCCTCATCGGCTTCATCCGGCCAACATCGGGGCGGATCCTGCTCGACGGCACGGACATGGCGACGCTCGATCTGCGCAGCTACCGGCAGTTCCTGTCCGTGGTCCCGCAGGAGTCGATCCTGTTCGAGGGCACGATCAGGGACAACGTCACCTACGGCATGGGCGAGACGGACGAGCGGGCGGTCCGCCGCGCGCTCGCGGACGCCAACGCGCTGGAGTTCGTCGAGGAACTGCCCGACGGCATCCACACGGTCGTGGGTGAGCGCGGCGCACGGCTCTCGGGCGGGCAGAAGCAGCGCCTCGCCATCGCCCGCGCCCTGATCCGCGACCCACGGGTGCTGATCCTGGACGAGGCGACGTCCGCCCTGGACACCCGGTCGGAGGCGCTGGTCCAGGAGGCGCTGGCCCGGCTGGTGCACGGCCGCACGGTGTTCGTGGTGGCGCACCGGCTCTCCACGATCCAGGCGGCGGACCGCATCGTGGCGATGGACCGGGGCCGCATAGCCGAGGTGGGTACGCACGAGGAACTGGTGCGCGGGGGCGGGGTGTACGCGGGGCTCCAGCCGGAGCGGCCGGCATAGGACCGTCCCGTCCGAACACCTGTCAGGCTGGGGCTACCCTCAGCAACTCACGTACTCCACAAGGCAGATGACGGGAGTCCCTCATGTCCACGGAAACCGGTGCGGCTGTCGATGCCGAGCCGCGCGGTCATACGCTCGTACCGGGTCCGAAGGGCCTGCCCCTCCTGGGGAGTCTGCCGCAGTTCGGGAAGGACCCGCTCGCCTTCTTCGAGCGGCTGCGCGGGTGTGGGTCCATGGTGAGCTGGCGCTTCGGCCGCAACGACTGCGTGTTCATCTCCGACCCCGACTGCATAGGTGAGCTGCTCACCGAGACGGAACGCACCTTCGACCAGCCGCTGCTGGGGATCGCCTTCCGCACGGTGATGGGTAACGGCGTCGTGGTCGCGCGCGGTCCGGACTGGCGGCGCAAGCGTTCACTGGTGCAGCCGTCGGTGCGGCCCAAGCAGGTGAAGTCGTACGCGTCGACGATGACGGCCTGCACGGTGGACCTCGCGGACACCTGGTCCGGGGGCGAACGCATCGACATCAAGAAGGAGATGGCGGCACTGACCCAGAAGATCGCCGTCCGCACGATCTTCGGGGTGGACACCCCGGCGGACGCGGAGTCGATGGGCCGGGCGATGGACATCGCACAGCAGGAGATCGGCAAGGAGTTCAGCGGCCTCGGCGCGATCCTGCCCGACTGGGTGCCGACGCCCGGCCGGGCCAGGATCAAGAAGGCCGCCGCGGTGATCGACGCCGAGGTCGGCCGGGTGGTGGCCCGCCACCGTGACGGGGAAGGCGAGCGCCCCGACCTGCTGAGCCGGCTGCTCACCGCGGTGGACGAGACCGGCGCGCACCTCACCGACGAGGAGATACGCGACGAGACGGTCACCCTGTACATCGGGGGCCACGAGACGACCAGTTCGACGCTCGTGTGGGCGTGGTACCTGCTGTCCCGCAACCCCGAGGCACGGGCGGCGCTCACCGAGGAGCTGGACCGGGTGCTGGGCGACCGGGAGCCCGGTATCGACGACTACGCGCAACTGACCTACGCCCAGGCGGTGGTGAAGGAGACCCTGCGGCTGTATCCGACGATCTGGCTCGTCACGGGGATCGCGAAGGAGGGGGCTCGGATCGGCGGCGTTCCCATGCCGGAAGGCACTCGGGTGTGGAGCAGCCAGTGGGCGACGCACCGGGACGAGCGCTGGTTTCCCCGGCCGGAGGCGTTCCGCCCGGAGCGCTGGGACCCCGAGCACGGGGACGAGATCCCGGAGTACGCCTGGTATCCGTTCGGCGGCGGCCCCCGGGTCTGCCTCGGTACGCGCTTCGCGATGGTCGAGGCGGTCCTGGTCCTCGCCGTCCTTGCGCGCCGTTTCGAACTGGAGGTGGACCCGGGCGTGATCAACCCCATGCCGACACTGACGTTGCAGCCGGACCGGGAGGTCATGGCGACCGTTCGGGCGCGCCGAGACCCTCAGGGTTGACCTCAAGTTCGCTTGAGGTCATAGCGTTCCATGCGTAGGGACCCGACTCCGGAGGCACTCGCATGGACATGGAAGTCACGGCGTGGACATCGCTGCACAGCACGATGAACGCGCAACAGGACCGCAGGCCCTTCTCCCGGGCGACGCTGCGCCGCATCGCGGCGTTCGCCCGGCCGCACCGGGGGCGGATCCAGCGCTTCCTGCTCCTCAGCGTGGCCACCGCTCTGCTCGCGGTGGCCACACCCGTGCTCGCCGGACGCGTCGTCGACGCGATCGTGCAGGGCCGGGACGCCGGTACGGTCACGCGGCTCGCCCTGCTCATCGCCCTGATCGCCGTTACGGAGGCCGGGCTCGGCCTCCTCACCCGGTGGCTCTCCGCCACGCTCGGCGAAGGGCTGATCCTCGACCTGCGCACCGCCGTGTTCGACCATGTGCAGCGGATGCCGGTCGCCTTCTTCACCCGGACCCGGACCGGTGCGCTGGTCAGCCGGCTCAACAACGATGTGATCGGCGCCCAGCGGGCCTTCAGCAGCACCCTCTCCGGCGTGGTCTCCAATTCCGTCACCCTGCTGCTGACACTGGCCGTGATGCTCACGATCTCCTGGCAGATCACCCTGCTCGCCCTGGTCCTGCTCCCGGTGTTCGTCGTCCCGGCCCGCCGGATGGGTTCCCGGATGGCGGCGCTGCAGCGGGAGGCCGCCGGTCACAACGCCACCATGGGCACGCAGATGACCGAGCGCTTCTCGGCGCCGGGCGCGACCCTCGTCAAGCTCTTCGGCCGCCCCGCCGACGAGTCCACCGCGTTCGCCGCCCGCGCGGGCCGGGTCCGCGACATCGGTATCCGTACGGCCATGCTCCAGTCCACGTTCATCACGGCGCTCACCCTGGTGTCCGCCCTGGCCCTCGCGCTCGTCTACGGGCTCGGCGGCCACTACGCGCTGAGCGGCAGCCTCGAGCCCGGGGCGGTCGTCGCCCTCGCCCTGCTGCTCACCCGCCTCTACGCCCCGCTGACGGCACTGGCCGGTGCACGCGTCGAGGTGATGAGCGCCCTGGTGAGCTTCGAGCGGGTCTTCGAGATCCTCGATCTGAAGCCGCTCATCGCCGAGAAGCCGGATGCCCGCCGGGTACCGGACGGGCCGGTCTCCGTGGAGTTCGACGGCGTGTCCTTCGCCTATCCGTCGGCCGACAAGGTCTCCCTCGCCTCGCTGGAGGAGGTCGCCACGCTCGACTCACGGGGCGGTACGCAGGTACTGCACGACGTCTCCTTCACCGCCCGGCCCGGACGGATGGTCGCGCTCGTCGGTTCGTCCGGCGCGGGCAAGTCGACGATCGCCCAGCTGCTGCCCCGGCTGTACGACGCCGATGCGGGCTCCATACGGCTGAACGGCGTCGACGTCCGCGATCTGACCGCCGACTCCATCCGCGAGACCCTCGGCATGGTCACCCAGGACGGGCACCTCTTCCACGAGTCGGTGCGCGCCAATCTGCTCCTGGCCCGCCCGGAGGCCACGGAGGACGACATCTGGGACGCTCTGCGCCGGTCCCGTCTGGACGGCCTCGTGGCGTCGCTGCCCGAAGGCCTGGACACGGTGGTCGGCGAGCGCGGCTACCGGCTCTCCGGTGGCGAGCGGCAACGGCTGACCATCGCCCGGCTGTTGCTGGCCCGTCAGCGGGTCGTCATCCTCGACGAGGCGACTGCGCACCTGGACTCCACCTCGGAGGCTGCCGTCCAGGAGGCCCTGGCCGAGGCCCTGGAAGGCCGCACCGCGCTGGTGATCGCCCACAGGCTCTCCACGGTGCGTGCCGCCGACCTGATCCTGGTCATCGAGGAGGGCCGGGTCGCCGAACGGGGCACGCACGAGGAGCTGCTGGCAGCCGGCGGACGGTACGAGGAGCTGTACCGCACCCAGTTCGAGCGGCCCGGGGCGGAGGAGGCGGCGCGGCCCGTCGGCTGACCGCCACACACCGCGCTCCCGCCCGTGGGAGGGCCGTCAGAGGTGGAGAGTTCCGCCCGGGTTCATTCCCTGAGAACGGACATCAGGTCACGCATGTCGCTGATCATGGCCGAGTGGTGAGGTGAGAGGTCGGGGGTGCCCGGCTCCTCACCGGCCTCGTCCCCGACCTCCACCTCGTTGTAGGCCCCATCCCGGTCGGCGCTCTCGTACTGCGGGGACGCGGAGAGGCTCAGGGAGAGGACCGCACCCCCTTCGAGCACCCACAGGTCGGCGTAGCCGTCGTCCGAGGTCCTCAGATAGGCCGCGTCGCCGAGGTCCGGAACGGTCTCCAGCTTCGCCTCACGGTCGATCCAGGGACCGGCCGTCTCCAGCCGTGCCTCGAATTCGGCGCCGGGCTCGGTCTTCTTGTGCAGTTCCACGGTGATTCCGACGGCGTATTCGACGGTCCAACCGCCCTCGGTCCGCTCGTTCCCGGACGGGCCCCGGAGAGGAACGGAGCACTGGACCTGGTCGAGGGCCGCATGCTTGGACAGCTCCGACTCCTCCCCGTTCGCGGACTCTCTCGGTGCGATCGCTGTTCCGATCGCCTTCAGCCGGAGCACGGGGCAGGGATCGCGATCCAACCGGTATCCGTGCATGTCCGGTGCCTGATCGCCCACCCCGTAGGAGAGCAGTGCGGCCGCCCAGAGGGCCGACGCCATGACCGCCCCGCCGAGTGCCCACAGCCACGGCCTCCGCCGCCGGCCGACGGGATCCCGGTCCGAGTCGCCCATCACCTCCGGGGTTTCGACCGCACCACCGAACTCCCCCACCATCTCCGGCTCGGAAATCAACCCGTCCCCCTCGGTCGGCCCTCTGCTGTCCTCACCATGATCGCAGCAGCGGCCGGTCCGCTCGGACCGCAACGGGGACGAGGAGCGGGAGCAGCAGATCAGGCGCTCCGCGCCTCGGCGCTTCCCTCAGCTCCGCATCAACTCACCGCTCGCCCGGGGGCACGCTCATCGCCAGGAGCGCGGTGTCGTCGTCGAGCCCTTCGCCGATCGAGTCCAGGAGCGCGGTGAGTGCCTGGACGGCACCGGGGGCCGAGGTGGGTGCGAGGGCCCGCGCGAAGTCCAGGAGCGCTTCGTCGCCGTAGCGTTCACCTGCGTTCCGTGTCCGTGCCTCGGTCAGTCCGTCGGTGTAGAGCAGCAGGGTGTCACCCGGCCCCAGGTCCGTGGTCGCTGTGGTGAACTGCGCGTCCGGTACGACTCCGACCAGTTGGCCGCCCGGCGTCGGCAGGTAGTCGGCGCTGCCGTCGGCACGCAGCAGCACGGCAGGGGGGTGGCCGCCGCCGGCCAGGACGACATGGAATCCCACGCCGTTCTCCACGGGTGTGAGCAGGCCGAAGATCACCGTGCAGAAGGTCGGTTCGTCCTCCTGGCACTGTTGGTCGAGCGCGGTGTTGAGGTTGGCCAGGACCATGGCCGGTACAGGATCGGAGACCGCTGCGGCTCGCATCGTGTACCGCGCCAACGACGTCACCACGGCCGCGTCCGCGCCCTTGCCACGCACGTCCCCCATGAAGAACCCCCAGCGTCCGGCGGCCAGCGGGAACAGGTCGTAGAAGTCCCCGCCTACCTCGTCGGACGAGGCGAAGTGGTAGTGCGCGGAAACGTCCAGGCCCGGAACCGGTTGGATGGCCGGCGGGATCAAGGTGCGCTGCAGGGTCGTGGCGAGGCGCTGCAGGCGTTCGCGCTCGCGCTCGGCCTCCTGCCGGGCGCGCAGGAGTTCACGCTCGTAGGTGAGCCTGTCCCGGGCGTCCAGGAGGGTGGTGCGGATCAGCAGGGGTTCGCCGTCGTCGTCCTGCTTGACGGTGGAGGTGACCAGGACGGGCAGCCGGCTGCCGTCCGCAGCCTTCAGCTCCAGAGCGATGCCGCTGACCTCGCCCTGCATCCGCAGCAGGGGTGAGAAGTGCGTCTCGTGATACAGCCTGCCACCGACGGTCAGCAGGTCGGAGAACTGTTTGTGGCCGACCAGTTCCTCGCGACGGCGACCGAGCCACCTCAGCAGGGTGTCGTTGACCTTGGCGATCCGCCCGTCCATCAGTGTGGAGAGGTAGCCGCACGGCGCGTTCTCGTACAGGTCCTCGGCGCTGTCCTCCAGCAGGGCGGAGAACGACAGCTGCTCCTGGTCGCGGTCCCCCGCCGCCCACAACCCGTCGGTCTCGTCGTCGCCCGGGGACACCGTCACGACCTCTGCACGAAGGCGATGATCGCCGCGGCCGTCTCCTCGGGGGCACTCAGCTGGGGGCAGTGGCCCGTCGAGTCCAGAGTGACCAGTTCGCTGCCGGGGACCTGCGCGTGGACGAAGGCGCCCACCTCGCGCGGGGCGATCGCGTCGTGCGCGCTCTCGGCGATGAGCGTCGGAACGGTCACCTTGGCGAGATCCGCCCGGTTGTCGGACAGGAAGGTCGCTCTCGCGAAGACGCGGGCGATCTCCGGATCCGTTCGGCAGAAGCTGTTGGTCAGCTCCTCACCCAGTTCCGGACGCTCCGGGTTTCCCATGATCACCGGTGCCATTGTCGCGGACCAGCCCAGGTAATTGCTGTCCAGCGACTCGAGGAGTTCGCCGATGTCCTGTTCGCTGAATCCGCCCCGGTAGTCGCCGTCATCGATGTACGACGGGGAGGGGGTGAGGAGGACCAGCTTGTCGAAGAGTCCGGGTTCCTGCACGGCGGCGAGAACACCGATCATCGAACTGACCGAATGCCCGACGAAGGTCAGGGGCCCGAGGCCGAGCTCCCGGCAGATCTCGATCACGTCCTGCGCATAGCCGTCCAGGGTGGAGTACCGCTCGGGGCTCCATGCCGACACGTCGGAGAGCCCTGCCCCCACATGATCGAAGCGGACCACCCGGAAGTGCGTGTCCAGTGCGGGCGCGACAAGACGCCACAGGTTCTGGTCGCACCCGAATCCATGGGCGAGCATCACCACCGGGCCGCTCTCCCGGCCCGTCACCCTTATCCGGTTCCTCTTCCGCACGTCCATAAGGACATGGTGGCACCCCCGGCACACGACGGCCTGGTCTGCCGGCAGAAGGCCGCCCACCCCCCGGTGGTCACGATGAGTGACCACCGGGGTGCAGCCGCGCCCGAGCGCAGGTTCACAGCCGCCCTGGTCACCACCCGGGTCACGCTGCGCGAGGACGCCCGCCGGCCAGTGTTCTCGTGCGCACTGACGGGGGGGTGGGCCGCCTGCCACTGCGGAGCGTGAAGCCCGGCCCGGGGTCCTAGGTGAACCGCAGCTCCGCCGGGTGCGTCACGCGCCGCAACAGCGGCAGCGACGTCGCCGCGGCCAGCAGACAGGCCGCGTAGACCGCCACGGGGACGAGGAGCGGGAGCAGCGGTACGGAGCCGGTGCCCACGAAGCCCGCGTACAGCAGGTACACCGCCGTGCCTCCGACGCCCGCGAGCAGGAGCGCCGGTGCCAGCGGAAGCGCGGTCTCCAGGAGTGCGGCCCTGGCCAGGACGGAGTGCGGCACCCCGGCCGCGGCCTGGACGGCGAGTCCCCTGCGGCGGGTGGCCAGCGACTCGGCGGTGCCCACGGCGAGTCCGCACAGACTGATCGCCAGGGCGAACAGGACGGCGGATCCGGCGACGCCGATGCCCGTGGTGTAGAACCCCAGGTCCATCGCCAGATCGTCCTCTGCGTACAGGTCGGCGAGCAGGACGGCCCGCACGCCCACGAAGCCCACCCCGACGACGGTGACCAGCAGGAGCGCGGCGTGGGTGCGCGCGGCCGCCCAGGGGTCGTGCGCGAGGCGGCCGGCGGCGATGAGCACCGCCGGATGTTGCGCACGGAGGGTGAGCCGCCGGCCCAGGAACGACGCCGATGCCCCGGCCGCCCAGATGGCGCCCGCCCCGGTGACGAACACGAGAGCCAGGACCAGCAGTGGGAACGCCGCGTAGCGGAAGCCGATGGGGAGAATGACGAGCATGCCGGCCGCGGAGATCAGCACAGCCCCGAGCAGGAAGCCGAAGAGTGCCCGGCGCCCCGGGTCCGGGACCGTGCGGCGCACCTGGTCGAGCGGCGACGCGACCACATGCCGCAGGGCGAAGACGCTGACCAGCGCCGCGGCCACCGGAACGGCGAGGACGACCACAGCGAAGCCGGCCCAGGCCGCGGGATACGGCGCGTGCCCCGCTACGGCGAGGAGTACGGCGAAGGCGGCGACGCCGGCCACGGCGCCGGGCAGTGACGGGAACGCGGACTCCACCGCGGCGATCCTCCGGACCTGCGCGGGGGTCGCCCCGGTGAGCCGCATCCCGGCCATCCTCCGGTGGCGGTGCACGGCGCCGAGGCGGGCGCACTGGCCGAGGAATCCCAGTACCGGCAGGAGCAGGAGGACGAGTGTGAGCACCACACCGGCGCGCTGGCCGGGTTGGTCGAGCAGGCCGTGTCCGTAGGGGATCGACACCTGCCCCGGGACGGCGGCGACCGCTACCGCCCCGAGCGCGAAGCCCGTGGCGGCGAGGGCGCCCAGCGCGGTGAGCAGGATCCTCCACCCCTCGCGGCGCTCCGAGCCGCGCGCAAGAATCCAGGCGATGCGGATGTCAGCCCTCATGGCGAACCGCCTCCTGGCCGGTGACAGCGGCCGAGCCGGAGTGGACGGCCCCGTCCCGCAACCACACCTCTCGGTCCGCGTAGGCCGCGGTCTGCGCGTCATGGGTGATCAGCAGGACCGCCGTGGCCGATTCCCGGGCGGCGTGCACCAGGGCGGTCATCACCTGTTCTCCGGCGAGCGAGTCGAGCGCCCCGGTGGGTTCGTCCGCGAAGACGGCCTTCGGTTCGGTGACCAAGGCACGTGCCAGTGCGACCCGTTGGCTCTGCCCGCCGCTCATCTCGCCGGGGCGCAGGTCCGCCTGCCCGCGGATTCCGAAGCGCTCCAGCCATTCGCCGGCCTGCTCGTTCGCCGGGCCGCGGCGGATCCCCGAGAGCAGCAGGGGAAGCGCCACGTTGTCGAGCGCGGTGAGTTCGGGGATCAGCTGCCCGAACTGGAACACCACCCCGAAGTCGCTGCGCCGCAGCTCGCTGAGCCGTTCCTCGGACGATTCGCCGAGCTGCTCGTTTCCGTAGGTGACGACGCCCTCGTCGGGGCGGACGATCCCGGCCAGGCAGTGCAGCAGCGTGGACTTGCCGCTGCCGCTCGTGCCGGTGACGGCCAGGATCTCGCCTGCGTGGAGGTCGAGCGAGGCGCCGCGCAGTGCCTGAGACCTTCCGTACGACTTCTTCAGACCGCGCGCGGTGATCAGCGCGGTCCCGCCTGGAAGGAGCTGTTCGTCCCGGGTGCTCATGCTGCGTTGACCTCCGCGGTCAGGGTGTCGATGCGGGCGGCGGTGGTGGTCATCCACCGCACGTCGGCGTCCAGATGTGCAAGGGCGTAGTCGGCCGAGAGCACCGTGCTGAGATCGGCGCCGGGCGTGGTCTTGAGTGCGGTGAGGTCGCGCATCCGCTCCATATGGGCGGCTCGTTGGGCCAGCAGGTGAGTTGCGGCGTCCGGTGTCCGGCCGTCCCGGTCCGGCCGCGTGCCTGCTGCCGTGACGAGGATCGAGACCACGACCTTCGCGAAGATCTCGTTCGTCACGAAGGGTGCGGGTGGGGTGATCTCATCGGCCCACCGGACCAGTTCGCGTGATCCCTCATCGGTGGAGCGGTAGAGGGTGCGCTCCGGGCCGCCGTCGGAATCGGTGCCTTCGACTGCGGCCAGACCGTCACGCACGAGGCGCTGCAGCGTCGTGTAGACCTGCCCGTAGGCCAACGGGCGGGCCTGTGGAAGGCGTGCGTCGTACTGTCGCTTCAGGTCGTAGCCGTGGCAGGGACCGGCGGCGAGCAGGCCCAGGAGGACATGGCGGGTGCTCATGGCGGCGACTATATACGTAATACATGTACTGAGTGAATAGTCGGCGGTTCGATGGCCGGGCCGCCTGAAGGACGTGAGCGTGCGGACCGTTGCGGCGGGTCGCGCGAAAGGGCCTCCGCCGTCGCGACGTGTGCCGCGACGGCGGAGGCCCCTCCGGACCCGGGCGCCTGGCTCAGGTCAGCTGAGGCCGCTCCGGACTCCGGTCACCGGACCAGCCACTTCTTCCACACGTCGGGGTTCTCCTCGATCCAGCGCTCGGCCGCCTCACCGGGCGCCAGCCGCTCGGAGGCGATCATTTCGGAGACCTCGTTCTGGTCCTTCTCCGACCAGTTGAACTTCTTCAGGAAGGCCGCGGCCTCGCCGCCCCGCCGGGAGAAGTCCGCGTTGAGGTACTTCTGCAGCGGGGTCTGCGGGTACGCGCAGTCGATGTCGGCCGGATCCTTGGCACCGCACGCGTCGGTGTACTCGGGCAGCTTCACCTCGACCATCGGTACCTCGTTGAACAGCCACTGCGGCTGGTACCAGTAGCTGAGGAAGGGCTTCTTCTCCTTGGCGAACTGCTGGATCTGGGTGATCTGCGCGGCCTCGGAGCCGGCGAAGACGACCTTGTAGTCCAGGCCGAGGTTCTTCACCAGGGCCTTGTCGTTGGTGACGTAGGACGGTGAACCGTCCATCAGCTGGCCCTTGTCGCCGCTCTCCGGGGTGCGCAGCTCGTCGGCGTACTTGTCGAGGTTCTTCCACTCGGTGACGTCGGGGTGCTCGTCCGCCCAGTACTTGGGTACGTACCAGCCGATGTGCCCCGTGACGCCGAGGTCGCCTCCGGGGACGATGGTCTTCTTGTCCTGGACGTACAGCTTCTCCTGGTCGGGGTGGCCCCAGTCCTCCAGGATGGCGTCCACTCGACCCTGGCTGAGGGCGTCCCAGGCGGGGACCTCGTCGGTCTGGACGAGGTCGACGCGGTAGCCCAGTTCGTCCTCCAGGAGCTTCTGGGCGACGGCCACGTTGGCCTGGGCGCCGACCCAGGACTGCACGGAGAGCGTGACGGTCTTGATGTCGGCGGGGGCGGCGAACGGGGACGCCTGCTTCGTCATGTCCGCCGCACCGCAGCCGGTGACGGCCAGCAGGGCTGCGGCCGAGGCGACGGTCGCGGACGTGCGCAGGTGTGCGCGGGTGCGGGTGCGAGCCATGTCAGCTCTCCTTCCGGCTGCGGCGGGTGGTGGGCTGGGTGACCCGGTCCAGCATCAGCCCGAGGCAGACGATGGCGGCACCGGCGACGAGGCCGGTGGCCAGGTCGCCCTGGGCGAGGCCGAACACGACGTCGTACCCGAGGGCTCCGGAACCGACGAGTCCGCCGATGATGACCACCGCCAGGACCAGGACGACGCCCTGGTTGACGGCGAGCAGCAGGGCGGGCCTGGCCAGCGGGAGCTGGACCTGGCGCAACTGCTGGCCGCTCGTGGCACCCAGCGAGCGGGCGCACTCCATCGCGGCGGGGTCGACGCCCCGCAGTCCCTGGGTGGTGATGCGGACGACGGCGGGCAGCGCGTAGACGACGGCTGCCGCGGCGGCGGGGGCGCGGCCTACGCCGAAGAGGGCGACGACAGGAATGAGGTAGACGAACTGCGGCATGGTCTGGAACACGTCCAGGACGGGTCGCAGCAGCCGTTCGAGGCGTGCGCTGCGTGCGGCGCCGATGGCGATGGCGAAACCGAGGACCAGGGTGACCGCGACGGCGGCGAGGACCTGGCTGAGCGTGTCCATCGACGGCTCCCAGACACCGAGGACCCCGATGGCGGCCATGGCCAGCACGGCCGTCAGCGCCGTGCGCCAGGTGCCGATGGTCCAGGCGAGGGCGGCGACGACCAGCAGGACGGACCACCAGGGCAGGCCCTGCAGTCCGCCGCGCAGCGGGTTGAGGATCCAGTTGGTGAAGTGGGCGGCCCAGTCGGCGGTGCCGCCGATGACGGGGACACCGGTGTACAGGTGGTCGACCATCCAGTCCTTGGCGGTGTTGACCGGGCCGGCGATGGCCACGATCCCGCTCTCGGGCCAGATGCGGCCGCCGGTGAACCGTCCGGCGACGGCGACGGCCGCGGCGATCACCGCGGCGAGTCCCCAGCCGCGCGGTCCGCGCAGGGCCGCGGGCCCGGCGGGTTCCGCGCCGATCCTCCGGCCGGCCGCCTCGGTCGTACGGTCCAGGACGACGGCGAGCAGCACGATCGGGATGCCCGCGGCGAGCGCGGCACCGACGTCCACCGAGGACAGGGCCTGGTAGACGCGGTCGCCGAGTCCACCGGCGCCGATGATGGAGGCGATGACGGCCATCGACAGGGCCATCATGATCGTCTGGTTGAGGCCGAGGAGCAGTTCCTTGCGGGCAAGCGGCAGCCGTGCCGTCAGCAGCCGCTGCCTGCCGGTCGCGCCCAGCGAGGCCACGGCCTCCATGACACCGGCGTCGGCGCCGCGCAGACCGAGCGCGGTGAGCCGTGCCATCGGCGGAGCCGCGTAGACGACGGTCGCGAGAACCGCTCCGGGCACTCCGATGCCGAAGACCAGCACGACGGGCAGCAGGTACGCGAAGGCGGGCAGCACCTGCATGGTGTCCAGGACGGGCCGCAGGACCCGGAACGTGCGGTCCGAGAGCCCGGCGGCGAGCCCGAGGAGCATGCCGAGCACCACGGAGGCGAGCACGGCGACGATCATGAGCGCGAGCGTCTGCATGGTCGGCACCCACATGCCCAGCAGGCCGCAGACGCCGAAGCAGAGGGCGGCGGTCAGCGCGAGCCGCAGTCCGGCCACCCGCCAGGCGACGACCGCGGCGAGGGCGGTGACACCGGCCCAGCCGAGCGCGAGCAGCACCAGGTAGACGCCGCGTACGGACAGGACGACGGCGTTGCTGATGTGGCCGAAGAAGTAGAGGAACAGCGGGTGGCTGTCGCGGTTGGCGATGATCCAGTCGTTGACCTCGCCGAGCGGCGCGGTCAGGTCGACGGTCAGGGCCGCGGGCCAGACTCCCCCGCCCCACCGCGCGTGGAGCAGGGGGACGGCGACTGCGGCGATCACCAGCAGGATCAGGAGCTTGCCGAGTGCGGGGCGACCGCGCAGGGCGGCGAGGGGTCCGCTGCCCGGAGGGCTCACGGGGGCCGTGGTGGCGGCTTGGGCGGTTGCCATCAGACGCTCACCTCGTGGGCCCCCGTGCCCGCGACCACGTCGAGCAGGCAGGCATGGTCGACGACGCCGACCAGCCTGCCGTCGGCCATGACCCGTGCTGTCCGGTCACCGGAGCGGGAGACCGCCTCGATGGCCTCGAAGACGGTGGCCTCGGGGCGCAGTGCCGGGCCGTGTTCACTCTCTCCGGCGGCCGGGGGCCGCATGGCGGTGGAGACGGTGAGAACCTGTTCGCGCGGTACGTCGCGCACGAACTCGCGGACGTAGTCGTCGGCGGGCGACCCGACGATCTCCTCGGGGGTGCCGAGCTGCACGATGCCGCCGTCGCGCATCAGGGCGATGCGGGTACCCAGGCGCAGTGCCTCGCTCAGGTCGTGGGTGATGAAGACCATGGTGCGGCCTTCCTCCTTGTGCAGCCGGACGACTTCGTCCTGCATCTCCCTGCGGATCAGCGGGTCGAGAGCACTGAACGGCTCGTCGAACAGGAGGACGGACGGGTCGACGGCGAGCGCGCGGGCCAGCCCGACGCGCTGCTGCTGGCCACCGGAGAGCTGGGCCGGGCGGCGGCTCTCGAGACCGGTCAGACCGACCTTGTCCACGAGCTCGGCCGCCTTGGCCCGGCGTTCGGACTTGCCGAGGCCCTGGATCTCCAGGCCGTAGGCGACGTTGTCCAGGACGGTGCGGTGCGGCAGCAGCCCGAAGTGCTGGAAGACCATCGCGGCACGGTGGCGGCGCAGTTCGCGCAGCCGGGTGCGGTCCATGGCCAGGACGTCCTCGCCGTCGATGGCGACGGTGCCGCTGGTGGGCTCGATCAGCCGGGTCAGACAGCGTACGAGGGTGGACTTGCCGGAACCCGACAGGCCCATGACGACGAAGACCTCGCCCTTCTTCACGTCGAAGGAGACGTCGCGTACGGCGGCGGTGCAGCCGGTGCGTGTCCGCAGTTCGGCGGCGGGCAGATCCGCGTACGCACTGCCCGGTATGCGGTCGGCCTTGGGGCCGAAGACCTTCCAGAGGTCGCGGACGCTGAAAACAGGGGTACTGGCTTCGGTCATCGGACATCGCCTCCGGCGGTCTGGGCTGCTGAGAGCAGTTCGGCGCACTTCTCGCCCACCATGAGCACGCCGATCATGGGGTTCACGGCGGGCATGGTCGGGAAGACGGACGCGTCCGCGATACGGATGCCCTGCAGGCCGCGGATGCGCAGCTGGGGGTCGACCACCGCGGTGGCGTCCTCCTGGGCGCCCATCCGGCACGTTCCGGCCGGGTGGTAGACGGTGTGCGCGACCTTGCGGGCGTACTCGCTGATGTCCTCGTCGGAGGTCACCTCGGGGCCCGGGCACACCTCGCGGGTGAGCCAGTGGGCCAGCGGTTCGGTCTTCGCGATCTCGCGGGCGAGCTTGATCCCGTCGACCAGGGTGCGGCCGTCGTAGTCGTCGTCGTCCGTGAAGTACCGGAAGTCCAGGGCGGGTTTGACCTCGGGGTCGGCGCTCGTGAGGTAGAGCCGGCCGCGGCTGCGCGGCTTGGGGATGTTCGGGGTCATCGACACCCCGTGCGCGGGCCTCTCGTAGCCGAGGCGCTCCGGGTTGTCGGTGAAGGGGATCTGGTAGAAGTGGAACATCAGGTCGGGTCCCCGGGATTCGGGATCCCTGCGTACGAACAGGCCCGCGTCCGAGTCCATGGCGGAGTTCTCCGGGATGGGACCGTCGGTCTCCCAGACGATGACCGACTCCGGGTGGTCGAGCAGGTTCTCGCCGACACCGGGGAGGTCGTGGACCACGGGGATGCCGAGGTCCTTCAGGTCCTTCGCCGGTCCGACTCCGGAGTGCATGAGCAGCCGCGGGGTGTCCACCGCGCCCGCGCAGACGATGACTTCACGGGCCGCGCGCAGCAGCACCTCCTCGCCGTCCTCGGTGCGCACGTGCACGCCGGTGGCGCGGTTGCCCTCGAACTCCAGCCGGTACGCCCAGGTCTCCAGCAGGATCTCGAGGTTGGGGCGGTCACCGGCCTCGATGTGCGGGTGGAGATAGGCGACGGATGCGGACGACCGCTTGTTGTTCTCCGGGTGGTAGGCGAGGTCGAAGAAGCCGGCCCCCTCGTGGAAGGGCTTCTTGTTGAAGCTGTCGACGCGCGGGACCCCGGCCGCCGCCTGCGCCGCGTCGACGAAGTCGCGGGCGATGGCGTTCCTGTCCTTCTCGTCGACCGGCACGATGTTGTTGCGCAGCCGTGCGAAGTACGGGTCCATGGACGCCGCGTCCCAGCCCTCGGCGCCCGCCTCGGCCCACTCGTCCCAGTCACCGGGCAGCGGCTTGAAGCTGATCAGCGTGTTGTGCGAGGAGCAGCCGCCGAGGACCCGCGCCCGACTGTGCCGGATGTGGGAGTTGCCGCGCGGCTGTTCGGTCGTGGGGTAGTCGTAGTCGAGGTCGCCGCCGAGGAGTCCGAGCCAGCGGCGCAGGGTGAGGACGTCGTCGCGGTCGATGTCGGTGGGGCCGCCCTCGATGACCGTGACGGTGACCCCGGGGTCCTCGGTGAGGCGGGAGGCGATCACCGAGCCGGCGGTGCCGCCGCCGACGATCACGTAGTCGACAGGTTCGGGGCGTGCGGTGCGGGGGGACGGGGGCATCGGTCACTGCTCCTTCTGCAAGGTGCTTGCGTGTGCGTGGTGCTGCGAACAGCCGGGAGTACGTCAGGTGGACGCCGACCGGTTCAGCCCGCGAACCAGCGCTGCGGGCGCGGGTTGAGGTTCTGGTAGATGTGCTTGGCCTCGCGGTACTCCGCGAGCCCGGTGGGCCCGAGCTCACGGCCCGTGCCGGACTTGCCGAAGCCGCCCCACTCCGCCTGCGGGAGGTACGGGTGGTAGTCGTTGATCCAGACGGTGCCGTGCCGCAGCCGTCCCGCGACGCGTCGGGCACGGCCCGCGTCGGTGGTCCAGACGGCGCCCGCGAGCCCGTAGTCCGTGTCGTTGGCGAGCCGGACGGCCTCTTCCTCGGTACGGAAGGTCTCGACGGTCAGGATCGGCCCGAAGGTCTCCTCGCGGACCACCCTCATCCCCCGGTGGCAGCCGTCCAGGACGGTGGGCCGGTAGAAGTAGCCGCCGGCGGGGCGTACGTCCGAGGGTTCGGGGCGGGCACCGCCCGAGCGCACGATCGCGCCCTCCTCGCGGGCGGAGGCGACGAACGCCTCGACCTTGGCGAGTTGCTGGGCGGAGACGAGCGGGCCGCATTCGACGCCGTCCACGGTGCCGCGGCCGAGCCGGATCGCGTCGGCGCGGCGGGCGAGCTCGGTGACGAAGCGTTCGGAGACCGACTCCTGGATGATGAGCCGGCTCCCGGCGGAGCAGACCTGGCCGCTGTGGAAGAACGCCGCGTTCAGTGCCTGGTCGACGGCGGTGTCGAAGTCCTCGTCAGTGGCGCACGCGTCGGCGAAGACCACGTTGGGGTTCTTGCCGCCGAGTTCCAGGGCGACCTTCTTGACCGTGGGTGCGGCGGCCAGGGCCACCTTCGTACCGCTGGCGAGGCCGCCGGTGAAGGAGACCAGGTCCACGTCCGGGTGCTCGGAGAGCCGGGCGCCGACGGGGTCGCCAGCGCCGGTCACGAGGTTGGCCGCGCCGTCCGGCAGACCGGCCTCGGCGAGCAGCCGGACGAGGTGCACGGTCGAGAGCGGCGTGACCTCGCTGGGCTTGAGCACGAAGGTGTTGCCGGCGGCGAGCGCCGGGGCGATCTTCCAGCTGGCCTGGAGCAGCGGGTAGTTCCACGGGGCGATCAGGGCGCAGACGCCGACCGGCTCGTGGACCACGATGCTGTGGACGTCGGGGTCGCCCGCGTCGACGACCCGGCCGCCGCTCTCGTTCATCACGAGGTCGGCGAAGTAGCGGAAGGCGTTGGTCACGTCGTCGACGTCGACGCGCCCCTCCTCCAGGGTCTTGCCGGTGTCGCGGCTCTCGGTGATCGCGATCTCCTCACGGTCCCGCTGGAGGAGGTCGGCGACCCGGCGCAGCAGCCCGGCGCGCTCGGCGACGGGCCTGTGCGGCCAGGGGCCGTCGTCGAAGGCACGGCGCGCGGCGGCGACGGCCGCGTCGGTGTCGCCGGGGCCGCCCTCGGCCACGTGGGCCAGGACGGTGGCGTCGGCGGGGTCGAGGATCTCGCGCGTCGCGCCCGACGCCGCGGCCTGCCAGGCCCCGTCGATGTGGATGGTGTCCAGCACCGTCGCGGGGTGAGCCGCCGAGGGGTGAGCCGACATGTAGTGGTCTGCCTTCCGTGCCTGAATCGCTCCGCACCGGTCCGGCCGAGCACTGTTCCGCGCCGGTGCACCGGGATGGGGGCACACCAGCAGCCTGGACCCCTTTCCGGTCCGGCGAGATGTATGCCGAGAAATTCACTCTGGGTGACATGACTCACTGCCGTACCCGTGGTAACGCAGAACGGCCCGCCGCCGGCCCCTGGTGGGGGCCGGCGGCGGGCCGTCGTGCGGGAAGGCGGTGGGACCTCGTGCGAGTAGGCGGAGACCGTCGTGCGGGAGAGTGGCGGATCAGAGGACCGTCACGGCCCCCGTCCCCTCCCCCGTCGCTCCGGACTCCTCCACACTCACGCGGTACGGACGGTCGGTGTCCTCCGCCACGACGTGCACGCCCGAGGCGTCCCGTACGACGCGGTACGCCGCCGCGCGGGCACCGGTCAGGTCCGGCACGGTGACCGTCCGCTCACCGTCCCCGGAGCCGAACACCCGCAGGGTGAGGCCGTCCAGCCAGTCGCTGTCCGGGCGCTGGTCGTCGGCGCCCCACGGGAGCACCGCCCCGTCCCTGACCAGCAGGGGCAGGCTGTCGAAGCCGTGGGTCTCGTGGCGCCAGGCGGGACCGGTGATCCGTTCGCCGGTGAGCAGCGACGTCCAGGTGCCCTCGGGTACGTAGTACTCGACCTCTCCGTCCTCGGTGAAGACGGGCGCGACCAGCAGATCGGAGCCGAGCATGTACTGCCGGTCCAGGGTGCGGGAGGCCGGGTCGCCGGGGAACTCGACCAGCATGGGGCGCATCATCGGGATGCCCGTGCGATGGGCCTCGGCCGCGACCCCGTACAGGTACGGCATCAGGCGGTGCTTGAGCAGGGTGAACTTCCGCGCCACGTCGACCGCTTCCTCGCCGAACGCCCACGGCACCCGGTAGGAGACGTTGCCGTGCAGCCGGCTGTGCGAGGACAACAGGCCGAAGGCGAGCCAGCGTTTGAAGACCGCCGGGTCGGGGGTGCCCTCGAAGCCGCCGATGTCATGGCTCCAGAAGCCGAAACCGGACAGGCTCAGCGAGAGACCGCCGCGCAGCGACTCGGCCATCGCGGTGAACGAGGCGAAGCAGTCGCCGCCCCAGTGGACCGGGAACTGCTGTCCGCCCGCGGTCGCCGAGCGGGCGAAGAGCACCGCCTCGCCCGTGCCGCGCTCCTTCTCCAGGAGTTCGAAGACCGTGCGGTTGTAGAGCTGCGCGTAGTAGTTGTGCATCCGCTCGGGGTCGGAGCCGTCGTGCCAGACCACATCGGTCGGTATGCGCTCGCCGAAGTCCGTCTTGAAGCAGTCGACACCCTGGTCGAGCAGCGCGCGCAGCTTGCTGTTGTACCACTCGCGGGCTGCGGGGTTCGTGAAGTCGACCAGCGCCATGCCGGGCTGCCACAGGTCCCACTGCCAGATGTCGCCGTTGGGCCGCCGCACCAGGTAGCCCAGTTCGGCGCCCTCCGCGAACAGCACGGACTTCTGGGCGATGTACGGGTTGATCCACATGCTGATCCGCAGCCCGCGCTCCTTGAGCCTGGCCAGCATGCCCTCCGGGTCGGGGAAGACCTCGGGGTCCCAGAGGAAGTCCGACCACTGGTACTCGCGCATCCAGAAGCAGTCGAAGTGGAAGACGCTGAGCGGGATGCCACGCTCGGCCATCCCGTCGACGAACGAGGTGACGGTCTCCTCGTCGTACGACGTGCAGAACGAGGTCGTGAGCCAGAGACCGAACGACCAGGCGGGCGGCAGCGCGGGCCGACCGGTCAGGGCCGTGTAGCGAACCAGGACCTCCTTCGGGGTCGGGCCGGCGACGATGTAGTACTCCAGCGACTGGTCCTCGACGCTGAACTGCACCTGGCCGACGGACTCCGAGCCGATCTCGAAGGAGACCTTGCCGGGGTGGTTGACGAAGACGCCGTAGCCGCGCGAGGAGAGGTAGAACGGGATGTTCTTGTACGCCAGGTCGCTGCTGGTGCCGCCGTCGGCCTGCCAGATGTCGACGGTCTGCCCGTTCTTCACGTACGGCGTGAAGCGCTCACCGAGACCGTAGACGTTCTCGCCGACGCTCAGGGCGAGTTGGGCGACCATGTGGTGGGCGCCGTCGGGGGTCGTGGCGAACGCCGTGCCCTTGGGGTCGACACCGGTGAGGCGCCGGCCGTCGCCGTCGAGGAAGGTCATGCCCCAGGGGCCGTCACCGTCCATGCGCAACGTCAGCGGTCCGCTGGTGAGTTCGGTGACCGCACCGTCCCTGCGGGTGCGGGCGGCGGGCACGTTGCCGTCGCCGGGCAGGAGGGCGAAGTCGGGACCGCGCCGGGCCTTTCCGGCGTGGTGCGTGACGCGTACGCCGATGACGCCCTCGGCCGGGGAGAAGCAGTCGACGGTGATCAGAGGGGTGTTGAGCGTGTCGCCGCGTGCGGCCACCCGCTTGACCGCGGCGTACGCGGTGAACCGGTCGGCCTCGACGCGCAGATCGCGGATCTCGGTCGCGTAGGAGGCGCGGACGCCCTCACGCATGAGCCAGAAGCCGTCGGTGAACTTCATGAGGACTCCTTGCCGGGGGCACAGGGAAACGGTCGGGGGGTGGGGGCGTGCGGCACGGTCGTCACGCGGTGAACCCGAGTCCGGCGAGGCGTACGGACCCCTGCAGGGTGACGCGCACGTCGTGCACCCCGCTTGCGTCGAGCGCGGCCTCGACCGTGCGGTAGTCGTACGGTCCGGTGGTGGCGGGGACCACGATCTCCGCCGTTCGTCCGTCCACCGACACCGTGACGGATCCGGCGCCCGAGGCGGATGCGCTGATCCCCCGGACGCCGTCGCCGAAGTCACAGGCACGGAAGAGGAGTTGGCCGACGGCTTCGACGGCTGCCACGGTGTCGCCAGCCGTCTTCGTACGGTCGAGGATCTCCGTACCCTGCTGCTCGTCGTAGTCGGCGGCCTCCAGCCCGCGTTCCACGACGGGGCGCGGGCCGGAGGCCTCACCGTCGACGATCGCGGTGGCGGTGAGCCGGATGTCGGTGCTGGAGGCGCCGGCCAGGATCTCGTACGCGCCGGGCTCGACGGTCCAGCGGCCGTGCGCCACGTTCCAGTGGCCCAGTTCCTCGACGGGTACGAGGAATTCGACGCGTTCTGCGGCGCCCGCCGCGAGGTGCACCCGGCGGTGGCCCACCAGTCGGCGCAGCGGCAGGTCCGCCGGGGAGTCCGCCGCCCGGACGTAGAGCTGGGAGACCTCGTCGGCGGCGACGGCGCCGTCGTTGGTGACGGTCAGCGAGACCCGCAGCCCTTCCTCCTCCAGCGCCGTCCGCAGGGCCGAGTAGGTGAAGTCGGTGTAGGCGAGCCCGTGTCCGAACGGGTAGAGCGGGGTGCCGTCGAAGTAGAGGTAGGTCTGCCGCGAGCCGATGATGTCGTAGTCGAGCAGGCCGGGCAGATCGTCGTCGCAGGCGTACCAGGTCTGCGGGAGCCGTCCGGCCGGGGACACGTCTCCGGCGAGGATCCGGGCGAGCGCGGTGCCCGCGGCCTGGCCGCCGTGGGCGGTCCAGAGCAGGGCGGGAAGCTCTGCGTCCGCGTCGGGGACCGCGTACGGGTAGGCGGAGGTGAGGACGAGCACGGTGCGCGGGTTGGCGGCGTGCGCGGTGCGCCAGAGCCGGTCCTGCTGGGCGGGGAGGGCGAGCGTCGTACGGTCCTCGGTCTCGCGGCCGTTGATGTGGGGGTCGTTCCCGGCGACCACGACGACCGTGTCGGCGGCTGCGGCGACCCGGGCCACGGCGTCCTCACCGCGTTCGACAGTCTGGGTCTCGAAGACCGTGGCGCGGGCCGCGGGAATCTTTTCGCCGGACTCGGCAACCTTTGCGCCGTCGGCGGCGACAGTGACGTACCCACCGGTCCCGATGTGCAGAAGGCGGTGTCCGCCGTCGTGTCCCTCCACCGCTTCCCGGCGGAACGTCTCCTGGACGACCCAGCCACCCGGCTCGTCCGCGGACGCCCGTACGTAGCCGTCGTCGGCGACGGAGAGATACAGGCCCTCGTCTGTACGGAAGGTGAGTACGCCCTCGCCCCAGTCGACGAGTGCGAGCTCGGTGGCGGCCTCGCCGCAGGTCAGCGGCGGGAGGTCGGTGCGGCCGGCGAGGAGCGCGGGGTCGAGGGCGCCCTCGGCGCCACGGGCCTCTCCGTCCGTCGCCGCTACGGCCTCGGGCACCGTCAGCCAGCCCTCGGCGCACTTCAGCCGGATCCGGTCCGCGCCTTCGGCGAAGAGGACGTTCTCGGCGCCGTACCGCTCACGAAGTCCGTCGAGCGGGGTCGAACGGTGCAGGAGTGTGCCGCTGTACCAGTCGAGCTTGCAGGCGTCCGCGAGGAGCCCGACGACGGCCACGGTCCGGCCGTCACGCGGTTCGAGGGGAAGCAGCCCGTCGTTCTGGAGCAGCACGACGGACTGCTCCGCGGCCTCCAGCGCGAGAGCCCGGTGCCCGGCCGTGTCGAAGTCGGCGGCGTCCGCGTACGGGTCGATCTGGGGGTCGAACTCACCGAGCCTGAAACGCAGTTCGAGGATCCTGCGGACCGCGTTGTCGATGTCCTCCTCGTCGAGCAGGCCCTTGGCGAGCGCGTCGCGGATGCGTCCGGTCATGACGGTGGAGTCCTGGCCGTGGTCGGTGAAGCTGTCGACACCGGCCTTCAGGGAGGCGGCGGTGGCTTCCTCGTGGGTGTCGAAGTAGTGCTCGGAGTCGACCAGGTTGGAGGGCGCCCCGGCATCCGAGCAGACGACGAGCGGCAGTTCGGTCCAGCTGCGCAGCTCCTGCGCCAGGAGCGGGGAGACGTGGTTGGGGCGGCCGTTGACCAGGTTGTAGGCGGGCATGACACCGGCCACGGCACCGGCCCGGACCGCACTGCGGAAGGCCCGCAGATCGTATTCGTGCAGGACGCGCGGGCGGACCGAGGAGGAGGCGGTGTCGCGGTCGGTCTCGTTGTTGTGCGCGAGCCAGTGCTTCAGGACCGGGGCCGTGCGCCAGTAGAGGGGGTCGTCGCCCCGCAGCCCCCGGGTGTAGGCGACGGCGATCGCGGAGGTGAGCGCCGGATCCTCGGAGTACCCCTCCTCGCCGCGGCCCCACAGCGGGTGGCGCAGCAGATTCACTGTCGGGGCCCAGACGTTGAGCCCCACCCGGTCGTCCTCGGCGCGCTTGGCCCGCACCTCGTTGCCGACGGCCTCGCCGACCCGCCGGACGAGCTCGTCGTTCCAGGTCGCGCCGAGCCCGACGGCCTGCGGGAAGACCGTGGCGGGGCCCATCCAGGCGACTCCGTGCAGGGCCTCCTGCCCCGTACGGAACGGCCCGAGGCCCAGCCGCTCCACCGCGGGTGCGAACTGGTGCAGCATCGCGATCCGCTCGTCGAGCGTGAGCCGCCCGAGGAGATCGGCGGTGCGCAGGGCGAAGGTCAGCTGCGGGTCGCGGAAGGGAAGCGGATGGTCCGTCACGTGCGGGTCCCCTTGGAAAGGTGGGAGGTATTCACGGCTGGTGCGTGTCGAAGGATCTTCGAAGCGCTTCGATGCTCTGCGCACAATCCGCAGGTGTCAAGGGTCCGAGCCGAGTGCTGCGGTTGTCCGGGCCGCGTTCGACCAGGAAACGGTTGGGAAACAGGTCCGAGGAATCTGGAAACCGACTCTTGTGCGGCCGGATGGCTTCACTTAATCTCGCTGCAACATCGAAGCGCTTCGACGACACATTGGTCGACCCGCTTCGCCTCAGCCGGTGCAGTGCTGCCGGCTCGGCCGGTAACGCCCGCTACCTCAAGACACAGGAGCCGGACGGCACTCGCCACCGCCGGATCGTCCTGGTGCACCACGAAGGGTTGACGCAATGACGCCGAACTCCCCCTCCGTCCCGAGCCGGAGGAGATTCCTCGCCTCGACCGCGGTCGTTGCGGCTGCTGTGGGCGGGGGCATCCCGCTCCTCGCCGCCTGCGGCGGTTCGGGCAGCAGCTCGAAGAACGAGGGCACCACCACCGGCAAGAAGCTCAAGGACGTGCTTCCCGCCTACGTGCCGTCCGCCGTGGTCACCCCGGACATCCCCAGCAAGAACGGTTCGGCCGCCGGTTTCACCACCGCGCTGCCCGCCGCCCAGCTCGCCGTCTCCGTGCCGAAGAAGCTCGGCAAGGGCAGCGAGCTGAGCATCCTGGCACCGCTGTGGGGGACCTCGCCGGGCGAGGGCAACCCTTACTGGACGGCGATGGACGAAGGCGCCGGCGTCAAGGTCAAGTGGCAGAACCAGGACGGCAACACCTACGGGCAGAAGCTCGGCGCGGTCCTCGCGTCCAGCAGCATCCCGGACGCCGTCGTCGTCCCCGGCTGGGAACTGAACGGCAAGATACCCAGCGCGATCGCCAACAAGTTCGCCGACCTCGGCCCCTACCTCTCCGGCGACAAGGTGAAGGCGTACCCGAACCTCGCGGCCATCCCCACCGGCGCCTGGCAGCGGGCGATCTTCGCCGGCAAGCTGCGCGGGCTCCCGATGCCGGCCGAGGCGACGCCGAACATCACCCCCTTCTACCGGGCCGACATCTTCGAGGAGAAGGGCTACTCGGTCCCCACCACCACGCAGGAGTTCTTCGACCTGTGCAAGGAGATCAACGCCCCGAAGAGCAAGGTGTGGGCGTGCGCGGACATGACGTGGTCGGCGTTCAACTTCTTCGGGGCACTGCCCGAGAAGCCGTACTACTGGAAGCTCGTCGACGGCAAGCTGGTCAACCGCTACGAGACGGACGAGTACCTCGAGGCCCTGGAGTGGTCGCGCTCGCTCTACTCGGCGGGCTTCGTGCACCCCGACGCCAAGGCCGAGCAGGGTGACCTGGGCAACGTCTTCGCCTCGGGCAAGCTCCTCATGTACAACGCCGACATCTCCGACTGGTACGGCAAGACGGCGGTGCAGCGGCTGGACAACCCGAAGTTCAAGATGGCCGCGATGGACATCTTCGCCCACGACGGCGGCACCCCCGTCCTCTACCAGGCGTCCCCCTCCAACATCTGGTGCTTCATCAACGAGAAGGCCGACAAGAAGACCATCGAGGACGTCCTGGCGCTCGCCAACTTCGCCGCCGCCCCGTACGGCACCAAGGAGCAGCGTCTGCGGGCGTACGGCGTCGAGGGAACCCACCACACGCTCAAGGACGGCGTCCTCACCAAGACGGAACTGGGCAACAACCAGGTCTTCGCGACCTACGAGTACATCGCCTCCCCCGCCCCCTTCCGGGCCTTCGCCGACCACCCCGACGTGGCCAAGGGCATGGTCGAGTGGCAGCAGCGGCAGGGCGCGCACCTGAAGAAGCCCCTCTTCTACGGGATGCAGATCCAGGAGCCCTCCCGGTACGCCGAACTCAACGCGCAGTTCGAGGACCTGGAGAAGGACATCGTGCGCGGCCGCAAGAAGATCAGCGACATGCAGCAGAACGTCTCCGACTGGAAGGCCAAGGGCGGCGACCAGCTGCGCGACTGGTACAAGAAGCTGCTCGACGAGACCGGCGAGTCGGCCTCCTGACATGTCACTGAGCACAGAGGACCGGCGCGCGCGAGCGACACGGACGCCGCCGGTGAAGACGAGCGGCGCGGAGCGGCGTGAGCGCCGGGCGGCCGGGGGCATCACCCTGCGTCACCGGCTCCGCCGGGACCGCACGCTGATCCTGATGACCCTGCCGGCGATGCTGCTCCTGCTGGTCTTCGCGTACATCCCCCTGGCGGGCAACGTCGTCGCCTTCCAGGACTACGACCCGTACATCGCGGACAACGCGTTCCAGTCGATGGCGCAGAGTCCGTGGGTCGGCCTCGAATGGTTCCAGCAGATGGTGAACGACCGGTTGTTCTGGTCGGCGCTGCGGAACACACTGGTGATCTTCCTGCTGCAGCTGACCCTGTTCTTCCCGGTCCCGATCCTGCTCGCGCTGTTCATCAACAGCTTCGTGCGCCCTCGGGTCCGGGCGGTGGCCCAGGCGATCCTGTACCTGCCCCACTTCTTCTCGTGGGTCCTGGTCGTCACCGTGTTCCAGCAGATGTTCGGCGGGGCGGGGCTCATCGCGCAGACGCTGCGCGACCACGGCCACGAGGGCATCGACCTGATGACCGACCCCGGCCTGTTCAAGTTCCTCATCACCTTCGAGATGATCTGGAAGGACGCCGGCTGGGGCGTCATCGTCTTCCTGGCCGCCCTGGCCTCCGTCAGCCCCGATCTGTACGAGGCGAGCGCGATGGACGGCGCGAACCGGTGGCGGAGGATGTGGCACATCACGCTGCCCGCCCTGCGCCCGGTCGTCGCCCTCCTGCTGGTGCTCCAGGTCGGCAACGCACTGACCGTCGGCTTCGAGCAGATCCTGCTCCAGCGCACGGCCGTCGGGCCGGGGGCCTCCGAAGTCCTGGACACCTACGTCTGGAACGTCGGCATCACCTACGGCAACTTCAGCTATGCGTCGGCCGTCGGAATCATCAAGGGAATCTTCGGTCTGCTGCTGGTCCTCGGGGCCAACAAGGTCGCTCATCTCATGGGCGAGCAGGGGGTGTACAAGAAGTGAGCAGCCTGCTCGCCGGAATCACCGGCATGGCCGGGGTGAAGCCCGGAACGCGTGGCCGTCTGCGTCCGGCATGGGACGAGGAGCCGTCGAAGGCGGGACTCGCCTCCAAGGGCGTGGTCCTCGTGTTGGTCTGCCTCGGCGTCCTCTTCCCGCTCTGGGTCGTGATCGTCACCAGCCTGTCCTCGGTGAAGACCATCACCGAGACCGGCGGCCTGGTCGTGATCCCCCGCGGCATCACGTTCGTCGCCTACCAGGAACTGCTGGGCGGCGGCCAGGTGACCCGGGCGGCGCTGGTCAGCATCGGCGTGACCGTCGTCGGGACGCTCTTCAGCATGACGGTGTCGATCATGTGTGCGTACGGTCTCTCGCGCACCGGGTCCGTTCTGCACCGGCCGCTGCTGGTCTTCATGCTGGCCACGATGTTCTTCGGCGCGGGCCTGATTCCCACCTATCTGGTGGTGCAGGGGCTCGGCCTCACCGACTCGTATCTGGCGCTGATCCTCCCGAGCGCCCTGAATGTGTTCAACATCCTGGTTCTGCGCGCCTTCTTCATGAGCACCGCCCAGGAGCTCATCGAGAGCGCCCGTATCGACGGGGCCGGCGATGTCCGCATCCTGTGGCAGATCGTGATGCCGCTCTCGCGGGCCGTCATCGCGGTGATCACGCTGTTCTACGCGGTCGGCTACTGGAGCGCCTGGTTCAACGCGTCGATCTATCTCAGCGACCCGGACATGCTCCCGCTCCAGAACGTGATGAACCAGCTGGTCATCAAGCAGGAGAGGCCCACCGGCCTGGCCCAGGTCATCAACACGGGCCATCTGTCGCCGCTCGCCATCCAGATGGCGGTCATGGTGCTGGCGCTGCTGCCGGTCGCGGTCCTGTCGCCCTTCGTGCAGAAGCACTTCAAGGAAGGCATGCTCACGGGCGCGGTCAAGGGCTGAGACCGCCGGGCCGGACCCCCCGAACTCCCCGAACAGCAGGACCCCACCACTCCCCCTGTTCCCACCGGAAGGTGTGTTCGTCATGCGCGCTTCGTCCGTTCCGCAGCCCGATCCCGCACAGGAGAACGCGCCCCGGCGCCGTACGGTGCTCGCCGGTGCGGCCTTGGTGACAGCCGCCGCCGCGCTGCCCCTGGCAGCCCCGGCCGCGGCGGCCGGGGGGCACAGGAGGTCCCAGCCCCACCGCTGGCGTACGGCGGCGATCGGCGGGACCGGCTTCGTGACGGGCATCCTGTTCCACCCGGCCGTCCGGGGCCTGGCCTACGCCCGTACGGACATCGGCGGCGCCTACCGGTGGGACGACCGCCGGGCACGCTGGACGGCGCTGACCGACCACCTCGGCTGGGACGACTGGAATCTGCTGGGTGTCGAGGCCATGGCCGTCGATCCGGCGCACCCGGACCGGCTGTACCTGGCGCTCGGCACCTACGCACAGTCGTGGGCGGGTCCGGGCGCGGTGCTCAGATCCGAGGACCGGGGGGCCAGCTGGGCGCGTACGGACCTGACGGTACGGCTGGGTGCCAACGAGGACGGCCGGGGCGCGGGCGAACGGCTCCTGGTCGACCCGCGTGACAGCGAGACGCTCTGGCTCGGCACGCGGCACGACGGTCTGCTGCGCTCCACCGACCGCGGGGCAACCTGGGCGGCCGACGCCTCGTTCCCCGCGACCGCGTCGGCGAGCGGCCAGGGCGTCACGCTGCTGGTGGCGGCGGGCCGCACCGTGTACGCGGGCTGGGGCGACGGGGGGACGGCTCTGTACCGTACGGCCGCCTCCGGCGGCTGGGAGCCCGTCCCCGGTCAGCCGTCCGCCGGCACCGCGTCGTCGAAGGTGCCGATCCGTGCCGCTTACGACGCCGGAACCCGGGCGCTGTACGTGAGTTACGCGGACGGACCGGGACCCAACAACCAGACGGACGGCTCGGTGCACCGGCTCGACACGATCACCGGCACCTGGACGGACGTCACCCCGGTCGCGCCGGCTGCCGGAGACGCGTTCGGCTACGGCGGGGTCGCGGTCGACGCGACCCGCCCCGGCACGGTCGTCGTATCGACGAACAACCGCTGGGGGCCGGTGGACACCCTGTTCCGCTCCACGGACGGCGGCGCCAACTGGACCTCGCTCAAGGACACGGCGGTCCTCGACGCGTCGGAGACGCCGTATCTGAAGTGGGGCGGCCAGACACCGAAGTTCGGCTGGTGGATCCAGGCCGTGGCCGTCGACCCGTACGACTCGCACCACCTCGTGTACGGCACCGGAGCGACGATCTACGGGACGCGGGACCTGGTGCACTGGGCGCCGGAGATCCGAGGTCTGGAGGAGTCGGCGGTGCGGCAGCTGATCGCACCTCCGTCGGGCGCCCGGCTGCTGAGCGGGCTCGGTGACATCGGTGTGATGTACCACGACTCCCTCACCGCGTCCCCGTCGCGCGGCATGGCGTCGAACCCGGTCTTCGGGACGGCGACGGGACTCGCCCTGGCCGCGCTCAAGCCCTCGTACGTCGTACGGACGGGCTGGCCGTCCGGCTCGGACGCCGCAGGAGCGTACTCGCACGACGGGGGCGCGAGCTGGCAGCCGTTCGCCTCCCAGCCCGCGATCGCGGCATCCGCTCCCGGGCCGGTGGCGGTGTCCGCCGACGGGGCGACGCTCCTTTGGTCGTTCGTCCACTGGGACGGCACGAAGTACGCCGCGCACCGCTCCACGGACGGTGGCGCGACGTGGGCCGAGATCGCCACCTTCCCCAAGGGCGGCGCTCCGGTCGCCGACCCGCTCGACCCTGCCCGCTTCTACGTCTACGACACGGACACCGGCGCGGTGTTCGTCTCCGCGGACAAGGGCGTCACCTTCACCCGGGGCGCTTCCGGGCTCCCTTCGGGCGATGTGCAGTTCCGCGTCGCCGCCGCGCCCGGCCGCTCCGGCGACCTGTGGCTGTCGGCCAAGGACAACGGGCTGCTGCGCTCCACCGACGGCGGGCTGACGTTCACCGCGGTGGCCGGCTGCCAGGCCTCGCACGCCCTCGGCTTCGGCAGGGCCGCCGGGAAGCCGCGCCGCGGCCACAAGGCCCCCTACCCCGCGGTCTTCCAGACCGGACGGGTGTCCGCCACCCACGACGGTGTCGCCGTGCTCCGCTCGGACGACGCGGGCAGGACCTGGGTCCGCATCAACGACGACCAGCACCAATGGGGGTGGACCGGTGAGGTCATCACCGGTGACCCCCGCATCCACGGCCGTGTCTACCTGGGCACCAACGGCCGCGGCATCCAGTACGCGGACCCCGAATGAGGAACGAGAAGTCCATGCCGTCCCTGCACGACGCCACCCGTGGCCGCATTCTCTTCGGAGGCGACTACAACCCCGAGCAGTGGCCCGAGGAGGTGTGGGCCGACGACGCCCGGCTGATGGAGGAGGCGGGGGTCAACTCCGTCACCGTCGGCGTGTTCTCCTGGGCGAAGATCGAACCGCGCCCCGGCGCACGGGAGTTCGGCTGGCTGGACCGGCTGATGGACCTGATGCACGCGCACGGCATCGGCGTCGTCCTCGCCACCCCGACGGCGTCGCCGCCGCCGTGGATGGGCGCGCTGCACCCGGAGACGCTGCCGCGCGCCGAGGACGGCACCCTGGTCTCGTACGGCTCGCGGCAGCACTTCTGCCCGAGCTCGCCGGTCTACCGCCGCTACGCCGCCGCGATCACCGAGGACCTCGCGGCACGGTACGCGGATCATCCGGCGCTCACCGTGTGGCACATCAACAACGAGTACTGCACGCACTGCTGGTGCGACGGGACGGCTGACCACTTCCGCCGCTGGCTGGCCGCCCGCCACCCCGGCCTCGACGCGCTCAACGAGGCGTGGGGAACGGCGTTCTGGAGCCAGCGCTACGACAGCTGGGCGGAGATCCTGCCGCCCCGCCGCGCCCAGTACATGAAGAACCCGGCGCAGGTGCTGGACTTCAAACGGTTCACCTCCGACGCCCTGATGGAGTGCTACGTCGCCGAGCGGGACATCGTCGCCCGGCACACCCCGCACATCCCCGTGACGACCAACTTCATGCCTCTGTGGTCGGGCCAGGACGCCTGGGCGTGGGCGGAGCAGGAGGACGTCGTCTCCGTCGACATCTATCCGGACCCCCAGGACCCGCAGGGCGGCCAGTACAACGCCATGCTCGCTGACATGACGCGTTCACAGGCCGGGGGCCCGTGGATGCTGATGGAGCAGGCGGCGGGCCCGGTCAACTGGCGCGGGGTCAACCACCCCAAGCCGGCGGGACTCAACCGGCTCTGGTCGCTCCAGGCGGTGGCCCGGGGCGCGGACGCCGTCTGCTACTTCCAGTGGCGGCAGTCCCGGCAGGGATCGGAGAAGTTCCACTCCGGGATGCTCACCCACGCGGGCGAACAGGGGCGCGTGTTCCGGGAGATCAAGCAGCTCGGTGCCGAACTCGCCCTGATCGGCGCCGAGGTGAGCAGCACGCCCGTGCCGGCCGAGGTCGCGGTCCTGCACGACTGGGACGCGTGGTGGGCGAGCGCCCAGGAGGGCCGGCCGTCCTCGCTCGTCTCGTACCCGGATGTGGTGCGGGCGTGGCACCGGGCACTGTGGGAGAACGGGACCAGGACGGAGTTCGCCCGCCCCGAGGGGGACCTGACCGCCTACCGCATGGTCGTCGTCCCGCAGCTCTACCTGCTGAGCGATGCGGCGATCGACAATCTCGTCTCCTACGTGCAGGGTGGCGGCACCCTCGTCTGCGGGTTCTTCACCGGAATCGCGGACGCCGACGACCGGATCAGGCCGGGCGGCATGGACAGCCGGCTGCGGGAGCTGCTCGGGATCCGCACGGTGCACGAGTGGTGGCCGCTGGACGCGGGCGCGTCAGTCGAGTGCGACGGCTTCAGCGGCAGCCTGTGGTCGGAGGAGCTGGAGCCCGACGGCAGGGCCGAGACGGTCTCCGCCTACCGGGGCGGCGAACTGGACGGGCTGCCCGCGGTGCTCCGCAAGGGCACGGCCTGGTACGTGTCCACGCTGCCCGAACCGGAGGCCCTGCGCGAACTGCTGGGCCGGGTGGCGGCGAAGTCCGGAGCACGCCCCGTGCTGGAAGGGCTGCCGGCGGGGGTGGAGGCGGTGCGCCGCGGATCCCTGCTCTTCCTGCTCCACCACGGCCGGTCCACGGTGACGGTCATGGTTCCGGGCCGGCACACCGATCTGCTGACGGGTGCCGAGACCGACGGCAAGGTGGAACTGGGCCGGTACGGCGTGGCCGTCCTCAGAGACACCTCCGCATGATCGATGGAACGTGGGAGCCGCGCCCCGCCGCCCGCTGGGAGGACGCCTTCCTCAGTGGCAACGGCCATCACGGGGCCATGGTGTACGGCGATCCGGCGGACGACCGCGTCATCGTCAACCACCACACCCTGGTCCGGCCGAACGGCAGCGAGGGAATACGGCCGCCCGAGCTCGCGGACCGGCTGGGCCGCCTCCAGGACGCGCTGCTCTCCGGGGACATCGCGGCGGCCGAGGAGTTCGGCGCGGGGCGTCCGCTGGCGTGGGTGCAGCCCTTCCATCCCGCGTTCCAGACCCGCGTCCGCCGGAGCCGGGGGCTGCACGACGCGGTCGCCGGCTACCGGCGCGAGGTCGACTTCACGACAGGCGAGGTCACCGCTTCGTACGAGGCCTGGCGCAGCCGGGTCTTCGTGTCGAGGGCCGACGACGTGATCGTCCAGCACATCACGGATCCCGGGCTGACCGCCGACCTGGTCCTGGACCACGCTCTGCCGGGCGCTCCGGCGCACCTGGCGGTCGGCCGCTCGACCGTGCTGACCCCTGACGGCGCCAAGCTGGCGTTGCGGGTGGGCTATCCGGGCAGTGACCTCACCTACACGGGGGTCACCGTCGCCACGGTGGACGGTGGCAAGGTGTCCGTCGCGGGCGAAGGCATCCGGGTCGAGGGGGCGCGGAGCCTCACGCTGGCCACCCGGGTCCGGCGCGGGGTCGGCCACCTCGACCCCTGCGCCCTGTGGGCGGCCCTGCCGCACGAGAGCTACGCCACCCTGCTCGCCCGCCATCAGCCCTTGCACCGCGAGGCGTTCGGGCGCACGGCCCTGACGCTGCGGGACGCGCTCCAGGACCGGGATCTGCCCGGCAGTGAGCTGCTCGGCAGCCCAGGGAGTCCGGCGCTCCTGGAGCGTCTCTTCGCGGCGGGCCGCTACCATCTGCTCTCCTCCTCGGGGCTGCTGCCGCCCCGGCTGACCGGGCTGTGGACCGGTGACTGGGACACCGCGTGGTCCGGGGCGTTCACCACGAACGCCAACCTCAACCTCCAGATCTCCTCGGCTGCCACGGCCGCCCTGCCGGAGGTCACCGAGGCCCACGCCGCCCTGGTCCACGGCCAGTTGGCCCACTGGCAGGACAACGCGCGCGCGATCTTCGGCGCCCGGGGCATCGTCGCCCCGTCCCATACGGACGGCGAGTCGGGCCACACCCGGCACTTCCAGCGCGCCTATCCGCTGCATCTGTGGACGGCGGGAGCGGACTGGCTGCTGCAGCCGCTGCTCGAACACGCCGAGGTGACGAGCGGCACGACGGATTCCCGTCTCACCGCCGCGCTCGTCGAAGCGGCGGTGTTCTACGAGGACTTCCTCACCCGCGAGGGCCCGGACGGGCGCATCGCGATCGTGCCGTCCTACTCCCCGGAGAACCGCCCGGCGAATGCGAGCTGGGGCACCGTCAACGCCACCATGGACATCGCCGCGGCGCGCCACGCGCTGACCACGGCCGCCGACCGCGCCTGTGACCACCCCTCCGCGGGCCGCTGGCGTGAGCTCGCGGCCCGGCTCCCCGGCTACCTGGTGAACGAGGACGGGGCACTCGCCGAGTGGGCGTGGCCGGGTCTTCAGGAGACGTACGACCACCGTCACCTCAGCCACCTCTACCCGGTGTGGCCGCTGGACGAGATCAACCCGTACGACACACCTCGGCAGGCGGCCGCGGCGCACCGCGCCCTGGAACTGCGGGGCTCGGAGAACGACTCGGCCCACGGCCACCTCCACCATGCGCTGATCGCGGCACGGCTCCGGGACCCGTCCCGGGTGTCCGCCGCTCTGGACGCAGTACTGGCGGGCGACTTCTTCCACGACTCGCTGATGAGCGCGCACTATCCGGCGCGCAACGTCTACAACGCGGATGCGGCTCATGCGCTGCCGGCCGCCGTCATCGAGTCACTCGTCCAGTCGACGCCCGGCCGCCTGGTCCTTCTTCCCGCCGTTCCCGGCAGCTGCCCCGCCGGCGAACTCCGAGGCATCCGGACCCGGTTCGGCGCGGGACTGAACCTCAGCTGGTCCGCCGAGGGCGCAACGGCGGTCCTGCACCCGACCCGCGACGCCTGTGTCGACGTACGCCCGGGACCCGGGCTCGTACTCGTCGACACCGGCACGGACAACCCCGAGGCTCCGCTGGACCTCACGGCCGGCGTGGACCGCGTCCTCACCCTGAGACCGCGGTAGCGATTCCCCCCACCCATGGAAGGGACACCATGGCACGACGACGCACTCTGACCCGGCTCCTGCTGGCCCCCGCGACAGCGGCGGCGGCCCTGATCGGCTTCGCCGCGGCACCGGCTCACGCGGTGATCTGGTCCTCATCGGACCAGTGGGGCAACTACACCACGTCCGACGGCTACATCCTCTACAACAACATCTGGGGCTCCGGCGCGGGCGCGCAGACGGTCTGGGCCAACTCCTCCAGCAACTGGGGCGTCTGGGCCGACCACCCGAACACCGGCGGCATCAAGTCGTACCCCAACGCCAAGAAGATCGTGAACAAGCCGATCGGCTCGCTCGCGTCGCTCACGAGCAACTACAACGTCACGGTCCCGTCCTCCGGCGCGTACAACACGTCGTACGACATCTGGGACACGGACTACGACTACGAAGTGATGCTCTGGGTCAACTACAACGGTGCCGTCGGCCCGCTCGGCACCTCGCAGGGCAACGTGACCCTGGGCGGCCACACCTGGGCCGTCTACAAGGGCGACAACGGCGCCAACCAGGTCTTCTCGTTCCTGCGGACCTCGGACTCCTCCTCCGGCACCGTGAACATCCTGCCGATCCTGAAGTGGATCAAGGACACCAAGGGCTGGTGGGGCAACGAGACCATCGGCGACGTCCAGTTCGGCTACGAGATCACCTCGTCGCAGGGCGGACTGGACTTCAGGACCAACGGGTTCAACGTCTCGTCGAGCTGATCCCCCAAGCCCTCACCTACGGGCAGAGCCGGTCCCCGCGGGGGCCGGCTCGTCCGGTTCATCCGGTTCGAAGGGTTCAGGCCGGAGCAGGGCCCGTGCTGGCACGTACGGTCAGCTCCGGCGCCAGCAGCTCGACCTCGTCCGTGCCGCGGCCCGCGAGCTTGGCCACCACCTGCTCCACCGCCCCGCGCCCCATCTCCTGCGCCGGGATGGCGACGGAGGTGAGCCGGACCGAGGCCTGCGTGGCCACCTGTTCGGGACAGATCGCCACGACGGAGACGTCCTCGGGCACGGCACGGCCCTGCTGCTGCAGGAGGTTGAGCAGCGGCTCGACGGCGGCCTCGTTCTGGACGATGAACCCGGTCGTACCCGGACGCTCGTCGAAGATCCGGCTCAGGGTGCCGGCCATCGCCGCGTACCCGCCCTCGCAGGGCCGGTGCAGGACCCGCACGCCCGTCTCCTGCGCCTTGGCCCGTATGCCGTCCACGGTCCTCTCGGCGAAGCCGGTGTGGCGCTCGTAGACCGCGGCGGCTTCGCCGATCACGGCGATCTCGCGGTGTCCGAGGCCGGCGAGGTGCTCGACGCAGAGCGCACCGGTGGCCTCGAAGTCGAGGTCCACGCAGGTCAGTCCGTCGGTGTCGGCCGGCAGCCCGATGAGGACGGCGGTCCGGCCGGACTCCCGGAGGAGCGGGAGCCGCTCGTCGTGCATCTCGACGTCCATCAGGATCAACGCGTCCGCGAGCGAGCTCCCGGCGATCCGCCGGACCGCCGCGGGTCCTTCCTCCCCGGTGAGGAGCAGGACGTCGTAGCCGTGGGTACGGGCGGTGGTGGCGACGGCGATCGCGATCTCCATCATCACCGGTACGTACATGTCGGTACGGAGCGGCACCATGAGCGCGATGATGTTGGTCCGGCTGCTGGCGAGGGCTCGTGCCCCCGCGTTGGGGTGGTAGCCGAGCTGCTGGATGCTGAGCTCCACCCGCTCCCGGGTGGAAGCGGAGATCGACCGCTTCCCGCTGAGGACATAGCTCACCGTGCTCGCGGAGACTCCGGCGTGCTGGGCGACCTCGGCAAGCGTGACCATTCAGCTCTCCCTTACAGATGAGGACAGTAAGGAAAGAGAAGGTGAAGCGCTTCGACAGCGCCTTTGTCCCTCCCTTTCACACTCTGACAAGCACAGACACCGTCGAGCCTAGACTCGCTCACCGGGACTGTCCAGAAGGGTAATCGAAGCGCTTCGACCGACTGCTGCCCTGTCCTTCCCACCGTGTCTCAGGACGCCGACGGTGTCCACCCGGCGAGCCAGTCCGCGGTCTCCTGGGCGGTGGCCTGGGAATCCGAGAGTTGCGGGCGGTTGCTGCTCGCCGAACCCGCGCCCGGCCCGGTGTTCTTGTACTCGGCGAAGCGGTCATCCTTCCAGGAGAAGCCGCTCATGTCGGTCCACGGGGCGGATTTGATCGCGGCACCCAGCGTGGTGTTGCGGAAGGTGGCCATCGGATCGAGGGAGGCGTCGCCGCCCGCGTGCCACGGCCGTCCGAGGTGGAAGCTCGCCGCGGAGACGTCCCCGTTGACCGTTGAGTTGTTGATCAGGAAGCCCTTGCGGTCCGCGGCGGTACTGGGCGCGGCGATGTAGCCGGCGGAGCTGCCGTCCCATCGCTTCTTCAGGGTGATGACCGACCTGTCGATCACCGCGCTGGCCCGCCCGAAGATGAAGTCGACGTTGCCGACTACGTAGGAGTTGGTCATGTAGACCCGGCCGAGCGTCGCCTTGGACGCGGTGTCGAGCAACAGGGTGTCCTGGTCCCCGGTGACGATGACGGAGTCGAGGAAGACCTTGTCCGCGGCAGTGCGCAGGGCGACGGCCTGCAGTCCGCTCATGTTCTGGTGGGCGGCCTCGTCGAAGTCGTTGGAGATCGTGAGGTTGCGGGCCTGGAAGCCGTTCGCCTCGGCTGCGACGGTCGCACTGCCGCTCGTGCCGTAGGTGCCCGAACCGTCGGGCTTCTGGGTTCCCGAGGCGTTGTTGTACACGATGACGGTGTCGTTGCGGCTCGTTCCGCTGCCCTGGAGGGTGACGTTCTGTTTGGAGGAGGGGATCTTCACGGTCTCCCGGTACGTGCCGGGCTTGACGGAGACGATGACGCGCGCGGTGTTGCCCGCCGGTATCGCGTTCACGGCGGCCTGCACGGTGGTGTACTGGCCGGTGCCGTCCTTGGCGACGGTGAGGGTGCTCGCCGCTGCGGCGCCGGACGCCGCCCCGTGCGCCTGCACCGTCACGACGGCCCCGAGCGCCGCCGCCACGAGTCCGGTGCGCCGACCTGGGCGGAGCGCGGCATGCCGATTCGCTGCCATGGCTTGATCCGTTCCGTGGGGAAGAGGTGGGGGTTCCGGGAGGTAGTCGCCGCTGCGCCCCGAATGGTTGCCGCGGCTCGTGGCCGGATTCCGGGTCGCGGCACAATTCTCCGGGTCGTGGCCGGGCGCCTGTCTCATGCCCTGCAGACCGCGCGTCCTGCGCCCGGACCTGTCCAGGGGGTCCCGCGGCCCGCAGCACCACATCGAGCGCACCGACCGGATCGGCCGCGTACATGTCGAAGGGATCCGGAGTCCGGGCCGCGGCCCGGACTCCGGATCCCTCACTTGGATCACGCAGCGCTCGCGGGGCCTCAGGCCGCCGGAGTCAGCTTCCACTGCTGGCAGTTGTTGTTCAGCCACGACCACTGCCGTACGTCCGCACCGTCGGCGGCCGAGCAGTCGGCCACGTCGGCGACCTTCCCGCTCGCCCGGTTGACGATGCGCACCCAGCCGCCGGCCGCCGTGGTGACGAGGCCGAAGCGCTGGCAGGTGTTGTTCAGCCACGACCATTGGCGCAGGTCGGCGCCGTCGGCTGTGGAGCAGTCCGCCGTGTCGAGCACCTTGCCCGAAGCGACGTTGACGAGGCGGCTCGTGTCGTCGCCCTGGTCCTCGATGCGCCATTTCTGCTGTGTGCCGCCGTTGCACGTCCACTGCTGGACGTTCGCTCCGTCGGCGGTCGACGAACCGTTCACGTCCAGGCACTTTCCGGTGGCCCTGTTGACCACCGTGTACGCGGTCGGCGTGGCCGCGCTCTCGCCGGAGGGCCCGGCCAGTGTCGTGCCGAGGGCGACGGGCGTGCCGAGGTTCGGTGTCCCGTCGCTGTTCCACGTGAACTTCTGTGCCCGCGCCGTGCGCCCGTTGTCGCAGCCGTCGGACGCCGCGTCGTTGGCGTGGTAGACGATCCAGCTCTCCGTGCCGTCGGGTGAGGTGAAGAATCCGTTGTGCCCCGGCCCGTACACCCCGGCGGCGTTGTTGCGCTGGAAGACCGGGGTGGACTTCTTCGTCCAGGAGGAGGCGGAGAGCGGGTTGGATCCGGTCAGGGTGAGCTGCCCGAGCTTGTAGTCGGGGGTCCAGCAGCCGCTGGCCGAGTAGACGATGAACGTCTTTCCGCCGCGCTGCAGCACCTCGGCGCCTTCGTTCACCGTGCCGCCCGACTTCTCCCAGTCGTACGTCGGCGTGGAGATCGTCGAGAACGAGCCGCTGAGCGTGTACGGGTTCGACATCGGCGCGATCACCAGGTTCTGCGTTCCGCCGCCGCTCGCACTGCCCAGCAGGTACATCGAGCCGTTGAGGGTGAGCACGCTCGGGTCCAGCATCCAGGTGCTGCCGAGCTGGTTCCTGTACGTGTAGGGGCCCATCGGGTCCGTACCGGCGCTCTGCAGCACGTGCACCCGCTGGGTGGGGTTGTAGTCGGCGATGTTCTGCCCGGCGACGAAGTAGAGGTACCAGCGGCCACCCGAGTAGTGCAGTTCGGGTGCCCAGATGTTGCAGCAGCGCGAGGCGGAGTCGCCCTGCCAGACCTGCACGCTCGGCGCGGTCGCGAGCCCGGCGAGGGTCGGCGACTTGCGCATGGTGATGACGTCGGTCCAACTCGTCGACACCAGGTAGTAGTTGCCGTCGTGGTAGGAGATCCAGGGGTCGGCTCCCTTCTGCGCCTTCACGGGATTGGTGTACGGACGCCCCTCGGCGGCCTGCACGGAGGAGGTCCCGGACGGCGCGGCCTGCGTGGCGGCCGGCTGCCCCAGTGCGAGGGCCAGCAGGAGGGCGCTCAGCAGGGTCAGTAGGCGACGGGCCATCCGCTGCTCCAGTTCAGTAGGTTGACGCCGAGCTTCGGGGTGCCGTTGGCCTGGCCGTCGTAGTAGTGGTAGACGAGCAGGTCACCGTCGGAGTCGGCGAGGATCGACTGGCCACCGGGGCCGATGTACCGGCCGTGGGACTCCATGACGGGGGTACCGCCGTTGCTGCGCATGTTCACGCCGTTGCGGTCGTAGTAGGGCCCGGTGACGCTCGTCGCCCGGCCCACCTTGATCTTGTACGTGGAGCTGGTGCCTGCGCAGCAGGTGTCGTAGGAGGCGAAGAGGTAGTAGTAGCCGTTGCGCTTCACGATGGAGGGCGCCTCGACCGCCTTGGTTCCGGTGGGACGGGAGGCGAGCGAGCGGCGTGCGGTGTCTCCGGCGTACTGCTTTCCGGTCGTCGGGTCGACGCGGATCATCTTGATCCCGGTCCACCAGGAGCCGAAGGACAGCCACCACTTGCCGTCGTCGTCCACGAAGAGGTTGGGGTCGATGGCGTTGTAGTCGCTCGACGAGTTCGAGGTGTAGACGATCCCGTAGTCGCTCCAGCTGCCCGCCTGGCCGGTGGTGGAGGTCGCGAGGCCGATCGCCGACGTGTTTGAGCCGAAGGACGAAACGGCGTAGTACATCAGGTACTTACCGCTGCGGTAGGAGATGTCCGGGGCCCAGGGGTCCGATGCGGAGGAGTAGTTCTTCCACCAGCTCGGCTTCGTCGTGAAGGCGTTGCCGGACCGGCCGAAGGCGGTGCGGTCGGTGGAGGTGCGGAGCTGGAGGCCTTCGCCGGTGGAGTAGAGCAGGTACTGGCCGGACGTGCTCCGGATCATGGTGGGGTCGTGGACCACGATGTCGCCGTTGACGACCCCGGGGTTGGGGTATGCGGACGCGCTCGTCGGCACGAGCGCGAGCAGGAGTGCGGCGGGCAGGGCGGCGAGGGTCCTTCGCGGAAGTCTTCTCGGGATGCGGCTCATCAGGAGACCTTCTTCGGTCGTGTCGGGGTACCCGGCAGTCGTCACCGAGGGCCAAGAGGTTGCCATGCGCATGACATGCGTATGTTCGACGGATCGAACGGTGCCCGTAACTGCGGACGGGCGGCCAGGACGGGACCGTAGAATCGAACACGCCTTGCGTCAACGGATCGGGCGCGTATTCGTCGAGAACCCGAACCCTGTCCGGTATCACGAACAGACCGCTCGTATCACGAACGGGCCGGCCGGTATCCGAACGAACCGGCCAGCATCACGAACGGACCGGCCCGCCCGGATCCGGGCGGCACCGGCCGAACTCGACCGTCCCTGGGGCTGGTCGGCTACAGCCCGTAGGTGAAATCCCCACGGTCCGTGTGCTGGGGATCGGGTGCGGTCGTCCCGCACAGCGGTCCGCCCTCGGTCCCTACGTTCACGAGGCCGGTCGCCTCACCGCCGAGGCCGACGAACCGCAGCGCATGCCAGCGGGGCAGCCAGTACACGCGCCCGCGGTGGCCGGTGAGCAACTCCCGCAGATCGGCGGGGGCGTGCATCCACACCTCGGGCAGGCTGCCGGGGTGTTCGAAGGCCGCGCGCAGAACCAGCCACCCGTCGTCGCGGACATCGCCCGCGGTCAGCAGGAGCTCCACGGCCTGACCGGGTTCCTGTACGCACTTCTTGGCGTGGATCCAGTGCACGTGGTGGCCGGGCGCGTACCGCGCGCAGGCGTCGTGGTGAATGAGGTGAGTGAGCAAGGCTGTTGTCGCCTTCCGGGGTCCTGGACCCCGGGGGCCCGTCCCCGGTGGTCCGCTGTTCCCCGCACGGTGCCGCGCGGGGCGGGTCGTCACCCGGAGCACCCGCAGCGGAGCGGGGTGCCGTCCAGCGAGCCGGGGCTTTCCACTGGAACTCATGACCCGTCAAAAGCGTAACAGGAGCCGGGAGGACGCAGGGGCTCGCACACCACCCCGCGCGTACGGGCGCGACACCTCCCGCCCGTACGCGTCCACGCTTCGCGCGCGCTCTCCTCGTCCAACCCGCCTCAGCCGTGCAGGAGGACGGGGAAGGCCTCCATGTCGTTCTGCGTCATCACCGGCAGCTTGCGGATCTCGTCGTCCGGTATCGCGAGCTCGAGCGCGGGGAAGCGCGCGAAGAGGGCGGGGAGCGCGATGCCGGCCTCTACCCGTGACAGCGCGGCACCGGGGCAGATGTGGGGGCCGTGACCGAAGGTCATGTGCCGGATCGGGGTCGGACGGGTGATGTCGAAGGAGTCGGCGTCCTCGCCATGATGCTCGGCATCGCGTCCGATGACCCGGTAGGAGATGACGACGCCCTCTCCCGCGGCGATCACCTGGTCGCCGACCTGGATGTCCTCGGTGGCGAAACGCATCAGCAGGTGTGTGGTGGGCGTGTCCCAGCGCAGCGTCTCCTCGACCACCGTCTCCCACGGGATCTCCCCGTCCAACACCTTCCGCAGCTGGTCGGGGTGGGCGAGCAGTGCGCGTACGGCGTTGAGGATGAGCCCGATCGTGGTCTCGTGCCCGGCAGCCACCATGGCCTTGAGGTTGCCGACGACCTCCTCCTCGGTGAGGGGCTCGCCGCCCTCGTCGGCCAGGATCAGGGCACTGGTGAGGTCGTCGGTGGGCCGCGCCGTCTTCTCACGTACGAGGTCGGTGTAGAAGACGTCCAGATCCCGCAGCAGTGCCAGACGCTCCTCCTGCGGGGTGAGCATCGAGAAGAAGGCCTTGTACTGCTTCGTCAGCATCGGGAACTGGTCCTCGTCCACCCCCATCAGCAGCCCGACGACCCGCATCGGCAGCGGCTGGGCGAAGACGGCCTTGAGGTCGACGACCCCGTCCTTGCCCTGCTCGGCGAGCGCGTCCAGCAGCTCCTCGGTGAACTTCTCGATGGCAGGGCGGACCGCCTCGAGACGGCGCGGGGTGAGCGCCTGGGAGGTCTTGGTCCGCAGCCTCCGGTGCTCCCCGCCGTCGACCGTGAACATGGAGCGTCCGGCATCGATCATGCCGATCAGCGGCCAGGCGTGGGTGACCTCCCCGCTCTGCCACAGCCCCCAGGCGTCCAGGTCCTTCACCAGCCGCGGGTCGACGAGCAGTTGACGTGCTTCGGCGTGCCGAGTGACGGTCCACGCCGGGACCCCCAGCAGCTCGATGCGCGCGAGGGGGCCCGCCTGGCGCAGCTGCTCGGTCTCACCGTCGAGGTTCTGGACCATGGGGTCGATGACCACGGTCGCGTGAGGACAGTTCACAGCAGATCTCCTGTCGTACGTACGGGAGCGAAGCGGACGGGGAGCGCGTTCATCCCGCGCAGGAAGGCGGACGGCCGCCGGACGAGGTCCTTTTCGGCGACGGTGAGTTCGAGATCGGGCAGCCGGTCGAGGAGGACCTCGATCCCGGTACGGGCGATGGTCTCGGCAATCTCCTGCGCGGGGAAGGGGCAGCGGTACTCGCCGTGGCTGAAGGCCAGGTGGGCGCTGTTGCTGCCGTGCCTCGTGGCACCGTCGGACCCCAGAACCTGGCGTACGAGGGGGTCGGTGTTGGCCGCCCCCAGGCCGAGCAGCAGCATGTCACCGGCGCGGATGGTCCGTCCGCCGAGCTGGGTGTCGCGGACCGCCCAGCGGCCGGCGAGGATCTGCGTCGGGCTCTCCTCCCACAGGACCTCGTTCATGGCGTCGCCGACGCTGCGCCGGCCGCCGGAGAGCGATTCGGCGAACTGGTCCTCGGTGAGCATCAGCCGCAGGGAGTTGCCGATCCAGTCGGCGGTGGTCAGATGGCCGGCGGCGGTGATGGCCATGAGGTCGAGCGCGTACTCCTGATCGGTGAACGGCTCCGGGTTCGCGAGCATCCGGGAGGTGACGTCGTCCCCGGGGGTGTCCCGCTTGACCGCCACGAGTCGCTGCATGTGCTCGGCGAACCGCCCGTACGCCTCCTGCGCGCCGGGGCCCCCGTCGGCCAGGTCCTTCAGGACCCGGGCGATGTCCGCTCCCTCGGCGTCGGGGAAGCCGACGAGCCGGGCGAGGACGAGCACGGGCAGCGGTTCGGCGAACTCGGCGACCAGGTCGGCCGTGCCGCGGCTGCACATGTCGTCGATGAGCCGGTCGGCGAGCTGCTCGCAGTGCCCCCGGATCTCGAACGGATCGGCACCCTCGAGCGCAGGCACCACCATCTCGGCATGCCGCCGGTGTTCGGCGCCCGCGGTGAAGTAGATGGACGGCATGGGGCTGCCGACCATGGGGAGCAGCGGCCAGTCCTCGGGAATGTGCGGCCACTGGTTCCACAGCCCGACGTCCCTCGGGAACAGCTCGCCGTCGCTGGTGACCTGGTGGAGCTCGCGGTATCCGACGACCAGCCACGCCGGGAAGCCGCCGGGGAGCTCGACCGGCACCACGGGCCCGTACTCGTGCCGCATGGTCCGGTAGAGGGCCTGCGGAGCGGTGTGGAACTCCGGGCCGCTGAGCGGTACGGAGGCGGTGGCGGCGTGCGCGGGGCAGCCACCGCCGTATGCGGGCGCGGCGGACGGAGGAGGGGTCGTCATCGTACGGACTCCTGGGAGACGGCTTCGCGCGTTGCGGCCATACGATCAACGCGGGACCACTATAAGGAGGTTGAGTGAAGCATCGGGCGCCAATCGCGCCGATTTTCGACCTTTAACGATCACGTAAATCCCGGATCCGTACACGAATGATCGAAACCGGACAGATCGCGCTCGGGGTAGCAGGTGGGACAGGACTTCCGGCTCACGGCTCACGGCTCACGGCTCACTGAGACCCTGCAGTCGTCCGGACTTGCGCCCCTGGGGTTCGGCCCTGACGTTCGGTGCGCCGTCGCCGACGCGCGGGAGACGGCAGCACTGCCCAACTCGAAGCTCGAGCTCGACAAGCAGGGCCACACTCGACGCGACCTGGAGCGGTCGGACTGGCCGCAGGCGGAGGTGTCGAGCGATACAGCCGCGCCGAAGCCCAAGACGGCTCGTTGCTGTGTGCCGTCAGCAGGAGCCTCTTGTGGTGGAGCAAGGCGGAGCTGAAGTCCCGCTCGACTCAGCTCACCTTTTTCAAGGTGAAGCCATCAGCGTGTGCGCTCGCGGCGTAGCCGCCGAAGGCGCCCATGCGGATCACGACGCCGATCGTTTCTCCCATTTCATCGCGTCGCGACTCGACACTCGTGATCTCTACTCCCTGGCGGTATTCCTCGAGAACCCGTAGGGCGTGCTTGTCGGGGGGCCAGAAATAGTCAGGAAGCTCCTGGTCCGAGCGGCGCTCGACGCGAAGGGTCCAGTCCGTCCAGTCGGTCAGCACGCAGCTTTCCCCGCCAACCAGATTCAGCTGAAGACCGACAGCATCACCATCTCCGTCGATCACCTCGGCCGCACACGTCACTTCATGACCGATGAACGAATCAACTGTCGTGAAAGTCATGCCTGTTGATTCCTCCCCTACGAGAGTAACGAGCAACTTGAGTGGCACCGTCATACCGCGAGTTCGGTCTCAGCCGTGGTTCGGGAGGTGTCCAGGGAACCGGCGAAGTCGGCGAGCGTGCGGAAGTCGTTCTCCCGTAGGCCGATCCGCGGGTTGACGTGGTGCAGGAGTCCGAGCCCTCGGTGGTGGGCTGTCACGTATGCCTGATCCAGCTCGCTCTGCTCGTCGTCCACCCAGGCGAAAGGACGGCCGCCTGCGTAATCCACCAGCGGTCCGGTCTTCCAGTGGACTCCGTCAGGGCGTTCTTGGAGCAGAGCGTCACCGAAGTCGACGAAGGGGAGTTCCGGAAGGTCGAGGACCGGTGCGATCCACCGGTTGGCGTCGTCCATCCATGTGGTGGCCCAGCACAGTTCGAAGCCGAGCTGGAGCAGGATTCGTCCGTGCTCCGGGTTGAGCCAGACACGCAGGGGGCGCCGTCGGGACGAGAGACCCCCGTCTTCCTCAGGGGCGTCGTTCCGGGGAACTCTGAGCGTGGTGTAGCCGTCGGGACGCTTCTCCGGCTTGGCTGCATAGGGGTTGAGCGGCCCGTCCACGTCGAGGAACAGCAGTGGTCGGTTCACGGATTCCCCCAGGTTTGCTCACTGTCACCTGCCCCGAGCAGCGTAACTGTGGGATGGACTCGGCGGGGCCTCACAGCGGTCAACCGTGTCCGAGACGACTCACAGATCATTTACGGGACAACCCTCAGGTCGCCCAGTCGACGGCCGGCCGCCTGCTGATCACAGCCGACGCGGGCGGCACCGACGCGTATCGCACTCGCACGTCCTGGGCAAGCACAGGCCACCGCACGGGGCGCTCGAACGGGGCGGGGCGGCCACACCCACCGCATCTCCGCCGCCCTGGAAGGTGCGGTGATCGACGCGCTCCGAGAGGAGCCGACGACGACGACCCATGCCCGTCACCGGCACCGGTACCGGCACGCGGGTTACACAGTGTGATCGCGCCGATGACCGAGACTCCACCGTGTGAAGGTCTGTTCATGGATGGTCGGGTTTCCCCATCCGGCCTTGCGGGTGCTGCTTACCTCCGAGTAACAAGATGATCATGAACCTCTTCAGCCGCAGTTCCACCCTCCGCCGCCCAGCCGCACCGACCGCCCAAGCGGCCCCAACGGCCCCCACAGCCGCGGTGGTGCCGGATCCGGCCCTGGCGGCACTCACCGGAGAATGGATGATCGACCCCGCGCACAGCAGGATCGGGTTCTCCGTGCGGCACGCCATGGTGACGACGGTCCGGGGCTCCTTCGCGGAGTACGAGAGCCGCCTCTACTTCGACGGCCGGAACCCGGCTCGTTCCAGGGCACAGATCGCACTGGCCACCGCGAGCGTCGACACGGGCGTGGAGCAACGCGACGCCCATCTGATCGGCCGCGACTTCCTGGACGCCGCGAGGCACCCGCGGATCACGTTCACCAGCACCGCTGTGCAGATGGCGAGCAAGGAGGTCTACCGCATGACCGGCGACCTCGCCATCAGGGGAATCGCCCGCCCCGTGGTCCTGGACCTCACCTACATCGGTCACGTGACCGACCCCTTCGGGTACGAGCGGGTCGGCTTCGACGGCACCACCACCATCAACCGCTCCGACTGGGGCCTGACCTACAACGCGAGGCTGGCCGAGGGCGGGGCCATGGTGAGCGAGAGGCTCCGCCTCCAGTTCGACATCGCCGCGATCCGGACCACTGACTGACCCCGGAACGTCGCTCCGGGGCCCAAGGCATGAGCCACAACCATGCAGAATGCCCGCGCGACGTCGCCCGTCGGTGTCAGCAGTCCTGACGGCCAACACCCTTTGTGCCCCTAGGTTTTACGATACTCAGCGAGCGCCCCGAACGGCATGGTTCTCTCAGCAAGGCGACCGGATCGTCGATCAAGAGCTACGTCGACGACATGACCGAGCCGAGGATCAGCACGACGGACTCCGAATTCACCTCCGGCGCCAACGGCGTACGCACCGCCCGGCTGGCGGCGACCACCGGGCAGTTGTTTGCCGAGTCGGGTCTCATCGCCCCAGGAGGGGGTACGTAGGTAGGCATGGCAATCGTGAAGCGTCTCGCTCTTGCTCCTCGTGCGGTGCGGCAGCTTCGGCGCGTCCGCTCGGTATACGCGGCGGGAATACTGCTGTCGGCCCTCACCCTGCTCTCCTACAACGATGCGGATGCAGGCGGCCGGCAGGCGGTGGTCGCGGGCGTCTTCCTCGTGGTGTTCGCCGGGCTCCTCGCACTGACCGCGGTGCAGCTGTGGCGGCACGGGCGGACCAAGCATTGCAGTACGGCGAAGAAGCTCACCCGGCTCAGCATCTGAGTGCAGCCGGCGGGCAGGACTCCACCCGCGCGCGGTTCGCCGTCCGCACCCCCGAGCGCCGGTCTGGGGCGATGCCGACTGGCCCGATCCTTACGACCACGCGCGAACGCCCCCGTAGCGCCCTGAACACGAAGGTTCGCAGGACCGACGGCAGCCGGGTGCCCACATCGCGCCAGGGCGGGCCTGTCCGGCCCGTCACGCCAAGGACCGTCAGCCACACAACCTCTGATGGTCACTCGGTGGCCGCTTCCCTGCCGGCTCGGACTTAGAACTGGGCGATCGGCGTAAGGCCCGCTAGGAATTGCAGGTCGTGCCCTGAGGTCCACTCGGATCCACCACCCGCACATCAGTGCCATGCGCGGTGCTTTACGCAGCATTCGCAGCCAAGCCTTCCCGTACTTCGCTGCGCAGTCGGTCTCCGGTGAGGAATCATTCACCTCATGGCTCAGCTCGAAGCGCGCGAATTGCCCCTGCACAAGGTCTTCTGCAGTGACTACGACTTCCGAATCCCGGACTACCAGCGCCCTTACGCGTGGCAGACCGAACAGGCACAGCAACTCCTCGCCGACCTTGAGGAAGCGCTTCTACGAGGCGACGGGGAGCCCTACTTCCTAGGCTCCTTGGTCCTCGTCAAGGACAGTCGCGCCGCCGAAGCCGACGTCATCGACGGTCAGCAGAGACTGACGACCCTGACCATCCTGCTGGCGGTCATGCGCGATCTGGCTCAGCAGCCTGATGTGGTGACCAACCTGGTAGCAATGATCTCCGAGCCCGGGAACACGGTTCTCGGGCTGAAGGCCAAACCCCGGCTCACATTGCGCCCCCGGGACGCCGACTTCTTCCACCAGCACATCCAGACTTCCGGTTCCATCAAGACGCTCCTGGAACTGAACCCCCATAACCTGAGAACCGACGCGCAGAGGGCCGTACAGGCCAACGCCCGGGTTCTGCACGCTGCCCTGTCCGCCTGGACCGACGATCAGCGTCTCGCCCTGTGCACGTTGATGGGCGTCCAGACCTTCCTCGTCGCCGTCAGCACCCCGGATCTGGACAGCGCCCATCGGATCTTCAGCGTCATGAACTCCCGAGGCCTTGATCTTTCGCCTGCCGACATCTTCAAGGCGCAGATCATCGGCGAGATCGACGAACAGGTCTCGGAGACCTACGCCAGGCGGTGGGAAGATGCGGAGGAGAGCCTCGGCCGCGAGGAATTCTCCGACCTCTTCATGCATATCCGCATGATCTTCTCCGGCGAGCGGGCAAGGCTGGAACTGCTCAAGGAGTTCCAGACACAGGTCCTCTCCCACTACAAGGGAGGACGGGCCAAGGAGTTCGTCGACGAGGTGCTCGTTCCCTACGCCGAGGCATCCGCGATGATCCGCGACAAGACGTATGCGGCCGGGGACGGATCGCCTCAAGTCAATGCGTGGTTCCGCCGGCTGCTGCAACTGGACAACAACGACTGGTGGCCGGCCGCGTTGTGGGCGCTTCGGTCCCACGGGGACGATCCCGTATGGCTGGGTTCGTTCCTCCGTTCGCTGGAACGCCTCGCTGCCAGCATGTTCGTCCGGCGCATCTACACCACTCCGCGAGTGCTCCGTTTCGCCGAGCTGCTGACCGAGCTCAACGCGGGCCTCGGCCTGGAGGCCCCGGCCTTCCAGCTCACGGAGGCCGAGCGGACCGAGACTCTGGCCCGTCTCGACGGCGATGTGTACTACGAGCTGAGGACGCGCCGCTTCATCCTTCTCCGGCTGGACGAGTTGGTGGCAGAGGACGACATCGTGGCCACGTACGACGCGCCGCGTATCACGGTCGAGCACGTGCTCCCCCAGAACCCGGGGCCCCAGTCGCAGTGGCGCGCGGACTTCACCGTTGACCAGCGCAAGGAATGGACACACAGGCTCGCCAATCTGGTGCTGCTGAGCCGCACGAAGAACTCCCAGGTCCAGAACCTCGACTTCACGGACAAGAAGGACCGGTACCTCAGGCGAGGTGTCGTCGCCTTCCCGCTGACCACACAGGTACTGGGACAGGACACCTGGACGCCTGAACACCTGGAGAAGCGGCAGACCGAGCTGCTCGGTCTGCTGGCCGAGGAGTGGCGCCTTTGACGGATCGGCGACGCCCTGTACCGCAGCGACCAGGTCCGGATTCTCAGTAGGGAGTCGGCCGGGGCCAGGGACCGCGGTGAGACCTGTGGTCTCCAGATCAGACCCGGGTACTCGGAGAGCGCCCCCTCGGCGTCCGCCCACGGCGAGGGGGTGCCCGACCCGCTCTAAACCCTCGTACGAGGCGCCACGCACGTGCGGTCAGTGAAGATCCACACGCCCTTCGCGCACGTCGCACCCAGCACGCGTCCTTTTTCGCGGAGCCAGGAGTATCGTCCTTGCAGTTCGACGAAATTGTCGTTGGTCACGATCATCGCGCCCGATTCGTCTGCGATGGCTGCCACAAGGGCGTCTCCTTTGCCCTCTGTTCCCCCGGGCGGCTGGATCACGTCGCCCTTACTGATCGCGGCAGTCACTCTCTCCCGCTCGCTCTCCGCAACCTTGTGCCGCAAACTGGCGTCGACCACGACGAGGATCTCCGCTGCGGGGTATTTCTTGGCCAGCGCTGCGCACGCGGCCTCGAGCTGACCGAAACTTGGCCTGTCATCCTCCTCGTACACCCCGGACCGGCGCGGCGAACGACCGATCCACGCGAGGTTGGACCCGTCGACGACAAGAGTGTGCGGGCTCTCCTCTGCGGACGGCTTCCCGCTCGGAGGTGTGGGCACCGGACGGGTACGCGCAGATGACGCCATGGGCGCCGCCGGAGTCGGGTTCGTGTGCAACAAGTCGGCAACTTCTCGATGAACCCCAAGGTCTCTCGCGGAGTGAGAGCCTGGCTCCGGATGATCCCATAGCGGGCTGCGGCGAGCCTCGTCTCGTCCCGATCGCTCAGCCAGTTACTGCGCCCTTGCGCCTCGGTATACACGAGCTGTTCCCCGCCCCTGCGCGTTACCACTGTGAAGGCGCCGTCCACCCCGGCATTGTCGTCGCGATCGAGCGGCATCACTTGGATTTCAACGTTGCGGAACCGGCCGAACTTCAGCAGCTGCGCCAACTGCTGACGCAGAACAGCTCGACCGCCCAACGGGCGTCGCAGAACGGGCTCCTCCACAACAAAGCTCATGAGTGGCGCGGGCCACCGGCTAAAAATCTCCTGCCGCGCCAGGCGCGCAGATACGCGTTGCTCGATGGTGTCCTCGTCGAGCAGCGGTCGTCGCATGGCAAGGACGGCCCGCGTGTACTCCTCGGTCTGCAACAGACCCTTGACCATGTGCGTGTCGTACGCACACAACTCGACCGCCTCAGCCTCCAAGCGCGCCATATCCCGGAAGAACGCCGGATACTGCGACCGAGCCAGCTCCTCCTTCAACGCCAGCAACAGCCCACCGGCCTCCAGTAACCGATCCGCCTTGTCGACGAACTCCGGCTGCGGGATGCGCCGCCCCTGCTCGAACGAGGCCACCGACTGCGCCGCGTACCCCAGCCGCTTCCCGAACTCCACCCGATCGAGCCCCGCCCGCACCCGCAGCAGTTTCAACTGCCGTCCGAACGCGACCGCCACGCCGTTCTCCGACTTGCCCTCCGGCTGCGTCCCCGACGAGGTCACCGCCCCCGCGTCCATGGCCGCCTCGTCCTGCGTCATCGCCACCGCCTGTCCCACGTGCGTACACGCCTCGGCCCATCGCGTACAACCAGCTTGCGTAGGACGGCTCTTCAAGGTCCCGTCCGACCGACGGCTCCAGCCCCCGGAAGGCAGCGCCCGCCCCGGCTCGTCCCACTCGGGCACCGTAACGACCCGCCCTCCCGCACGCACACCATTCCGGCCGCATTCCATCGAAGGAGTGGCCCGACGCTCGACACCCGAGAGCCGAGCGTCGAGCGTCGGAAACGGCTCGTTCACTCGTTAGGAGGAGGCGATCAAGGGCGCTGGCCCGACGCTTGAGCTTCGGGATTCGGGGGTCGGGATGCGAGGTCCGGGATCCGAGCGATGTTGTTCACCCGGTAGGTAAAAGAAGGGTTTTGGGAAAACCTCCCCACCCTCCCAACCCCGTCACGGCCAGCTGATATGACTAAATGTGATCAGCTTGCGGCGCGCCGTCACACCTGCTTACGGTGCCCTCAACGAATCGACCCCGACGCGGTGCGCTAACACCAGGCCGGGGTCTCACCCCAAGATCGACAGGACCCGATCTCGTGGCTACCGAGCACCCTAGCCCTGCCCTCCATGCCCCCGCATCCTCGCGCCCGTACGCGAAAGCCCGCCCCGGCTACGGCAAACGAACCGCGCCAGGACAACGCACGCCCCACGCAGCCGACTTCGCCCTGATGCCGGAGCGCGAGCGGTACATCGCCGGATACGTCGACCGGCTCCCCGACGGTGCGGCCATGGACATCAAGTCACTGGCCAAGAGCCTCCCGCTGTACGGCCAGATGGCCGTCTCCAGCGCGTTGAAGGCCCTCGGAGTGGCCGGACATCTGCGGCGCGTACGTTGCCTGGCCGGCGACGGGGACCAGGTCCGCTGGGTCTCGCGCACCTACTGGTCCCGTACGGCTCGCGACAACGAGTGGTGGGGCGCGTTCCTGGGCACCGAGGGAAGCCACTCCGCGCCGCAAGCGACGCCCGCTGTCCCGCCGCCCAGCGACACCGCCCCGACCTCCTCCCTGCGGGCGACCCCAGCACCAACCACCACACCCGCGCCCACCGCGCCTCCGACGCCACCTGCTCCCGTGCCCGCCTCACCCGCCCTGCCCGAGCAGCGCACCTCGGTGGCACCAGTGGTCGCCACCTCCCCCGCGTACCTGGCCCTGGCCCAACTCGGCCGCAAGGACACGCGCCTGGCTCTCTCCGCAGCAGACTGCCGCGCCCTGGAACCCCTGGCCGCCGAGTGGTTCGCACGCGGTGTGGATGCCGACTACCTCACCCAGGCCCTCACGGCGGGCCTCCCCGCCCAGGTCGACTCCCCCGTCGGCCTCGTACGCCGCCGCCTCACCGACAAACTGCCGCCGCACGCGGCGCCCGGCCCGGCCCCCTCCACGACCGTCGCCCCGAAGCGCCGCCTCCTCGCGGAGTGCACCGAATGCGGCCGCCCCGGCTCGCCCGAAGCGCTCCCCGACGGCCTGTGCCGCCCCTGCCGCACCACCCCGCCGGAGGCGCCCGCCGCTCCAATTGCCGTACGCGACGTCCACGCCCTGGTCAGCCAACTACGCGACCTGACCCACCTGCCCTGACCCGCCGCGATCAACTCGGTGCATTCGTGCCGATCCGCAAGGCGTCGAGCCATAGAATCCGACCGTGAACGCCGACAACGTCTGGCCGTTGGGCGTCCCCGCAGGAGGAGATCGCATGCAGGACCCTTCGGACTCGATGGAGATATCCGAGCCTGAGGAGAGCGGCCGGAGCGATACCACCGGCTCACCCGCGGTGGACGATCCGACATCCGGCCCGGACGTCGACTCGACGCCCACGTCGACGGTCATCGCGGAGGTCCTCCCGGGGATAGCCGTCGTCTGTGGTGAGGTCCCGGCGGAACTCAGGCCCGACCTGATCGACTTCGGGATCGTGCCGGCTGCCGACCGCAGGCAGATCTCCGCAGTCCTCGCCTCGCTGGGCAACGCGGCAATCGTGGCCGGCAACCTCGGAAACGCCTTCGCGAGCGTGCAGGGGCTGTACAGGATCGGCGACACGGCACAGGCCCTACTGAAGAGCGGTGCAACGCTCGCCGTCAAGGACGGCGGGAACCTCGGAACGGTGATGGTTCCTGGCCGCTTCCTGCACCAGGCCCGCTTCTACTCCGTGAATGCGGTGAGCAAGGCACAGACCGCTGCCTCGATCGGGCCGGCGCTGGCCATGATCGGTCTTCAGATGATGCTGAGCGAGGTTTCGGGCCTCGTCAGGAGCAACCTCGCGGCGACAACCCAGGTCCTCACTGCCATCCGCAAGGACCACTGGGCCGAACTGACCGGGCTCGTCACCGCCATTGACCGAGCGGTCGACCAGGCGCGAGAGATCGAATCGGTCCCCACCTCGTTGTGGGAGGACGTCGCGGGCAGTGGAGCGCTGCTGCAGAAGCAGCTGGAGCGGTACCGGGAGAACGTCCACGACCACGTCAGGCAGATCGATCGGTCGGCCGCACGCAATCGCCAGGAGTACCTGCAGACGAACGCCGAGGCGATCGCCTTCGATGCGTACGCTCTCCTGTCCTCACTCAAGGCATGGACCGGTTACCACGCGTTGCGCGCCGCGAGGGCGCGGGCCGCTGGACGAGACGACGCGGCCGAGGCGCAGTACGCCGAGGTCATCGCGCGCGACACCCGCGCGGAGTTCGACTCCTCCCTCGCCGAGGCGACGAGCCTCATCGACTCGCTGACCCGGGAACTGCGCATCATGGCCGAGCTCCCCGGACGCGACACACTGCCACTGCCCGGAAAGCGGAAGGACTCGAAGGCAGCCCGCGAGACCTCTGCCCGCCTCCTGGAGGCGATCGTGCCTCTTGCAGATGCCCTCCGTCCGCCGGCTGCTCCGCTCGAGGCTCCGGACGTCGTCTGCGCGCCTGGCTCGCCGGATATCAAGCCGTACCTCGTCATCCTGCGATGGCTCCTCGAGGACGGTGAGACCCTGCGCGTCCTCGGCTTCCCCGATCAGCTCGACGCTCTCGATCCGGTTTCTGCGATCTTCAGCGGGGCGAAGGAGATGTTCGCAGGAGGGAGGGACAAGGTCGCGGCGAACACCCTGGTCGCCATCACGGACCGCCGCATCATCACGGCCAAGGCCGGCGCATTCCTGGAGCAAGCCGAGATCCGCGAGGCCATCCCGATCGACCAGGTGCGGTACGTCCGCGCAGCGGCCACCCAGGACAAAGGCGCCCGTCCGGCCGTCGACCTCATCACGCGCGACGAGAACATCCGTTGGCTCTTCCACGCCGACACGGACAGCACGCACGTGGACGCGTTCGCCGCCGTACTCGCCGAGTCGATGGCGATCCCGGACGCGGAACGCCACGCACTGCGACAGAGGCGCCACACGGCCATCGAGGCGGACAGCAAGAACGAGAGCACCGACGCGAGCCCCACGGAACCGACCGGATCCGAGGCCGCGACCTCGGACGCAGGATAGGCGCCGAGTCAACTGACCTCGGGCATTTCCACGTGCCCCTCCCGCGTACAGGCCTGCGCACATCACGTACATCGGGGCTGTGACAGTGCGTGACCTCTGGCGACGTTCGGTCATGGCGCATCAGTGTGGAGGAATGACCGACAAGCAGCCGCCTCTCCCCGTACGACAGACGCGGGCACCTCGTACTCGATTTTCCTGGCACCACTTCACGATGCGTTTCAGCTCCACCCCGCGCGGCGCCAGGCTCGCCCGGCGCCTGACCGGTGAACGCCTCGACGCCTGGGGCGTCCCGTACGGGAGTGACGCGCACGATGCGTTGCTGCTGGCCGTCGCCGAGCTCAGCAGCAACGCTGTGCGCCACGGTCACGTGTCCGGCCGGGACTTCCGGCTCCGCCTCTTCGCCGAGGGCACAGCCATCCGCATCGAGGTCACCGACACACGGGGCGAACGCCTCCCCACCCTCACCGACCCGGCCCCGCCCGATCAGGAGGGCGGCCGCGGCCTCCTGTTGGTCACAGCCCTCACCGATCGCTGGGGCTGGTATCCCTGCGCGGACGGGCCGGGCAAGACGGTGTGGGCGGTCCTGGAAGTCTCCCCGTGCTCGGAGCAGCAGGATCCAGACAGTAGGCGATGTCACGTTGCAATCGAAAATCCGTGCGTATGATGATCGTGCGCATGACCACGGGTGAGGACGGGATACCGGAGCAGGAGCGCAGGCGGTCACGGCTGGCGGACCTTGATGACCTATCAGGGCCACCCCTCGATCGAGCGCCCCTTGTGACGTCGGTGGAGGCCGAACAGGACCAGGTGCGTACGGCCCGGCGAGAGTTTGCAGTTCTGTTGGGCGAGTTCCGGCGGACGGCGGTGCTGGTGCCTCTGGACGAGGCCGGTGACCTGTGGTCGGCGGAGCAGAACGGTGTGCGCTGGATCTGCGCCTTCTCGGACGAGGGGGCATTGGCCAGGTTTGCGCTGGCCCGTGGGGATGCCGCGCGTGAGTGGAGGTACCAAGCCGTTCTGGGTGCGCGGTTGCTGGATGTGATGGTGCCTTTGCTGCCGGGGCCGGCAGGAGTGGCGCTGGACGCGGGAAGCACGGACGGCATGTTGTTCCCGCCGGTGGCGGGCATCGTGCCGGACGCAGTCGCGGTGGATCTCGGGGGGACGCAGTGAGCGGGGAAAACGCTGATCTTCAGGTTCCGCCGGAGGCGCTGGCCGCGATCGCGAAGGGGATCAATCTGGCGCACGCGGAGTTGAAGGAACTCGGCATGATCGGGGAAGCGTCGACGGGCCGGGGTTTCTCGGATCTGGCGTTGTCGGGGCTGGAGTTGGGGCATGGCGGACTGACGTCGGAGTTCGAGACGTTCTGCAACCGCTGGGAGTGGGGTGTGCGGGCTCTGACGCAGAAGGGGAACGGTTTCGCCCTCGGGGTCGGCCTGTCCGCGGGCTCTTATGCGGAGCAGGAGCAGTACGTCAAGGATTCGATCAAGATCGGTGTGAACTCCTTGAACGGGAACCCTCATGCGTCCGAGGACGAGGTCAAGGCGATGAGCTGGGACACGATCAGCACGCAGTCGGCGTACGACAACCCGGACTACAGCCGCGAGTCATGGGACGCGGCCCAGGCCGAGGTGAAGCAGACCTGGAAGGACACCACCTATGACGTGGAGGACGCCGCGCTCGACTCCATGGAACGCAACGGGCTGATGGACCCGCAGGTGCGGGATGCGGCGGATGAGCGGCTGCGGGAGCAGTTGGATCCGTCGCAGGAGACGATCGATCAGGCTGAGCAGCCGCGGTGGGGGGAGAGTCGCTGATGGTGGACTGGGGGAAGCTCGGCGGGGATCTCTACGACGGCGCGGGCAAGCTGGTCGACAAGGGCAAGGAGTTCGCCGGCGAGGCGATCGACACGGGCACCGACATTGTCGGCTCCGGCCTGGAGAAGGTCGGTGCGGACCAGTGGGCGGATGCGGTCGAGGACTGGGGGGATGAGACCGCGTCCTCGCTGGGCGCGGAGGTCGGGGAGCAGCAGCTCGGTCAGAGTGAGGAAGCGAACGAGCTGATCCACGGCCGACCGGAGAAGATCAGCGCGGCGGTGAAGAACCTCCGCGACTTCCAGAAGGCCTTCGATCTCGTCGGCGGGGGGATGAAGAAGCTCGACTCCGGTCACTGGAAGGGAGAGGCTGCCGACGCCTTCCGCGCCAAGTTCCAGACGCTGCCCACCGACTGGCTGCGCGCGGCAGATGCGTTCGAGGACGCTGCCACGGCGCTGGAGACGTTCTCCGGGACGGTCACCAGTGCCCAGGCCAAAGCAGGCGAGGCAATAGCCCTGTACAGGGAGGGCAAGCAGGACTACGAGACAGCGGCGGCTGCTTTCAAGGAGAAGGCGGAGGCGTACAACGCGGTCCGCAACACCGATCATCCCCTCCCGCATCCGGGAACGTTCTCCGACCCGGGTGCGGCCAAGCGCCGGCACGCGCAGGAGATTCTTCAGCGCGCCCGGCAGGCACGTAACGACGCGGCCGAGGCAGCCAAGAGCGCGGTCACCGCTGCGATGGCGCACGCGCCGAAGGAGCCCACCGGGCTGGACCGGGCCAAGCAGGAGCTGATCGACTACGGCGTCGGCCAGTCCATGGAGCTGACCCACGTCGTCGGCGGAGCCATCAAGGGCACCGCGGGCCTGGTGAACTTCGTCCGCTCGGTCAACCCGACCGACCCGTACAATCTGACGCACCCGGCCGAGTACTACAAGGGCGTCAACATGACGCTCGCCGGCCTCGTCTCCACCGCTGCCAACCCCGATCGCGCACTGAAGAACGCCTGGGACGCGGCCAAGGGCGACCCCTCCGAATTCATCGGCCGGCTCCTGCCTGAGCTGGTCGGCACCAAGGGCGGGGGCTTCGTCAGGGGTCTCGCTCGCCATGGGCTGAAGGACGGCCTCGAACGCCCCAAGGGCAGTAACCGGCAAGGGCACGAGAAGGCGCCCGACTCGAATGCCAATCAGTGCAGCAAGGTCAAATGTGCCGGAGACCCCGTCGACGTTGCGACCGGGCGCATGCTGCTCCCGCAGACGGACATCGTGCTGCCGGGATCACTACCCCTCGTCTTCGAGCGCGTCTTCGACTCCTCGCACCGCGCCGGCCGCTGGTTCGGCACCGGCTGGTCGAGCACGGTCGACCAGCGTCTGGAAATCGACGCGGAAGGCGTCGTCTTCAGCTGCAACGAGGGCAGCCTGCTCGCCTACCCGCACCCGGCACCCGGCGTCCCCGTCATGCCCACGCACGGCCGGCGCTGGCCCTTGGACAGGGTGCAGGACGGCTACACGATCACGGATCCGGAGACCGGCCAGGTCCGTCACTTCGTCGACCAGCCCACCGGGGAGCTGGCGCTCCTGGCCCAGATCGACGACCGCAACGGCCGCTGGATCGCCTTCGAGTACGACGAGGCGGGTGCTCCGACATCGATCGTGCACCACGGCGGCTACCACCTGAAACTCACCACGCGCGAAGGCAGGGTCACCGCCCTGCACCTGGCAGGCGCCGCCCCCGACGGCACCGACCAGGAGATCCTCCGCTACGGCTACACCGACGGCCACCTCACCGCAGTCACCAACTCATCGGGCAAACCCCTGCGCTTCGACTGCGACGAACTGGGCCGCATCACAGCGTGGACGGACACCAACGGCAGCCGGTACGAGTACGTCTACGACGACCAGGACCGCTGCACGTATCAGTCGGGCACCAACGGACATCTCGAAGCTCACTTCACCTGGGACGACACCGACCCTGCCACCGGCCTGCGTATGACCTCCACGACTGACGGCCTCGGCCACACCAGGCGATATGTGATCAACGAACGATCGCAGGTCGTAGCGGAGATCAACGCCTTGGGAGCAGTCACTCGCTTCGAACACGACCGGTTCCACCGTCTTCTCTCCGTTATAGACCCTCTGGGACATGCCACCCGCTGCACATATGACGAATACGGTCGGCCGACTGTAGTGGAGCGACCGGACGGGGGCTTGTCGAAGGCGCGGTACAACGACCTCGGGCTTCCCGTGCGGATCACCGACGCGGCGGGATTGGTAACGCGTCAGACGTTCGATCAGCAAGGCAACCGCACATCGGTCACCGGCCCCTCCGGGGGTGTGACGTCCTTCTCGTACGACGCGCTGGGGCATCTCGCCTCGGTTACTGACGCCTTGGGGCAAACCTCGCTCGTGGCCTGTGACAGAGCAGGGCTCACCATCGGACTCACCGACCCACTGGGTGCCGTCGACCGGCTCGAACGTGACGCTTTCGGCCGCACGACGAGCATTACTGACGCTGTCGGCGCGACCACGCGTTTCGAATGGACGGTGGAAGGCCAGCTGGAACGCCAGGTTGAGTCGGACGGCAGCGAGCAAAGCTGGATGTTCGACGGTGAAGGCAACTGTCTGGCGCACGTCGACGCGATGGGAAGAATTACCAGGTCCCAGTACGGCGACTTCGATCTCCTCATAGCCCGGACGGAGCCTGACGGGGCGCGTTTCGAGTTCACTCACGATGTCAACTTGCGCTTGACCGAAGTCATCAATCCTCAAGGCCTGCAGTGGCACTACGCGTACGACCCTGCTGGACGTCTCATGTCCGAGTCCGACTTCGACGATCGCATCGTCACATACGCCTACGACTCGTCCAACCAGATGGTCTCGAGGACTAACAGCCTCAACCAGACGATCCGGTTCGAGCACAACAGCCTCGGCAAGGTAGTTCTCAAGGATGCTGACGGTGACACGACTACCCTCGCATACGACGCCTTTGGTGAGCTTGCCATGGCAGTCGGAACCGATGTGACCTTGTCCCGGCTGCGAGACCGGCACGGCCGTCTGCACTCGGAGACGGTGAACGGACGAACGACCACCTACCAATACGACAGACTGGGTCGGCGCGTCGGGAGGACGACTGCCTGCGGCGCTGTGAGTGAGTGGACCTTCGATGCGGCAGGGCGCCGGAACCATCTCACGACGTCCGGACGGGAATTGTCATTCGAGCGAGACCTTGCCGGGCGGGAACTGGTCCGCCACATCAGTGAGACCATCACGCTGACGCACACCTTGGATGCCTCCGGGCGCCTTGCCGTCCAGGACGTCACAGCTCGGGGTAAACGCCTTCAACGCCGCGACTACAGCTACCACGCTGATGGCAGCGTCGCACGAACCGTTGATCAACTCGCCGGCGCAAGAACATACGACCTGGATGCCGTCGGGCGCGTTACAGAGGTGCACGCTGCCAACTGGACGGAGCAGTACGCATACGACGCGGCTGGAAACCAGACGTCAGCAACCTGGTCATCAAGTACTTGGGGCCACGAAGCGACAGGGGCACGTTCTTACCGAGGTACCAGCGTCGAGCGTGCTGGGCGCATTCGCTACATGCACGACGACATGGGGCGAATGATCCTTCGCCAGAAGGCGCGCCTCTCACGTAAACCCGACACCTGGCACTACGAGTGGGATGCCGAGGATCGCCTCATCTCGGTCACCACCCCCGACGGTCAGAAGTGGCGGTACAACTACGACGTGCTCGGGAGGCGCATCGCGAAGCGCCGTGTCGCGGAAGACGGACACACCGTCCTGGAGCAGATTCGGTTCACATGGGACGGCGCCATCCTCTGCGAACAGATCCACGAAGGCGAGGGATTGCCGCATCCTGTCAGCCTCACATGGGATCACGATGGCCTTCGCCCGATATCCCAGACAGAACGCATAATCACTGCAGACGCATCACAAGAAGTAATTGATGAACGATTCTTCGCCATAGTCACCGACCTGGTGGGAACCCCCAGCGAGCTCATCGATGAGTCGGGCACACTCGCATGGCGAAGTCGCCGCACCCTCTGGGGGGCAACTGCGTGGGCAACCAACAGTTCGACGTACACACCACTTCGATTCCCGGGCCAGTACTTCGATCCTGAAACCGGATTGCACTTCAACTTTCATCGTCATTATGATCCGGAAACTGCTCGATACATTTCACCGGATCCACTCGGTCTCATTCCGGCACCCAATCCTGTCACATACGTTCGAAATCCCCTCCTGTGGATTGACCCGCTCGGACTCAAGGCTTGCATCGGGGAGGCCGACCCCGCAAGCCAGGCGGGCAATCTCAGTATGCTTGCCGACAAGATCGCCGCGCACGGCGACATCAACAAGCGAGGAATTCCAGGCATCGACGACTTGGACGTGCCGGAGTACCTCGAAGATATGATGACTGCAAAACCTGGTATTAAAATGAGAGACTCTCCGTCGGGAAACCATCGTTGGGCATGGTGGGACGAAGCGAGCAAGACGATGCTCATCCGCGAGGGATCCAATGGCACCTTCATGCAACCAAGTGACGGCTACAACTATTTCATGCGCCAACTCCAGGAGTAACACCATGAATGAAATTTTGAGACCTCAAGACGGATCATCAGATGCACCCCACACAGACGAAACTTGGTCCCGACTCGCCGAGCCGACAATCAACTGCATCGCTAAGTACGACGCCTATCGACTGGAAATCGAGCTAGAAGGACTTGCCCCCAAAATCCGTGAGAAAATCACGGAACCATTGTATTCCATGAGAATGCTGTTCTCGTCCTGGGAGCATCTCGTGCGCAGGATGGAGTCCGACTGGAAACTGCCGGGACAGTATCCGATCAGCGCCTACATCAATGATCTGGATTCACGTAGCCGGTTGCAGAGTGCCATGGCCACACTGAACGACGAGGCTCAGGCAGAACTGTCCCCTTTGCTGGCAGAGTTGGACAATCGCTTCGTGCACGAGTCGGTGCCTGACGAATCGGGCGAGCTCCGGCCCTGGCTGAAACCGTCCTCAGGTGAAGAGCCGCACGGATTCTGGCTGCGCAAGCCTCATCGGCACCCCTGGTAGGCCGCCGCCCCGCCCGCCGGCGAGGGGGTTGAACTCGTGGAGTCGTAGAGACTGACGGCTCTTTGTTCCGCCCCCTTGTGAATACCGCATTTCCCGGTGATACCGCACAGGCCGTCATCACCCTCTTCCCCGCAGGAAGGAGTTCAGCCCGTGATCGAGGTAAAGTTTTCGGTTCGCGCGGGACAGGGCGAGCCCAGCGGTTTCGACCTCGGAGACATCTTCATCGAGGGAGAATATGGCGCAGCGGGGTCGGGCGGCCTTGTTCCCGATCAAGGAATGATGATCTACCCTTCAGTGACCCTCCTCCTCGACTCCCTCAGGACGCTTTTCACTGGCGAGAAGGAGCGGACTTCCTTCACAGGCACCGAAACGTCGTTCCGAGTCGATTTCAAACTTGACAGGAAGGGACTCGTGTCGGTGTCCAAGAACGGAAAATTGCTCGGGAGGTCAAGCCTTGAGGATCTTTCATATGCAGTCCTCCGCTCAGCCCAAAGCTTTGCTGAAGGTAGCCTTTCTGACCTTCCCGCAGGGGATGCGGTACAAAACGACTATCTCTCCGCTCTACGAGACCTCCATACGACCACGACGCGAAAGCACCAGAGGCGTGATTAACGATCGAATGCCTTCCTGCCCCCATTAAGCTCCCAAGAAAGTGAAAAAGGTGCCAGAAGTATCGGAAACGTGGCTGGCTCGTGAAACCTTCGGGCCTCTAGGGGGAATCATTGAACTCGGTGCAGTAGGTGACTCCGATGAAAATGTTCCGCTCAATCGCGTCTCCGTCGAAAACTACACCGCACGAAAGCACGGCGACTTGCACCGGATCCTACAAATTGTACAGACGGTCGGCAAGTTCCACGAATCAACGATGGCAGTGGTGGATGATTTGGGCTGGCATACCGACCATGAAGTGACTGCACCATCCCTGCTCCTGCGGTCCGGAGGAATTGAGAAATACTCTCCTGACATTGAGGCGCCTGACGCTGTGCATCGAATGCTGGGCGCGGGCGGCGACCTACAATTGGTTCGGTTCATGCATGCTTTGGTCGGCGTAGCCGTAGCCAGGAACCAGCCCGCAGTGCCAACGTCCGAACTGATTGTTGAAGCAATTCAGAAGGCCTACGCTGTGGCCGGTATTCATGAATCCGGCGCGGATCGCACAACATTTCGCATGTGGCGCGTCGCGCATCTCCCGGCTGTTCTGATGCCAAGCTCCGGCTCTTCAGAAACTGTCAAAACTGGCTACAGGTCATTCGCGCATGCCATCGAGCGCATCGTGTCGTCGCACTGACGGCGAACACAGCACCCCCGTTCCGCGGCCGCGCACAAGGACCAAGCTGCGCACGACCAGCCCCGCCTCTGCTCCGGTGACCGGAAAGTGACGTCCCCTCCCTCGCTCCCCACGGCTTCGCTGGACTGGAGATCGCCACCCGGAGAGACTTGTCCCCACGATGTCGGCGCGGGCCGTTTCAAACGCCTCGACCAGCACACGCACACACGGGGGCAAGGTGCCAGACCAGCCGATCGCCGGGCGGTACGAGCTCCTGGAGGAGCTCAACAGCGGCGGCATGGGTGACGTGTGGCGTGGTTACGACGCCGTGCTGGACCGGCCGGTCGCCGTGAAGGTGGTCCGGCGACAGGCCGTTGCCGGCTCCCCGCAGCTGGCCGAGGAATTCGCCAAGCGGTTCAAGCGCGAGGCCCGCATCACCGCGCGCATCCAGCACCCCGGCGTGCCGCAGGTGTTCGACGCGGTGCTTGATGATGCCTATGAACGGCTCTTTCTCGTCATGGAGCTGGTCGACGGGATCCCGCTGTCCGCGTACATCCACCCCGATCGCACGCTGCCCGTCAGTTGGGCCGTGGCTGTCGCGGCCCAGGTCGCCACCGTGTTGTCGTACGCACACGACGTGCCCGTCATCCACCGCGACCTGAAGCCGAGCAACATCCTGGTCGCACGGGACGGGACGGTGAAGGTCCTCGACTTCGGGATCGCAGCCATTCTGCGCACGGACGTCACCAAGCTGACCGCAACCGGCAGCCCCATCGGCACGTACCAGTACATGGCCCCGGAGCAGGTCCGAGGCGGGCGTACCAGCCCGCAGACCGACCTGTACGCGCTCGGCTGCATATTGCACGAACTACTCAGCGGGCGAAGCCTGTTCACCGCCGACAGTGAGTACCTGGTGATGTACCAGCACGTGAACGCCGCGCCAACCCCGTTGCGACTGCTGCGGCCGGACGTGCCGGCGGCTCTGGAGGAGCTGGTCCTCCACCTGCTGCTCAAGGCGCCTGAGGCACGGCCCGCCGACGTACAGGACGTGTACGAGCGGCTTCGGCCCTTCCTGCCGTCGCCCGGCGAGAGGCCTGTGCCCGGTGAGGCGGGGCCGCAGGGAGCACCCGATCCTACGGGCGTCTTCCGTCAGCCGTACGCGCCGCGCGCCCGAGCCGGTGCGGGACGGCCCGTACCCACGACGGTCGATCCGCACGCCGCACCCCCGGTCCCCGTAGCCGTGCCGGAACAGCTCCGCGAAGAGATCGCGGAGGCGTACGCGCACTCCGACGCACTGCTGGACGAGGAGCGGTTCGCTCAGGCCGCCGAGGTGCTGAGCGAGATCATCGAGCCGGCCGCTCGCGCCCTCGGTGCCGAGAACAAGAAGGTCCTGGAGCTCCGGACGCAGCGCGCCGCCATCCGGCTGCTCGGCGGGGAGCACCGGGCGGCGTTGCCCGAGTTCGACGCACTGGCCGACGCGTACGCGCGCACCGGCGGCCACAGCAGCACGCAGGCCCGTGCGTGCCGCGCCCAGGCCGCCCGGTGCCGTGCCGAACTCGGCCAGGTCACCAACGCGCTGGCCGCGCTACAGGGTGTTCTGGACGTTGTCCGAGCGGTGGACGGCGACGTGAGTGAGGAGGCGGTCGAGCTGCGCCGGGACATCGGCATGCTGCTGCTCGCCCAGGGGCTGGCGACCGATGCGCAGCTGATACTCGCACCACTCCACGACGATCTGTGCTTGGTTTTCGGCTCTGCGGACGAAATGACCGAAGAGGTCGCCGAGGCGCTCACTCTGATCAAACTCGACCTCGACGGCCCTGCCTCCTAGATCACCGTCCCTCACGACGTCCTCTGCTGCCCGGAGAGTCCTCCCATGCCCCATCTCGCGTTCGACATCGATTTCTGCGCCCAGCTCAGCAAGCTCCAGGGCTCGGTCAAGCAGGGGGTTTTCGACGCCTGGGAGAAGTTCGAACGCCTCACCCTCGACCAGTTGTTCAAGGACCAGGGGTTGAAGCTGGAAACCCTGAAGCGTGCCCGCGAAACTGCGAGCGGCGAGGCCGTGGCAGTGCTCTGGCGGCTGCCGCCCGCGCCCTGGTGTGGCGCACGATCGAGGAGTTCACCGCTCGCCTGACCGCCGACGGACTGCGCACCTACCTGGGTACGTGTGCGGAGGCAGCCGATCTGCTAGAGAACGGTGGCCCCCGCTACCGGCACGTGGTGGTCGACGAGGCCCAGGACCTGCACCCCACTCAGTGGCGGCTGCTGCGCGCGGCGGCCCCGGCGCGGCCCGACGATCTGTTCATCGCGGGCGACCCGCACCAGCGGATCTACGACACGAAGGTGTCACTCAAGGCGGTCGGCGTCCGGGTCACCGGTCGGTCCACGAAGATGCGCAAGAACTACCGTTCCACGCACGAAATCCTCAGTTGGTCGACCGCCCTCCTTGTCGGCCGGCCCTTCGAGCAGCTTGCGGACGACGCCCGCAACGAGACGCTGCTCGGCTACCGATCGGCCCTGCACGGCAGCGGACCAGAGGTGTTCGGCGGCGAATCGGAGACTACCGAACTCGATGCGCTCGTCTCGCGGATACAGGGCTGGCTCGACGGCGGGATCGCGCCGGCTGAGATCGGAGTCAGCGCCCGGTTCAACAAGAACTGCGACAAAGCGGTGGAGCGACTCGCGGCGGCGGGGATCCCTGCCGCACGGCTGCGGGGCGATGCGATCAGTGACCCCGCCGCCGTGCAGATCGGCACCATGCACTCCTTCAAAGGGCTGGAGTTCCGATGCGTCGCGGTCATCGGGGTGAACGACGGCGCCCTGCCCTACCCGAGGGCCGTCACCGCGGCCGAGGTCGACCGGCTCCAGCACGACGCGGACCTTCTGGCGGAACGCTGCCTGTTGTTCGTCGCCTGCACCCGGGCCAGGGACGGGCTGTACGTCTCCTGGGCCGGCGAGCCGAGCGAGTTCCTCGTGGAAGCCGGGGTGTGAGGTTCACGGCCGTACCGGATAAGGCCGGCGGCACCACCCGCTTCGGTGTCGACGTCGACCCCACCCGACGCCGGATCGCATCAGCGCAGACGACTACGGCATCCGACAGGTCAGCCGGCTCCGCGACCTGACACGTCTGCCCTGACCACCGCACCACCGCACCACCGGCAAAGCCCACGAGGGCCGAGCCTCAGAGGCCGCCCAGCTCGGCTGCGAGGTCGGGATCGCGCATGCCGGGGAAGGCGTAGCCCTCGGTCTCGTCCCACGGAACGTCGAGGTCGTCCATGTGCACGCACCACACCGCGCCTGGCAGGGCCCGGCGCAACTCGGTCACCGAGCCCAGCACATGGTCGAGCACCGGCAGCACCCGACCGGGATCGAGCGGCAGCTTGGTGGCCCCGGCAAGGATCTCGTCGGGTCGGCCGTCGTATCTGTCGTACAGGTACAGGCTTTCCTGGTCCTGATACGGGAAGGACGACATATGGGCGGCGACAATGCGCTCGACAGCGGCCGTCTCCGCACCCGTCCATGGCATAGCCCGGATCGCGCTGTAGTAGAGAGAGACACTCATGGCCCGAGCGTAGTGAGCAGGTATGACAGAGCCCCGGGGCAGCGCTCCCCGCCGGCACCCGGTCGCTGGGCCGGCGCGCCTGCCGTGCCTCTTCAGCGGCGAGGCTGTCGTCGACGGGAGCGCGGAACCCTTGTGGTGGGATGGTGCCGTGAGCCGCACCGCCGAAGAGACCAACCGCCGCATGCTCCGGGCACGGGATGCGATGGACCGCGCGTACGCGCAGCCACTGGACGTGCCGACACTGGCCAGGATCGCCCATGTGTCACCGGCGCACTTCGCCCGCACCTTCCGGGACACCTTCGGCGAGACGCCGCACCGCTATCTGCAGCGCCGCCGTGTCGAGCGGGCCATGTTCCTGCTGCGGGAGAGCGACCGCAGCGTCACTGACATCTGTTACGAGGTCGGCTTCGGCAGCACCGGCACCTTCAGCCGCACGTTCCGCGACATCGTCGGCCGTTCGCCACGGACGTACCGCAAGGAAACGGCTGCCATGAACGTGCCCACATGCTTCACGAAGGCATGGACGCGGCCGAGTGGCTGAACGCCGGTGCGGCCCTTCGACCGGGCCGATGGCTGAGCAGTTTTGGATAAGTTTTCGACGGCCCTGCCGACTAGCGTGATGCACATGTTCAACGCAATCACGCACTCACAGATCTTCGTCCTCGACCAGGACGAGGCCCTCGACTTCTACGTCGGCAAGCTCGGCCTGGAGGTGAACGCCGACGTCGACATGGGCTTCATGCGCTGGCTCACCGTCAGCGTCCCGGGCCATCCCGACCGCCAGGTCCTGCTGGAGAAGCCGGGCCCTCCGGCGATGTCAGAGGGAACGGCCGAGCAGGTCCGCGAACTGCTGGCCAAGGGTGCGCTGGGCAGCGCGCTCATCCTCACCACCGACGATTGCCGCAAGACATACGAGACGCTGCTGGCCCGGGGCGTGGAGTTCACCGATGAGCCGACGGAGCGCCCGTACGGGATCGACTGCGGCCTGCGCGACCCCTTCGGAAACCACCTTCGCTTCACCCAGTTGAAGGCCTGAAGAGCGCGGCAGCGGGCGCGCCGGTATCGCAGCGGCGGTCACGCCGGCGCCACCGGCGGGCCGCCGACCCGCCCGTCGGCGACGGGGAAGAAGCCGCCTGCCTGCCGCGTCCCGGCCGTCAGGGCACGAGCCCGACGGTCCCACGGAAGTGCGGGCATTCCATGAAGTCCTCGTGCTCGCAGGCGAGCGCGCACTCGATCAGGTCCAAGGATGCCTGCGCGGCGGCGATCCGGGAGCGCAGCGCCTCCGCCTCCCCCCGCAGGACCGACCGGCGCGCGCCGGGAGCGGACGCCGAGACCAACGTGCGGATGGCGTCGAGGCCGAGCCCCGCCTGCTTGCCGCGCAGGATCACGGCGACGCGGACCGCGTCCTGTTCGCCGTAGCGGCGGCGGCCGGCCGCGTCGCGGGCCGGGGCGAGCAGTCCCTCCGCCTCCCAGTGGCGCAGCACGTGCGTGGCGAGGCCGAACCGTTCGGCCAGGACTCCGATACTCAGGACAGCCGGGAGGGAATCGCTTGACTTCATGTCGGCATTAAGTCGCAGCCTGGCGTCATGGACAAGGACACCAAGAACCTTCTGCGTGTGCTCGACGCCGTCGACCACTCGCCCGGCGCCGCCGAACTGCGCTCGCTCACCTATGCGTTGCTCCGCGGGCCCGTGAACGGGGCCGTACTCGACGCCGGCTGCGGGGCCGGGCGCGCGGTCGCCGAACTGACGGCCCTGGGAGTGGCGGCCGAGGGCGCCGACCTCGACGAGGGCATGATCGAGACGGCCCGCGACCGGCTGCCGGGCGGGACGTTCCGCGTCGCGGACGCCTGTGACCTGCCGTACGGTGACGCCTCCCTGGCCGGGTACCGGGCCGACAAGCTGCTCCACACCCTCCCCGACCCGGCACGGGCGCTGGCCGAGGCGCGGCGCGTGCTCAAGCCGGGAGGACGGGCGGTGCTGGCGGGGCAGGACTGGGAAACCGCGGTGATCGACTCCGACGACGCTGCGCTGACCCAAACCATCGTTTGGGCGAGGGCCGCTCTGATCGCCAGTCCCCGCGCCGCGCGCGCCCACCGGAACCTGCTGCTGGACGCGGGGTTCCACGAGGTGCGTGTGGAGGTCCGCACCGCCGTCTTCACCGGACTGGAGCTGCTGCCCATGGCGACGGGGCTGGCCGAAGCAGCCGCCGCGGCGGGCGGCGTCCCGGCGCGGGAGGCCGCGGCGTGGATCGCCGAGCAGCGGGACCGGGCGGCGCGCGACAGGTTCTTCATGGCGGTGCCGTTCTTCCTGGCGTCCGCCACCGTTCCGCGCGACTGAGCAGGAGCACCGCCTCGGCCGCGGCCGTCAGCGTGGCTGCGTGCGCCGCCGAGGCGTGCGCCGCCTGGTGGAGGCAAGGGCGGGAGGTGGGGAGCCCACCCGGATCAGGCCGGCGGCACCACCCGCACCCCGAAGCCGTAGGAGCCGAGCGCCTTGGCGATCCCCATGAAGAGCAGGCTGTAGTGCTCCTGGCCCCGCGCGGTGGTGATGCCGCCGAGGTCGAGGAGCGACTCCGGGGGCCAGCCCAGGTCGTGCAGCAGTGCGGCGGCCGTGGCCTTGGCCTCTGCATCGTCGCCCGACAGGAAGAGAGTGCTCGGGCCCTCAAGTGAGTCGGGTGCCACCATGAGCCGGGCGTCGATGGTGCAGAGTGTCTTGACGACCCGTAGGTCCGGGAACGTCCGCTGGATCTCCTCGCCCAGGCTCTCCTCGGGGTGGGAGAGCGAGCTGTCCTCCCCGAAGCCGACCGCGACGTCGATCAGCACCTTGCCCGCCAGGGGAAGTTGCCCGACTCCCGCGAGTAGCGCTACGGACGCCGTTCCAGGTGTCGCGTTGACCACCACTTCCGCACCCGCCGCGGCCCCTTTCAGGTCCGTGACCGGGATGTCGTCTCCCGCCTCCGACCCTGGCTCCGCCCGTAGGTGCACGTCCTCGGGCCGCCGCGACCCGAGAACGACGTCGTGTCCCGCTCGGGCCCAGCCCCTGGCCAGCGCCCGTCCTACATTGCCCGTTCCTAAGATGGCGATTTTCATGCGCCTGACGCTATGACGGACCGACCCTCAGTCGCCTCGTCCCGAAGACCGGTCCGCTGTCCTCCATCAGTCCTACGTCTCCGGCACCGGCCCGCCCGGTAGGGAAAACCCCCCACCCAGGACGCCGGGTCGCCGCAGTGCACAACCACCTGTGCACAGACGACTGTGTAGACATGCCACAGCAACCCGGTGCACCCCGGACCGCAGAGCCGGAACGTCCGTCCTCAGCGCCCGTCGAGCTCGGCGATCTCGCCGCACTCAAGGCCCTCGCTCAACCGCGCCGTCAGCGGGTGCTCGAGCACCTGACCCTGCACGGCCCCGCCACGTCGGCAACGCTCGCCCGGGCCCTCGGGCTGAACACGGGGTCGACCAGTTACCACCTGCGCGAGCTGGCCAGGTACGGCTTCGCCGAGGAGACGGACTCCGCGGACGGGACGGGGGCGACGGCACCCGGGCGCCGGGAGCGCTGGTGGCGGGCGATTCCCGGCGATCGCCGCTTTCCGCCGCGGAGCCGTCAGAGCCCCGAGACGCGGCACGTCATGGACGAGCTGAACCACCATGCGTACGCCGCCGACCTGGACCTCTTCGAGCGTCTCCAGCGAGAGGCGGAGGACGGCCCCTGGGCGGACGCGTTCCCGTACTCGCGCGGCAGCCTCCGACTCACGCTGCCCGAACTCCACGCGTTCTTCGAGGAGTACATCGCTCTCCTCAACCGGTACAAGCGGCCCGTGTCCGAGGCACCGCCCGGCGCGCGCACCCTGCTGACCCGTTTCCTCGCCTTCCCCGTTCCCGTTCCCCAGCCCACGGATGACGGCGGCACCCCCGGGGTCGACCTGGATGACGCCCACGTACCCCACAGCGGCGGGACGGAACTCCCATGATGCTGCGCTATGCCCTGAAGACCGTCCGCGCCCGCAAGGCAAGCTTCGCCGGTGCCTTCGTGGCTCTCCTGTGCGCGGCAGCCATGATCACCGCGTGCGGAACGCTCCTGGAGACGGGACTGCACGGCACCATCCGCACGGAACGTTATGCCGCCGCTCCGGTCCTGGTCTCCGCCGACCAGAACGTCCACCGGACCACCGTCAAGCAGAAGAAGGGCAAGACCAAGGTCAAGCACAAGGCCAAGCCCGTCGCCGAACGCGCCTGGCTCCCGGCCGGCATCGGGCGTACCCTCGCCGCCGCTCCCGGTGTCGCCCGCGTGATCCCCGAACTCACCTTCCTGGCCGAGCCACTGACGCCGGGCGGTACCGGCGGCCGGACCGCATACGGGCACGACTGGGCGTCCGCCGAGCTGACCCCGTACCGGCTGGTCGCAGGCACCGCCCCCGAGGCGGCCACCGATGTGGTCATCGACCGCTACCTCGCGGAGCGCGCCCGCCTGGAACCCGGGGACCGCCTCACCGTCCAGTCGACACAGGCCCCGCGCTCCTATCGCGTCTCGGGTGTGGCCGCCCCCGCCACGGCTGTTCGCCACCAGACGTCCCTCTTCTTCTCCGCCGAAGAGGCCCGCCGTCTCGCCGACCGCCCCGGGCAGGTCACCGCCTTCGGTGTCATCCCGGACGCCGGTACGGGTACGGGACCCCTGGGGCGGACGACTGCCGAGGCTGTGCGCGGCACCGGTGCGCAGGTCAGCACGGGCGACGCGCGAGGGCCGGTGGAGTTCCTGGATGCCGCCGCCGGGCGCATCAAGCTGGTCAGCATGGGTGGGGCGATGGCCGGCACCTCCCTGCTCGTGGCAGTCCTCGTGGTCGTCGGGACCTTCGCCCTCACCGTCCACCAACGCCACCGCGAACTCGCCCTGCTTCGCGCCGTCGCCGCCACCTCCGGGCAGATCCGCAGGCTGCTCGGGCGCGAGGCCCTGATCGTGGGAGCGGCCGCGGGTACGGCCGGAGCCGTGGTGGGACTTCCACTCGGCGGGTGGCTGCACAGCAGGTTCGTAGGCCTGGGCGCCGTGCCCGCCACACTCCAGCACACCATCAGCGTGTTCCCGTCACTCGCCGCCGTCGCCGCAACCGTGTTCGGCGCCTGGGCCTCCGCACGGATCGCGTCCCGTCGGGTTTCCCGGATCCGGCCGGCCGAGGCACTCGTCGAGGCCCAGGTCGCGCCCGCCCGGCCCGCCTGGGGCCGCATTGTCGCGGGCCTGCTGCTGCTCACCGGCGGTGGCGTCCTCGTCGCCCTGCTCGGCATCCTGCACACCGAGCCCGCCTCGACGCCGGTGACGTTCCTCGCGGTCGTCGTGCTGTCCGCCTCCGTCGCCCTGCTGGGGCCTCTTCTCGTCAGGGGAGCGGCCTTCCTCCTCGCCGGGCCGCTGCGGCTGACCGGCCACGCCGGCAGGCTCGCCACCGCCAACCTCCGTGGAAACGCCGTCCGTATGGCCTCCGTCGTCACACCGCTCACTCTGCTCGTCGGCATGACCTGCACGGTGCTCTTCGTGCAGCCCACGCTCGGCAACGCCGCCCGCACCGAGGCCCGCGAGGGCGTCCGCGCCGACTGGGTCGTCACGTCCCGGGGTCCGGGAGTCCCTGCCGAGGTGGCACAACAGCTGCGTGCGCACGATGAAGTCGTCACCGAAGTGGTCGGTACGGCCGTCCGGGTCGGTCTGGACACGTACGCGGCCCAGGGAGTCACTCCGGCCGGCCTCACCCGCACCTGGGACCCGGACGTCACCGCCGGATCTCTCGACAAGCTCACGCAGAGCACCGTCGCCGTCAGCGAACTGGCTGCGGAACAGCTCCACTTGAAGCCGGGAAGCACGGTGGAACTGACGCTCGGAGACGGCACACCCGCCACGCTCACCGTGGCCGCGGTCTACGCCAGAGGCCTCGGCTTCGGAGACCTCACCCTCGCGCACGACCTGGTCGCACGTCACGTGGACAACCCGCTCTCGGCCTCCCTCCTCGTCGGCACGGACCGCACGCGGGCAGACGTCATGTCCACGCTGCGGCAGTTCCCGGACCTCACGACTCTCTCACCGGCTGCCGCGGACTCGATGCGGGAGCAACGCCGACAGTCCGCCGCCGAGGTCGACCTCATCGCCATGGGACTCGTCCTGGCCTTCACCGCCATCGCTGTCGTCAACACACTCGCCATGTCCGTGTCGGAACGTGTCCGGGAGTTCGCACTGCTACGCCTCGCGGGAGCGACACGCCGCCAGGTGCTGCGCATGCTGCGTACTGAGGCCGTGTCCGTCCTTCTCCTGGCCAGCGCACTCGGCAGCTGCATCGCCCTGGCCATCCTCACCGCGTTCAGCGTCGGCATGACGGGCCGGGCGGCGCCGACCGTCATCCCCCTCGTCCACGTCGCGGTCGTCGCAGGAGCCGGACTGCTCACGGTCATCGCGACCACTGTGCCCGGACGCGTCGCCCTGCGGGTTCCGGCAGTGACGGTGGCGACGGCCAGGGAATGACGTCCGCCGGGGGCCGGGCCGGGTACCGGTTCCGCCTGGGGCCGGGCCGGGTACCGGTTCCCGTGGGCCTGCAGGTGCGCCGAGGCGGTGAACTGGTGTACGCATCGGTATGGTTGAGGCACAGGTTGACCGAAGTGCTCGGTGTTCACGGCTTGGTTGGAAGACGGACGGTACCCATGACGGACCACGCGACAACGCCCGGCTCGGCGGCGCAGCAGAAGATCGACACGTCGGTCCCGCACTCCGCCCGGATCTGGAACTACTGGCTGGGCGGGAAGGACCACTACCCCGTCGACGAGGCGGCCGGCGACGCGTACAGCGCCGTCTTCCCCGGCATCGTCACGATCGCCTGCAGCAGCCGCGCCTTTCTGAGCCGCAACATCACCCACCTGGTCACGGAGGCGGGCATCCGGCAGTTCCTGGACGTCGGTACGGGCCTGCCGACCGAGGACAACACCCACGAGGTCGCCCAGCGGCTCGCCCCCGAGGCCAGGATCGTCTACGTCGACCACGACCCGATGGTGCTCACACACGCCCGCGCCCTGCTCACCTCCACACCCGAGGGAGCGACCGCATACATCAACGCCGAACTGACCGACCCCGACCGCATCCTCGCGATCGCCGCCGAGACGCTGGACCTCACCCGCCCCACTGCCCTGATCCTCAGCAACATCCTGGGCCACGTCGCCGACTACGACCAGGCACGCGCCATCGTCACCCGTCTGATGGACGGACTGCCGTCCGGCAGCTACCTCTCCATCAACGACGGTTCACGCGGCACCGACGCCGACTACGAGCAGGCCCAGGACGCCTACAACGACACCGGCGCGGTCCCCTACTTCCTGCGCCCCGTCGACAGGATCGAGGCGTTCTTCGACGGCCTCGAACTCCTTGACCCCGGAGTCGTCTCGGTCCCCTTCTGGCGCCCGGAACCCGACGCCCCCACCCCGGTGCCCATCGGCGAGCACGGCGGCCTGGCCCGTAAGCCCTGACAGCCCGTCGATCTGGGGCATGGAGACATGGTCGAACGCTCGCTCCGACGCCTCCCGCCGACCAATCGTTGATCAGATCGATGACGAACGGTCTTTCGGCTTACGCCACGTGGAGACGTGCGACCTGCTGGACGCGGCGAAGGACGCCTCGTTCCAGTCGGCCCACCGTTCGGACAGGCCAGGCCGGGAGTTTGGCCGCCGCCTATCCTCGTGCTGTGCAGCAGCTCGAGGAACCGACCATCCCGGCCAGTGACCTGTCAGCAGCGTTTCCATCCCGGTTGGCCGGTGACGTACAGAGCGTCGAGGCGGTCATACTCCCGAACGCCACGTTCGAGCAGTTGCGTGCCTTCCAGGTCGACGTGCAGGGGGAAACGGTAACCGTCCCCTCGCGGCTCCATCAGGACGAGCCGTCTGTCGGCTGGGAGAGTTCCCTGGCCTCGCCCCAACAGGTGATCGCGCACTGCCTGTACTCCCGCCACAGTGACGGCTTCGTCCGGCAGCACCACATCGAACAGGTCCTGGAATCGAGCGAGCCCTGGGTCGCTCCGTTCGTCGTGCAATTGGCCGGCGAGTACGTTCTGGAGATCCTTGAGGCGATCGGACACGGGCTTCCTGGGCTCGCCGTCCCCGGCTCGGCCCAGCGCAAGCTCTACGGTGAGTTCATCGCCCGGAACCCTGCGTTCTTCGTGCGCACGGAGCGCCGGGCTGTCAACTACTGGGCGTGCCATTACCGATGGAAGTACCCCTCGTTCGGGACGTATCCGGGGTGCGCCCTTCTGGAAGCGTTCCGGACGGCCGCGTCGGAACACACCGGCATGCGGTGGCCGCGCAACGCGCCTCCCCCTTCTGCGGACATGGGCTGATACGGCACTTGTCGGGGCGGTCAGCGGCCGCTGTCCGCGCACTCGTCACTGTCGCCGCCGCTGCGGCACTGGTGCCCCGTGGGGCCTCGGTCGTTCGCAGGCGGGGCACCGGGATCCTGCGGAGTGCACGGCACTCCGGCCTGCGTCGGGCACTGCGGCAGCGGCGCCGGATGGGCCCGCTCGTACTCGGTCGTCCCGACGCCAATCGTGGCTGCCAGTACGGCGGCACCGACCAGCAACTGGAACGACCCCGCGAACGGATGCCCCGAGCGCAGGAACAGCCCGGCAACAACGAGGACCGCCAGCGTGAACCCGCCGAGCCAGAGAACCGGCACCCAGTCCATGGGGGGCGGCCCGACGTGGCCCGGCGATTCCACCTCATGATTCGTCGACCGGGCCCAGCCTCGCATTCCCAGCGACAGGGCTATCAGGAGGGCGGCAGGGATCTCGACGATCAGGGCCAGCACGGTCAAGCAGCCGCCCCCGAGAGTGGTCCGGCCAACTTCCGGGACATGCGGCAGACGGTGCGCAACTCCCGGCAGAAGCGGGGCGCCGGAGCCCGGTTCCGGGGTCATGAACGAACCTTCGTACGGAACCACGCACTCCACGCCTCCGTCCGTCGAGGCGAGACCGAGTTGTTGCCCAGGGGCCGGGGTGCCCGGTTGCCGCTCCATCTGGCGGATGTCGCCACCGGGCGGCCGGCATGACCACCGCCCCGACGATCTCGGCGGGGGGACACGCCGTCGCCCGTATGCCTCCCCCAAGGGGAAGAAGCTCCGCAGCCGACCGAACCGACGGGTGCAAGCACCGTTCCGCGTCGTGCTCCCCTGCCGCGTTTGCGGTTGCCGTGGGCCGAGACCTGTCCGGACCGGACCGGACCAAATTGACCCATGGATTCCGCGCCTGAATGCACCCCCCGGCATGTCATTCGGTTCCCTAGGGTGGTGATCACGAGGTCGGGGCGAACGCCCCGAGCCGGACCACCTAGCAGGGAGTTCCTCATGAACACCGCAGACCTGAAGCCGGTACTGACCCGTTCCGCGACTGCGGAGACCACCAGTGACCCGAGCAGCGTGATGACCCTGCTCGCCGATTACGGGACCAACGGGAGTTCGCTCACCAGCTACCGCTCGTCCTTCACCAAGGGCGCGGTCGGCGCCCCCGCCCACTTCCACACCAGAGCCTCGGAGCTGTTCTTCGTCCTCGACGGTTCACTCCAGGTCCTCGTCGACGACACGGTCCAGGTCCTGGACAAGGGGGACTTCCTCCTCGTTCCGCCCCGCACCCCGCACGCTTTCGCCGCAGCCCCCGGTGCCGAGGCCGATGTCCTGTTCGTCTTCACCCCCGGCATGCCCCGGTTCGACTACCTCCGCCTTCTGGGCCGGGTCATGCGCGGCGAAGCCGACTTCCAGGAGATCAAGGACTCTTCCGAGCAGTACGACAACCACTACGTCGACAGCCCCGCCTGGGACGCAGTCCTCAAGGCCGCCAAGTGACCTGCGGGCGCGGGCCGGAGCCCCTGCGAGCCTCGAATCACACCTGCAAGGTCGATGATTGCGGGCATGACCATCTCGAGCAGAAGAGCTGAAGTGTTTGTCGGCGGCGTACCCGACCGCCGGTTCAGTGGCCCTGCGACCGGCGACGAGCGACGCATGCTCCTCGGCTTCCTCGGCGATCATCGCGCCACTCTGGAGCTGAAATGCGCCGGGCTGGGAGCGGAACTGTCCCGGCGGTCCGTGGAACCGTCCACGCTCTCCTTGCTCGGCCTGGTCCGACACCTCGCCGATGTGGAGCGCCGCTGGTTCCGGCGGGTGTTGGCCGGGCAGGACGCTCCACCCCTCTTCTCGTCGGAAGAAGCCCCTGACCGGGACTTCGACGGCGCGGTGTCCGACCCGGCAGCAGTCGCCGCCGCGTGGGAGGCCTGGCGGGCCGAGGCGGCGTTCGCCGAACGCTTCACCAGGGAGGCGCCGCACCTCGACATCATGGGCGACGACGCGTGGCGGGGGACCGTGTCGCTGCGCTGGGTGCTGATCCACATGATCGAGGAGTACGCCCGGCACAACGGACACGCCGACCTGCTTCGCGAGCGGATCGACGGCGCCAGGGGCCTGTGACGCGAGCCGGTGGTACGCGAGGGCGTAGGCAGGCAGCATCCGTCCGAACCTCACCGGTTCTGTCCCGGCGACGCAGGCGCGGACCGGCAGGTGAATCTCGGTCAGCCACCCCGGCCATGACCGACAGGACCGCACCTCACGGGACCTCTTTTCACGTACCGCTCCCCTGCTCCAGGGACGAGTGCGGCCACAGGTGCGCGGGGTTGCCGTCGTACTCGGGAACGGATCGTTCGTGAGGGCCGGGCGAAGTCCCCTGAGCATGGGGCATGCGTAATCGGCTCAGGTGATGTTCACGACGGCCGGGCGGGCGTTGCCGGCGGTTTCTGGGCCGGGTAGCCGCTCCGGTCAGGGGCCCTGGTCCGGCAAGTCCGGGTCGGGCGTCGGCAAGCCCTTCGGCTTCGCCGGTCCGGTCGCGTAGCGTGCGAACCGGCGGGCTGATCGCAGGGCTGACCGGCACTGACAAGGGGGCACGAGCATGAGCGCGGAGCACGTCGTAGGCCTCGCCGGATTCATTGTGATCATCGCGGGCGTAGTGACCGGTGTGGTGATTTTGCGCAGCGGATCCATACTGCGCCCTCGAGTCATATACCCGGTGTGCGACACGTGCGGGCACACACGGCCTGAGCACTCCCAGGAAGAGAAGAACACCCGCTGCCATCATGACTACGGGCATCACACCTGGAACAATGACAGCTACGGCAACAGCCAGCAGAAATACGGTGATACGTGCCGGTGTCAGGAGTTCCGGTACACCCCTCGCACCGTGAAGCCCGCTGAATGATGAGTGCGGCTCTGCTCCTGCCCGCGAGACGCCCCCGATACGCCGGCTCCGTGCCCCCCTGGGCCGGGCAGCCGGTGCTTCCGGATGGTGTCGCGGATCGTCCCGGCGCGAGTCCCTCCACGTCCTGCGTGTCGACCCAGCCTCCCAAGTGACCGTGCGCGTCAACCTGCTTGAGCTGAACACTGCCTGCCTCGCAGGACAGAGCCGCGGCGCGACCTTGTCATCAGGGGGACGGCTCGGACGCCTGCACGCGAGTGGTTCATCTCGTGCCGATCCGGGCTGAGCGACCGTGTGTCATGATCGGAACAGAGTCAGTCGGGCACGGGGTGTCCGCGTGGAGGGTGAGGGGGCAGGGGGCGGGCGGGCGAGCCGATAAGGGCGCCGCGCCTCTGGGAGCGTATGACGCAATGGCGTGCGTTGAGTGATGCCGAGGTCGTCGAACTTGCGGCACGGTTGCGGTCGCTGGACTGCACGTGGGAGTCGGGGGCCACGCACAGTGCGAGGCGGTCGACGCAGTTCCCTCGTCAGGCACTGATGATCCGGCCGCGTTGGGACCTGCTCGACACGGGGTTCGAGAGGGTCGGCCGTGCCGCCCCCCGCCGCGGGAGAGTGCAGGACGAGCAGATGGTTGAGCGCGTCCAGCTTCGCCTGACCGACTACGCGAGGCAATGGGCGCAGCCCCTGGACGCATTCGCGAGGATGGCCGCCGCGCTGGGCACGTCGCTGGGCGAACCGACGGACCGCAGGCCGGGTTCCGATGCTGCGATCCACTGGGCCGGTGCGGACACCACCCTGATCCTCGGGCATTCAGGAAGCGCGGTGTACCTGGAGCTGACGACCAACAATCGACTGGCTGGCGACGAGGAGCTTCGGCAGATGGACGAAGACGAAGAGGGGTTGTCGTGACGGGGTGGGACGGGTTCAGCGAGCGTCTGGCCGAGCAGTTGGCCTCGCTGGCCTCCGGTTCCGTGCTGATCATCAGAGAGGGCGGGCAGACGGGCCGGTACGCGCAGTTCCTGCAGAGTGACGAAAGGGTGGAGGCCGAACTGGTCGGCGATCACCACCTCGACCCTGCGCTGCGCGCCGGGGAGGCGGGCTGCCGGCTGATCACCGAGGCGGGCTGGCGCCCTCCCGAGGACACCGTCTACGGGCACAACTGGTGGACCGAACTGCCCTGGCCGTCGCCTTCGGTCAGCTACCGCGAACTGGCGGGAATGACGGTGACCGGCCTGCGCGACGGCCTGCGGATCACCGGCCCGCAGGCCCTGGTCTACGAAGCATGGGACGGGCGCAGAGGTAATCGCCCCCTGACCTTTCCTCTCCTGGGCCTCACCGCGCAGAGCTGACGAAGGGCGGTGAGCGGCGGTATGTCCGCACAGGACGCGAGAGCGCAAAGACTGGCGCGGCTCGCCGCTCAGGTCGACTGGTCGAAGGTGGTCGATCCTTACGGCGGCGGTCAGTACGGCCCCGAGGTGCTGGAAAGACTCTGGTCGGCGAGTCGCATCACAGCCGACCGGACCTGTACGAACCTGCACTACGCGGCCAACGGTGACGGCAGTTCGGTGCGGGCCGCGGCCGCCGAGATGCTGCCGTTCCTCGTCGAAGCTGCCCGGGATCCGGAGGTGACGGTGCGCTTCGAGATCCTGCAGACGATCGCCGACATTGCCGACACGGGCAACACCGCCCCCACCGCGACGGTCGCCCCGATCCTCGAAGGCAAGTGGCGGCCCACCGTCGACCCGGCGTGGCCGCCCGCCTGGGAGCGTGCTGCCGACTCTCTGGTGCCGCTACTCGACGACGAGGACGACATCATCCGGGCCGGCGCGGTCGACGCGCTCGCGCAGTCCGCCGCCCACGCGGACACCTTGATCACCCGATTGCGGACGTGCTTCGAGAACGAGCCGGACCTTTGGATTGCGGAGCGCCTCGTGCTGGCCGTCGGAGAGCTCTCCCGCTACGCCATCCAGCGACGCGAAGAGGCCCTCGCGTGGCTGCGGTTCCACATGACTGCAGAGGGCAAGGGGCAGGAGCCCGACTTCGACGAGGACATCGACGCCTGGATCGCGTGGGACGACGAAGTCCGCCACGACGTCCGGCTGCAAGCCGTGCAGGCGCTGCGCCGGGCCCTGCCCGACCACACTGATCCTCGCTACGCACGCGTCACCACCGACGCGCTGCTCGCCTCCTCAACCGCATCCACCAAGCCACCCGGAGAGTATTCCGCTGCGTTGGTCGACGTCATCACCGGAGCCGACCAGCGGCTCGGGGCCGACCTTCCCGGACGGCTCGCCCTCGCCCACGCGCTGCTGGGCCACGATGGCGCCACAGCGCGCACAGGCGGCCTCCGGATCGCCGCCGGCTTGATGTCCCGCTGGCGCTCCGCCGTCCCTGACCTGCTGCCGGCTGTCGCCCAGCTCGTAGGCGATACACATCGGGAGAACCAGCTATTCGCTCTGCGGGTTCTTGCCATGTGCGGCGACGCCGCGCGCCCCTGGGCCGACCTCGTCGCCGCCCACCTCACCGCGACAGGCGAAGCCGACGAACCGGTGCGGGAGCACGCCATCTGGGCGCTGAGTCGGATGGGCGACGACCGCTGCGTACCGCCCCTGATCGAACTGCTCACCACTCGCGGTGAATTCACCTCCGGCCATGCCGGTTCGATCGACCGCAGGTGGAACGTCAGCGACCTCAGTCTCACCGAGGCGCTCGCCCCCTTCGCCGCACACTCCGACGTGCTCCTCGACCCGCTGCTGGCCCGCATCAGGGAGACGGCGCACCGACGACATCCGTACTACTCGATCCTGCGTCAATGGCACCAGGACGGGGGATCTGTTGTCCCAAGACTCATCGGACTCCTCGATGACGATCAGATGCTGATGGTCGCCGCGCACGCCCTGCTCCTGATGGACAGCGGTGGGGTCGCTGCCGCTCACCGCGACCGGCTTCGCGCACGACTGAGCCCCCCGACAAGCTCGCGCGACAACGACCTCGCCCAGATCAGCCCTTTCGACTACCACGCCCTCACCGGAGACGACACGCCCGTACGCGCCCTGCTGCACTCACCCGACAACAGCGGCTTCCCGAAACCCAGCCCTCAGCTCTCCGAGCCCACTCTGCTCCGCGCCTGCGTCACGCTCGGCGGCTCGCTCGGGGCTCCGGCAGCTGACCGGTTGCGCGGAATGTTCCGGGAGGCGCTGAGCAGGAAGCCGGAACGCTGGTCCGATGCGCCGAAGGGCGCCGTGGATCGGGCCCGGGCGCTGTGGCGGGTCACCGGGGATCCACATGAAGTCCTGCCAGGGCTGATGGAGTTGACCGCGCGCAGCGCGCTCGAGGTCTACCAGACTCCGGGTGAGGTCGAGGCCCTGGTGCTGCTCTCCGAGGTCGCCGCCACCCATCCACCCGTCGCGGGACTCGTCGCACAGCGGCTGGGTGCCACCGCCAGGGAACGGATCAGGCACGACAACCGTTTCGACGCGATGACGTCCGTACAGAGCCTGTGGCAGCTCACCTCTGACCCCCAGCAGGTCGCCCCGGCCCTGATCGACCTCGTCCGGATCTGCCCGCCCCCCGGCAGCGCCGGCCCCACAATCCTCGACCCCCTGCACCTTCTCGCCGAAGTCGCTGCCGCCGACCCGGCGTCCGTCACCCCGGCCACGCCGATCCTGCACGCTCTTCTCGACGCCGACGAACGCCCCGTTCACCACGATCACTGGGGCGCCGTCCGCGAGGACGACGCCCTGCGTGCAGCCGCCCGAGCAGTAGTCGATACAGGACTGCGGTGAGGCCGAGGAAGGTCAGGTAGTCGCGTGGGGTGTCGTTCGTAGCGATGGTTGAGGCGTCGGTTGCCGGTCAGCCACCGTCGTCCGAACCGCATCCGCCGCCGCCACCCTCGCTGCCCCACGGATCGCCGCCGGACCCTGACGAGGTGGTGCGCCGCCGCACCTTCCGGGTCCGTGAGGGCGGGGCGAGCTGCGGATAGCGGCGGTGGAGCACGGACGTTCCGTGCAGGGCGATGTCCAGTGCGAACGCGTCGGCGTCGTCGGTGTTCCACGCCGGATGCTGCTCAGCCGCCTCCCTGACCAGCCGCGCCGAGGTCTTGACTGACGGCGGGGTGAACGACACGCGCGTCATCGCGGCGACCGTCGTGGCGAGGACCAGCGGGATCGGATTGCCGCTCAGCCCGATCGTGACCGCCGCAACGACCCCTACTCCGATCAGGATATTGAGCGGGAGCAGGCCCCTCCGGAACCGCGCCCGCATCGGGGGTCCGTCGAGCAAGCCGTCCCGGTGCAGTGCGTCGCGGATCTGTGCCAGCTCCGCCCGGACAGCACGCGTCTCGGCCAGTGAGCGCATCGACTGCCCCGGCTGGACGTACCCTCGCCCGCGACTGGCCTGCTGGTGCGCCCGCGCCTCGGCCATCATCGAACGGTCCAGCGGCCTCAGCAGCATGTCGGGGATCGGCTCGCGATCAACGATGTCACCGTCTCTGACGGTGATGTTGTTGATGGTGATGCCGCTCTCGCCGGCCAGGAGCTCCTCGCGCATGAGCAGCAAGCCCACGCCGGCCGCCACCGCTCCGGTCTCACGACCTCGCAGATAGCCCAGCTCGTAGACGTCGAGCTCACGCTCGGGAACGGGCGGGTTCGCCACTGCGGCCCGGACACGCCACGCCGTCAATCCCGCCCACACCACCGCGACGCAGTACCCACCGAAGGTAAGCCAGGAGATCACATGTACTGAGAGGCGGGGATGGCTCGTTCGGTTCCCGGGAACCAGGGCCGAACGACATTGCGCCCATCAAGCAAGAGCCTGGTCCGGTACCTCGATCAGCACGACCGGCCCGCAGGGTGAGTAGCGCGTCAGTCGGCTGCGTCTGTGGAGGCTTGCTGCCGACGACAGGTGGGCGGGTTCATCTGCCGGCATGTTGAGAGCTTGGGGCTGCCGGGGGCCGGCGCCCTCGACAGCCCCTGCTGGCTGATGCGTAGGCAGTGGACCCGTCATGCAAGGAATTGCCCGTACGGACACAACTATGAGGTCAGTCGGTTCTCCTGTCTGATGGAGGCCACCGCTGCTGATGGTGGGGAAATGCTGGCCGAGTACCCAGAGGATTCCGGCTCCCGTGCGTAGTGCCGACCGGCCAGTTCTACCTTTCGGTCGACGCAGTGCAGCTGCGCGGCTTCCCTGAGGATGACTGGTTCCGAAGCCGTACTCAGGCTTGAGCGGGCGGCTCGGCGCAGTATTGAAGGCATGCTCACTCGGGTGACGGATGCAGTCCTGGCGGTTTTACCGACCGCACTGGAGGTGGGCCGCCCTGCTCGCGTTCTGGTTCTCGGAAACCTCAAGCATTGGGGGGCCGGTGGCAATCCGGTCGCCGGTTCCGGGGTTCGGCTCCGGCTGGTGCTGACGGCCGGGCCCGCCGGATCGGCAGGGGTCGGTTACGGGGCCGTCCGGGCCGGGCTGCCGACAACCGCCGTCGCTCAGGCACTTGTCGCCGCCGTACTCGCGGGGGTTCTGGCACTGAGGATCGGCACGGAGTGCTCCCGATGGTCTGCCCGTTCCTTTCCCCGACACTGTCCCGGGCACCGAAGCCGGCGCTCCAAGGCCCTGTAGGCACAGATCCCGTGCACGCACTCAGCCTGGGAAGAGTGCATCCCACTCGTCCCGGGTCGGGCCGTCGTGCTCCGGCGAGAAGTCCGGGCGGGCAGCCAGCCAGGCGGTGACGTGTCGGTCCACTTCGTCGGTGCCGTAGGCGTCGTGGGCCGTTCGCAGCAGATGGCGTACCTGGGCTCGGGCCCTCATGACGACCGGGTCCTCGAAGGCGCAGGCGGCCACGGCAGCAGAGCGCCGGTCCGTGGGTGGTGAACTCGCAGCGAGGCGTTGCCCGTTGGTGCTATCGGCCTTGACCTGCTCGTCGAACCACGGTCGGAGGACCTGCCCTGTCCAGGTGTGGTAACCGACGGGGTCCGCAGCGATCCGGTCGACGTGGTGGGCAAGGTGCTGGGCCGCGAGCAGACCGAGTGCCACGCCATGACCGAAGGTGGGGTTGGTGTGGATGAGGCTGTCCCCGGCGTTGACCAGGCCGGTGACGACAGGTCCCTCGTTGTCGGCGAGGGCGGTCCAGCGGTTGTCCAGGCCGGCCATCGCCAGGACGGCTGTCTGTGGTTCGGGGGCCAGGTCGAGCCAGGCGGCGGTGGCGGGGAAGCGTCGGGCTGCGGCCTCGAACACGGCGGGGTCGGTGAGCGCGCCGCGGGTCGGATCTCCCGTGGAGAGGACGATGCTCACCGCGAAGGTGTCGTTGTCGGAAGGAAAGACGCCGGCAAACGCGAACGGTGCGGCCGAGCCCGTCTTCACCCGCCCGGGATGGCGCGGACCTTCGGCACGCAGGCGGTACCAGCGGCACAGGTAGGCGATCCCGGTGCGGTGGCTGTCGACGACCGGCGGGCGGCAGCCGGCCGCCTTCAGCCAGGCGGGAACCGGTGAGCGACGACCGGACGCATCGACGACGAGGTCCGCCGGGTGTGCTTCCGTGTCCACTCGCACGCCGGTGATCCGGGCGGGGCGCCCCTCACGGTGCATGAGCGCGCTCACCCGGCGGCCTCGCCGCACCTCGACGGTGGGTTCCTGCTGGACTGCCGCGGTCAGGGCGGCCTCCAGCACAATGCGGCGGGCGCGCAGGGTCACCAGGTCCTCGTCGCCGGCCCGATGAGGCGGATGCTCACCGAACCAGTCGAACTCGTGGTACTCCCGGGCTCCGCGCGCCAGCACGTCCGCGTAGACATCAGGTGCCTCGGTGCGCAGTACGGTGCGCACGGGTGCGAGGAGCGAGTGGGGCTGGATGGCTTGCGGGATCCGGGGCCTGCCCCAGTGGAAGAAGTCCCGGTCCAGATCCTCGCCGGCCTGCCGCGCGTCCTGCTCGAACAACGTGACCGGATGGCCTCGCCGGCCCAGTATGAGCGCCGTCGCCAGCCCGCTGATGCCCCCACCGATCACCGCAACCCGCGCCACTGAAGCTCCCCTTCGCGTCGTGTTGCGGTATGACCCTACTGCTTGGCGATCTTCGTTCGAGAGCCGGCCTCGTAGGGGCTCGGGGCCCTAAGGGGCCGTGTCGGTGTCGACGCCTGCTGCACGCAGCAGGTCGATGACCTTCTCGAACCTCGGCCATGTGTCGGGGTATTTGTTGTTGCCCCATGTTCGCGCGACGCGCACGGCTTTTGCCGTGGGGACGGCGCCGCGGTCGAGCAGGTGCTGCACCATCTGCGGATTTCCTGCTGCGGATGCCCATTCGAGGGGCGTCCTGCCCTTCGTCAGCAGATGGATGTCGGAGCCGTGGTCCAGCAGGAGGTCCACGATCTCCGGGCGTTCCACGGTGGATGTCACGGCGAACATCAGGGGGTTGCCGTCCCGGGACGGCGTGTCGGGGTGGACGCCGGCATCGAGCAGTGCGGCGACCACGTCCGTACGGCCGCTCGAAGCGGCCGCGGTCAGCGGCGTGAACTCGCCGTACTCGTGCACAGCCTGGTGGGGATCCGCGCCGGCCCCGATGAGCACGCGGACCACCTCCGCGTGTCCTCGCCGCACTGCGATGTCCAGGGCCGTGAGTCCGCGCCCGCCCTGCACGGGGGCATCCACCGGAACCCCCTCGCCCAGGAGCCTCGCCACCAGGCTCGCATCGCCGTCCTCCGCTGCCCGTACCAGCCGGTCCACCGCACTCTCGCCGTCCATTCCTTGATCATCCCGGGTTGTTGCGCCCAGGGGGAGATATGCGTCCCCCTGGGAGGCGGCCGGGAGCGCGGTGTCCGCGCCAGGGCCCTGCACAGAGTGGTCACAGAAGTGCCATACGATGCGCACACCAGCTCGTAAGTTCTCCGTTTGAGGATGCACACGTCATGTCTTTCGGTGCCACGTCCCGTTCCCTGCGCGGTATATCTGTCGTCGTCGCCCTGCTCGCGGTCGGTGCGGCGGGATGCAGCGACGCCCTCGACAGCGCCAAGGACGGCGCGAAGAAGGTTGCCCGCCAGCGCTCGGTCTTCTCGCTCAGCCCCGGCGACTGCTACAACCCGAACAGCAAGGCCGAGACCGAGGAATTCGCGATCGAGATCGTGCCGTGCGAGGAGGCTCACGAGGGCCAGGTCGTCGGCGAGTTCAAGATCGACGAAGACGGCGCCTACCCGGGTGACGACGAGGTCGCGGTGATCGCCGACGAACGCTGCCCCGTGGAGGCGCAGAAGTTCGCCCCGGACAACTGGGCGCTGCCCGAAGGGGTCGACGTCTTCTACTACCACCCCACCAAGGAGAGCTGGGCGACCGGCGACCGCGGTGTGAGCTGCGCCTACACCAAGGAGTCGGGCAAGCTTTCCGGCTCGCTGAAGAGCGCCCCCCTCAAGGCCGACCAGCTCGCGTACCTCAAGGGTTCGAACGGCGTCTACGACGCCCTGTGGATGAACCAGCCCGAGGCCGACCAGATCGAGAGCGACCTCCCGGGATACAAGAAGCAGGCCAAGGCGGTCGCCGCCGCGCTCGACGCCCACCTCAAGGGTCTGCGGAACATCGAGCAGCCGGAGACCGGCAAGCTTCGCGCGAAGCTGGAGGAGGCCGCCGGAGCGTGGAAGAAGGCCGCGTCGGCCGGCGACACGGACGCCTTCTACATCGCCTACGACATGGCCTTCACCGGCATCGACCCCAGCAAGACGGTTGCCGCCCGCAAGGAGCTGAACCTCGCCACGACGGTCCCTGCCGACGAGGCCGAGGTCTGGGCCGGCTGACCTCCTCGCCGTAAGAACGACCGGCCCTGGTGCATCGCCCGCACCAGGGCCGGTCCGCGTCCAGCCGCGCCTTGCGGCACAGGTGCCCGGTGGCCGTACGGAGTCGCCGCACGCGAGTACCGGCAGCAGGACCCGCACCCGCTCCGCCTTCAGCACGGTCAGTGGTCCAGGCCCGGTCACCGGTCGTCGCGGCCTGCGGGCATACGCGGGCGAGCGGAACGGAAATGACGGACCGTTCCGTCGCCGTCGCGGGTGAACACGGAGGCGGTGGAGTCCTGTTCGCCTTCCTTGTCCTCGCCGGCCGGGTCGTACTCGGATGTGTCGTTGAAGCCGTCGGTCCACACCGTCACATGGTCCGCAGCTTGCCGAACATGAAAGGGCGGACGATCAGCGGGCGCCCGGGGGCGGTGAACAGATCGCTCAAGGTGACCTCGACGACGGCGACCGGCGTGTCGCCGTCGTCTGGCACGAGATGCCAGGTCAGCCGCAAGTCCAGGACCGGACCGGAGATGGTGCAACTTGCCCTGGGAGTCGCGATGGCCAAGCCGGTGCGCGTGCGAAGACCGACCGGTCAGGAGGGGCAGCGGCTGCAGCAGATCGTGCGGCGGGGCAGCACCGGTTCGGTGCGCTACCGGCGCGCGATGATGCTGGGGCAGCCGGCGAACCTGGCCACCGGCCGACTCGACCTGGCCACGACTCCGATGATCTCCGCTCGGGGCCGCCGTCGCCCGTAGCCCGCGCCGAGTCGCCCGTCACGAAGCGGGCACGGGCCGGTGGCCTGCCCGCCCGGACCTGACGCCCGGATGCACGGTTCGGCGGGCGTCGCGGCCCCGAGGCCGTGGCGTGTCTCACTAGGGCGTGGGTGGTGTCACCGACGCCAGGTAGGTCGCCACCTGGCTTCCGTTGTTGGAGTAGCGGTGAGGCAGTGTGGCGTCGAAGGTCAGCGCCTCGCCCGGCTGCACATCGAAACGCTGATCGGCGACGTGTACCGTGACCGTGCCGGTGATGACGTAGGCACACTCGACCGCTACATGGCTCCACGGCTCGTGGCTGGAGGCATGGCCCGGTTCGAGCGTGCCGAGCAAAACTTCGAGCTGACCGTTGCTCGGGGTCAGGCGTTCGTACTGGACGAGGCCCTTCGGCATGAGCAGGCGGGAACGCTCGTCGGGGCGACTGTGGTGAGCCGTGAGCGGGGCTTGCTCATGGAACAGCGAGGCGGCCGACGAGCCGAAGACCGTACCCAAGGCCCGGAGGGTCTTGAGGCTGGGCTCGCGGATGCCCCGCTCCACCTGACTCAGCAGGGTCGCCGACAGGCCGGTCTGCGCCGCAAGATCGCGCAGGCTGAGCCCCGCCTCCGTCCGCAACGTGTGTAGTTGGTCTCCCATCACGGCGGTCAGCCTAGCCGAGCCGTGCACCCTTGTGCACTCTTGTACACCCATGCCGCGTGGGCCCTGGAGCGGTGTCGGCACGTTTCTGCAGAAGAATCAATGGTTGACAGTCGAAGCATCGTGCACTTTTGTGTACTCGTGTAAATAAGTACACACCCGCGTTGTTCTCAATGTTGTGGAAAGTGGTTCACCGCCATGAGCGCTGACAGACAGCTGGTCTTCCGCGGAGGAAGAGCACTGGCATTTGTGCCGGTCCTCGTGTTCCTCGGGTTCTGCGTCGTCTTCTTCGTCGTGTTCAAGACGTTCGACATGACCGCCCTCGCCGCGGGAGGTGTCGTCGCGCTGCTCGTCGGCGCACCGTTCGCCAAGCCGTATTCGGCGTACTGGTCCGCCGTGACCAGGGGGATCGGATCGTCCACCGCGGTCACGATCGTGATGATCCTGTTCTGTGTGGGTCTGATGTCCGCCCTGATCAAGGAGACCAACGTCTCCGGCGGGTTCGTGTGGCTCGCCGAGAACCTCGGCGTCGACGGCGGTACCTTCACCCTGTTCACGTTCGTCGCGGTGTGCATCATCTCGATGTCGACGGCGTCGTCCATCGGGACGATGTTCACGGCGTTCCCGATCTTCTACCCGGCCGGCGTGTTCCTCGGCGCCGAGCCGGCGTTCCTCGCGGCCGCGGTCATCTCCGGCGCGATCTTCGGGGACAACGTCGCCCCGATCTCCGACACGACCGTCATCTCGTCGTCGACGCAGACGTTCCGCCGAAAGTCCGGCACCGCCGATATCGCCGGTGTCGTGCGGAATCGCGCTCGCTTCGCCTTCACCGCTGCGGCCCTCGCAGCCGTCGGGTTCTTCGTGCTGGGGTCGTCGGGCCGCTCGGGCGATTCCGCGCACTCTCAGGAGCTGCTGGAGCAGGCCGCCAACCCGCTCGCCCTCGTGATGCTCATCCCCGTCGCGCTCATGCTCACCGTGGCGCTGCTCACCCGCGACATCTTCAAGGCGGTCACGGTCGGGCTGGCGACCGGGATCATCACCGGCCTCGCCTCGGGTCTGCTGACCCCTGAGGGCGTCATCGGCGTCCACGACGGGGCACCGACCGGATTCCTGATCTCGGGCGTCGGCGACATGCTCAGCGTGATCGCTCTGGTGGTGGCCGTCTTCGGCATCATGGGTGTACTCACCGACGCGGGCATCCTCGACTGGCTCGTGAGCGCCCTCACCGGCAGCCGCCTGTCCCGCACCCCGCGCGGTGCGGAGTTCGCGATCGGCATCGGGGTCTCGGTCACCACGCTGCTGTTCGGCGGAGTGAACTCGGCCGCCATGCTCACGTTCGGCCCGGTCGCCGACAAGATCGGCGCACGCGTCGGCCTGCACCCGTACCGCCGAGCGGTCGTCATGGACTGCTTCGCGATGGGAATCGCCGCCGTCGTCCCCGTCCTCAGCGCCTATCTGTTCATCGGCGCGCAGCTCACGTCCGGGATCAAGGGCGTTCCCGCCCTGGCCACGACGGAGATCTTCGTCGCCATGCTCTACCCGCTCGTCCTCACCGTCGTCCTGGTCGTGGCGGCCGCGACGGGCTGGGGCCGCCGTTTCGAAGGCCCGGACGGCGTCGAACTGAAGCAGCCCGAGAGCACGCCGGCCGCGGCCTGACCAGCACACCCCCGTAGGAACACCACCGGCCGACCGGCCACTGGAGCACCCCATGGATCGCAACACAGTCGAGTGGCGCGGCTACATCCCCGCCATCACCACACCGTTCACCCGCGAGGGCTCGCTCGACATCGACGCGCTGCACGTGCAGGTCGCCTGGCTCGTCGACGAGGGCATCCAGGGCGCGATCCTGGCCGGCACCAGCGGCGAGTGGTTCTCCCTGTCCACGAAGGAGCGCGCCGACCTGTTCGCGGCGGGCGCCGAGCACCGCAGCGGCACCTTCCCGGTCCTCGGCGCCTGCAACGCGTTCACTCCGCAGGAGGCGATCGCCCACGCCCGCGCGGCGGAGGCGGCGGGCCTCGACGGCATCCTCCTCACCCCGCCGCCCTACATCGTGCCCAACAGCAAGGAGATCGTCGCGTTCTACCGGGCGGTGAGCGATGCCACCGACATCCCGATGACCGTGTACAACTGGCCGCGCGGCTGCGTCGTGGACATGGGCGTGGAACTGCTGACCGAGCTCGCGCAGATCGAGAACGTCGTCGCGATCAAGAACTCGACGGGAGACTTCGCGAGCTTCCTCGCCGGGATGTACGCCCTGGAGGGCGAGGTGCGGTACTTCGGCCTTCCCACCAACGCGCTCGGTGCCGACCTCGCGATACTCGGCCACGGCGACGGCCTGATGGGAACGGGCGGCATCCTCGGCCGCGACCAGGCCGACTTCTGGAACGCCGTCGACGCCGGGGACCGCGAGCGCGCGATCCAGCTGGGCAAGAAGGACCGCGTGTACATGGACGCGTGGTTCCGTCCCGACTACGGCGTGCAGTTCGGCAACCAGCAGGCGATCGTCAAGACCGCGCTGCGGCTGCGTGGCATCCCCGCGGGATTCGTGCGGGCGCCGCTCCTCGAGCTCACACCGGACGAGGTCGCCCGCGTCGAGGTGACCCTGCACGAGCTCGGCATCGACACGCTCCCCCTCACCGATGACTGAGCGGTACGACGTCGTCGTCGTCGGCGGCGGGCTGCTCGGCTGCCTCACGGCGTGGATGGCCGCCCGCGACGGTGCGCACGTACTCCTTATCGACAAGGATCAGGTGAACCAGCACGCTTCGGGCCAGAACGCCGGGAGTCTGCACTTCCAGCTCGAGTACCGGATGATCGAGGCCGGCGAGGAGGCCGCACGCGTCGCCGCGGAGGCGATGCCGCTCCACCTCGACGCCGCCGCGATGTGGGCGCGCCTGGAGGACGAGATCGGGGAGTCACTCGGCGTGCGCCAGACAGGCGGGCTCATGGTTGCCGAGAACGCCGACCAGGTCAGGATGCTCGAGTTCAAGGCGGAGCTGGAGCGCTCCTGGGGCCTCGATGTGCGCACGCTCGGTCGCGCCGAGCTCGACGACGTCGCACCGTACCTCTCGCAGGACATCGTCGCGGCCAACATCAGCCCTCTGGAAGGAAAGGCTGACGCCCGTATCGCCGCTCCCGCGGTCGGCCGCGCGGCCGTCGCGGCCGGGGCGACGGTGATCACACGCTCCCGTCTGGTCGGCGTGCGTCGCGTTCCGACCGGATGGGAAGTCGCCCTCCGGGAGACGGACCACGCGGGGGACGAACGAATCCGCACCGTCCGCACTGCCGCGGTCGTGCTCGCCGCCGGTGTGTGGACGACGGAGCTCGGCCGGGTCTTCGACTCCGAGCTCCCCACCGTCCCCCTCGCTCTCACGATGACCGTCACCTCGAAGATTCCCAAGTTCATCCCCCACCTCGTTCAGCACACAGGCGCGCGCCTGTCGCTCAAGCAGTCGCTCGACAACACGGTCCTCATCGGCGGCGGGTGGCCGGCACGACTGATGAGGGACGCGCACGGCGCCCCGGCGTTCGACCGCAAGCACCAGCTGATCCCGCAGTCGATCGCCGGCAACGCGCGTGCGGCCGTGAAGACTGTTCCCGCGCTGGAGAGGGTCCCCGCCGTGCGCAGCTGGGTGGGCACGACCACTGTGGCGCCCGACCAGCTTCCGCTCGTCGGCGCGGTCAAGGGCGCGCCCGGGGTGTTCGTCGCCACCGGCGGATCGGCGTTCACTCTCGGGCCGAGCTTCGCGCGGGTGCTGACCGGCCTCATCGCCGGGCGCTCACCCGATATCGACCTCGCACCGTACGACCCGGCCCGCTTTGCGGAAGGGAGCACCTCATGACCACGGACGACGCCTGGCGTCGCACCACGAAGGAACGTGGCGACATCGTGACGATCGGTGTGGACGGCGAACCGGTTCGCGCCTGTACGGGCGAGACGGTGGCCGGCGCCATGCTCGCCGAAGGGGTCCCGTTCGAACGGGACCGCAGCGGAGCGCCCCGGGCGCCGCTGTGCAACATGGGGACGTGCTTCGAGTGCGCCGCCACCGTCGACGGCCGGCCACTGACCCGCACCTGCCTGGTCCCCGTGCGCGAGGGCATGGTCATCGAGACGTCAGGGAGGCTGTGATGTTCGATGTCGCGATCATCGGAGCGGGTCCGGCGGGCATGTCGGCGGCTCTCACCGCAGCCGATCATGGTCTGACGGTCGTCGTCATCGACGAGCAGCAGCGAGCGGGCGGGCAGATCTTCCGTCAGCCGCCCGAGGCCTTCACCGGAAGCGTCCTGCACCCCACCGCCGGCTACGGATGGGCCACCGAGCTCATCCGGCGGTTCGAGGAAGACCCGCGACTGACGACGGAGTTCGGCTGGTCGGCGATCGGTGTGCTGCACGACGACGAAGGGCCGGGCGATCTGCGGGTGGCGATCAACCACCCGGAACACGGCACTCGCATGATCGGCGCGCGGCGGCTGCTGATCGCCACCGGCGCCTACGACCTCCCCGTCGCCTTCCCCGGCTGGACGCTGCCGGGCGTCATGACCGCCGGCGGTGTCCAGACCCTCGTCAAGTCGCAGAGGATCGCCCCCGTCGGCGACGTCGTGCTGGCCGGGGCACATCCGCTGCTGCTGCTCGTGGCCGACCTGCTCGTCCGCAACGGCGTTCCGGTGCGTGAGGTCGCATTCGCGCAGAGCTTGCCGACGCCGGCGGAGATGCTCCTCGCCCTCGGCGCCGTACCCGGCCATCTCCGGATGCTCGCGGAGACGGGCGCGATCCTGGCGCGCCTGGTGCGCAAGGGCGTCCGGGTCTCCCCCCGGACCATCGTGACGGCCGCCCACGGCACGGAACACGTCTCCGGCGTCGAACTCGCCCGGGTCGACCGGCAGTGGAGGGTGACGGGCGCGCCCCGCGAGGTCGCGGCATCGCACCTCGTGCTCGGGTACGGCTTCTCCGCGTCGACGGAGCTCGCCCGCCAGATCGGATGCGAGCTCGCTTTCGACTCGCCACGGGGCGGCTGGGTGGTCGCACACGACGAACGCCGGCAGACATCCGTCCCCGGAGTGTTCGTCGCGGGCGAGCCCACGGGCGTCGCCGGCGCCGACCGGTCCTGCGCCGAGGGCGCGCTGGCGGGTCTCGGGATCGCCGCCGACCTCGGCCGCCCCGTGCCCCCCGCGGCGTTCGCCGAAGCGGAACGCACCGTCCGTAAAGCCACACGGTTCTCCACCGTGGTGCAACGCGTCTTCGAACCGGTCCGCGAGGCACTCGGAGACCTCGCGAAGCCGGAGACCACGATCTGCCGATGCGAAATGGTCACGCGCGGCACCATCGACGACTTCCTCGAATCGTCACCGTTCGTCAGCAACATCAACGCGATCAAGCTCTCCTGCCGCACAGGCATGGGCCCCTGCCAGGGACGCTACTGCGAAAGCAGCGTCGGCACGGTCCTTGCATCGGCGCGCGAGCAGCCGATCGGGCTCGGCGGACGCTTCTCCGCCCACCTGCCGATCAAACCTGTGCCCGTCGGGGACCTCCGAGGCCTCGACTCGGCCGCCGAGTAGTCCGCATCGGTGTGGGACCGACCCGGTAGTCACACGAACCCCACCCGCCTCAGGTGGCGCTCCGCTCGCTCGCCTCGCGCAGGGTACGGTCCACCGCACGGTCGTACGCCGCGTCCGGTGGACCGTCCGGGCTGCCCGGGCGGCCGCTGCGCAGGAGTTCACGCCAGCGTTCCTGGCTCCAGTCCGCGGCGGCCGTGGTGCGCATGAAGTCCTCGACCAGGGTGCGGAAGCGGACCGGGTCGGCGTGGAACGGGAAGTGGCCCGCGCCCTCGAAGATCTCCAGGCGGCTGCCGGGCATGGCCGCGTGGGCTCCGTAGGCATGCTCGACGGGGACCACGCTGTCCCGGGATCCCCACAGCAGCAGGGTGGGCATGCCCTGGGTCAGGTAGCAGCGGTCCAGCATGGTGACCGCCTGGCCCCGCCAGTCGACCACCGCCCGCAGCGTGCTGATGAAGGCGCTGCGGGACGTGGCGTCGGGGAGTGCGTCCACGAGGTGGAGCAGCTCTTCGGCGTCCTGGCCCAGGTCGGTGTCGAGCAGTCTGATCAGCCGGGTGAAGAGGCCGACCTGGCCGCGCATGCCGGGCAGGCGCAGCGTGGACAGGAGCAGGTCGGCGCCCGGCAGGGACACCGCCCGCAAGGCCGGGTTGACCTCGCGTCCCACCCCGCCGGCACTCACGAGGATCAGGCGGTCGGTGCGCTCGGGGTACTGGTACGCGAACTGCATGGCCACACCCCCGCCGAGGGAGTGGCCGACCAGGGTGGCGCGTTCGATGCCGAGGACGCCCAGGAGGTCCCTGATCCCGTTCGCGTAGGCGGCCACCGAGTAGTCCGCCCTGGGCTTGTCCGAGGCGCCGTGGCCGAGGAGGTCCGGGGCGATCACCGTGTGGTTGCGGGCCAGGTCGGGGATCAGGTCGGCCCAGGTCGCCGAGGAGTCGCCGATGCCGTGGATGAGCAGGATCGCGGGGCCCGAACCCGCCATCCGGTACGCGCGGCGGTACCCGTGAATCACGCGGTGGTGCAGCGGACTGTCCTGTTCGCCCCGTTCCGCGACGGGGTGCAGACGGCTCACGGGGACGGGGGGCGGGGCCAGGGACATTCTTGGTTCGGGGTGGGGTGCGCCGGCCATGGATCGCCTCCGGTTCCTCCGATCGGACAGTGTCCGGATCGGGCGGTCGCTTCTCTGACAAGTCCCGGTCTTCATCAGACGGTCTTCTGCTCGGACGATTCCTGAGCGAGCGTAGAAAGCTCCGGATCCCAGGCGGTTTCCGGGACGTTTCAGGCAGCGGTCGAAGTGGCGGGCGCGTGCGGGAGCGGCGTCGGTGGCCGGGGCGGGAAGCCGTAACACGCGCGTAGCAGTTGCGGGCGCCGGTGCACCCTATGATCGCCCCAGCACGCCCTCCGCCGACGACTTCTCCTCGTCGGCCGTGGTGCCGTGTGTCTCCCTCTCCCCGAACGGGTACGGCCGGACGCGCCGCCCTGTCCGCGACCCCTGGAAGGCGGCCTGAATGGTCTCTCCCGTACGTATCTGGCTCAACCGCACGTACGCGGAGAACGTCTTCTTCATCGATCAGCTCCGAGATAATCCGGAGCAGCGGCCGGTCACGGTTCATGCCACCCACGGGGATCCCGACTCCCCCGTTCTCGCGGCCGCCGACACCGCCGCGCCCGAACCCGAGGGGCTCTCGCCCGCCGGCTATGTCGAGTTCGCACTGGACCAGTGCGCCAGGCGTGCCGTCGACGTCTTCGTTCCCGTCCTTCACCAGGCGGCGATCGCCGCGCACCGTGCGGAGTTCGCCGCACTCGGTACCACGCTGATCGCCCCGCCCGCCGAAGCGTCCGCACTCTTCCAGGACAAGGCGACCGCGTACGAGACGGTCGCGGCGGCCGGAATACCCGTGCCTCCGTGGTGGCGGGTACGCACCGAGGACGAGCTGCTCGCAGCGGTCGAGGCGATCGAGGCCGATGGCGGCAAGGCCTGCTTCAAGCCGGCTGCCGGTGCCGGCGGGGTCGGATTCCGTATCGTCACCCGGGCCCCGTTCTCCCTGCTCCACCTGGGTGGCTTCCCGAGCCCGTACGTACCGCTGGACCTGATCGTCGAGGCCCTGCGCCGCAGCGAACGGTCCGTGGACTGGCTCGTGATGCCGCGCCTGGACGAGCCGGAGGTGTCCGTCGACTGTCTCACCGGGCCGGACGGCGGGGTGCGAATGGCTGTGGGGCGTACGAAGAACGGGCGCCGTCGCGGGTTCACGCTCCGCCCCTCGTGGATCGAACCCGCTCGGCTGATCGCCCACACGTTCGGGCTGCACTGGCTGACGAACATCCAGTTCCGTGTGTACGACGGCCGGCCCGTCCTGATGGACGTGAACACGCGCCCGGCCGGCGGACTGCACCAGTTGTCCCAGTGCGGCCTGAACGCGCCCTGGGCGGCGGTGAGTCTGGCACTCGGCAACGACCCCGGCGATCTGACCCCCGGCTTCCTCGGTGAGGACTACTCCGTGATCGCGGGGCCGCGTGCGCTCCGGCCGGTGGTACTGCCCGGTCAGCGTTCGGAGGAGCCCGGCTTCGGCCTCCCGACGGCCGGCGAAGTCCCCGCGACACTCTGACGTGCTCCGTACGGCACCCCGGGAGGCCGGCGTCCGCGGCTCGACGCCGCCCTCGCATAAATTGCCTTGCCTGCGCGGGGGCGATTCGCCAGGCTGGGGCGCATGCCGGGACAGCGGAAGCGCAAGCGGGAGGCCGCCGGGCGGGCTGCGGCGGAATCCGGACGTGCAGGGCGCTGGGAGGTCGTCTTCGAGACCCAGGACGAGGCCGACTGGCGGGCGTACGTACGTCGTGTCCGGGCTGGGCGGGAGGTCGACCTGTCGATGCTTCGCCTCGACACCCTGTGCGGGCGTTCGGTCCAGCCGACCACTTACCGGCTGAGCAGGTTCGTGCCCTGCGACGATCACCCTTAGCGGCCGCCGTCGGGGTGTTCCAGGTCCTTGGTGACCGGTTCCGGCCCAGCCCCGCACAAGGGTTTCTCGACCCTGATTCCACCCTGCCGCCGCACCGTGGGACCAGTGATCCATTCCGCCGTCGCGCCACCGACTGGGGGGTATCTCCCAGGGACCACTGGGGGATACCCCCCACCGAAGTCGGGGACCACCCGGGTCGTTCGGATGACGCGCTGTCCCTAGATTCTGAGGTGGAATCGAAGCACCGTCCCAGCACCCCTCCGGAGGATCCCCGTGACCGCCCCCTCGCCCCGACCCGACGATCGGCCGACGCGCACAGCCCGCTCGCTCGTCGCGGCCTTCGTGCGGTTCGTCGTCTGCGGCGGCGGCGTGGGGATCGCCTCCAGCGGGGTGCTCGTGCTGCTCAGCGGGTCGATGCCGATGATGGTCGCCAACGCGATCGTCACCGTCGTCTCGACCGTGATAGCGACCGAGCTGCACAGCCGGGTCTCGTTCCGAAGCGACCGCAGGGGTTGGGGCGTCCACCTGCAGTCCGGGCTGACGGTGGCCGTGAGTTACGCGTTCACCACAGGGGCGCTGCTCGTTCTGCACGCCGTGCACTCCGCGCCCTCGGCGCTGCTCGAGCAGGGTGTCTACCTGTCGGCCTCCGCGTTGGCCGGGGTGGGGCGCTTCGCGTTGCTGCGGGTCGTCGTCTTCGCCCAGTCCGCGTCGCCCGCGAACGATGCCGCCCTCGGCAGGACCTCCGTGGCCATGGCCGCGTGACGCCCCACGAAAGTGTCTCGCCCACCGCTGCCTCGCCGCCACCTTCCCGAGGAGCGATGACATACCCGTCATGACAGGTCAGGCCGTGTTCTCGTAGGACGAACAGCACTGCCCACACACCTTGTTGGGCAGGGCCGCGCCCCGCTCGCCCGGGCCCTGACAGATCGGTCGATCCTGCTGATCGCGGGGAAGCGGTACGGCGAGGCGCTCGCCGGCTTCCGGGAGGCCGTCGACCTGCTCGGCCGGTGAGGGAAGCCGTGCACAGGGCTCCTCTACGATCGACCGCGTGTGCGCACATGTGATAGTCGCGGAAGACGACGCGAAGCAGGCCGAACTCGTACGCCGCTACCTCGAACGCGAAGGGCACGCGGTCACGGTGGTGGCGGACGGTCTCGCGGCGCTCGAGCAGGTCCGGCAGGGCACGCCGGACCTGCTCGTCCTCGACGTGATGATGCCCAGGGCGGACGGCCTGGACGTCATTCGCGTACTGCGCGCCGAGGAAAGGGAGTTGGCGGTCCTCATGCTGACCGCACGGGCGACGGAGGATGATCTGCTGCTCGGGCTCGACCTGGGTGCGGACGACTACATGACCAAGCCGTACAGTCCGCGCGAGCTGATGGCCCGGGTGCGTACGCTCCTGCGGCGCACCCGGCGCGGCGCGGATCCGGGCGAAGGCGGGCCCGGCGAGGGGGGGGTGCTGCGGGTGGGGGCCCTCGCCGTCGATCCCGTACGTCACGAAGTGGCTGCCGACGGGGTGCGGGTCGAGTGCACGCCGGGCGAGTTCCGGCTGCTCGCCGCGATGGCCGCCGAACCCGACCGCGTCTTCACACGGGAGCAACTGCTGGCGGAACTGCACGGGTTCGACCGGTACATCAGCGGTCGCACCGTCGACGTGCACATCATGAACCTGCGGAAGAAGATCGAGCACACACCCCGCCGACCGGTCCGGCTGCTCACCGTCTTCGGCGTCGGCTACAAGCTGACGGATCCGGTGAAGGGTGCCTCGCGTGCGCAGGGCCGGTGAGAACGACCGGCACCGGCTGCCGCTCCGCAAGAGCCTGCTGGGCCGTCTGCTGGCCGTGTCCGCGCTCGTCGCGGCCTGTTCGGTCGCCGCGACCGCGTGGCTGGCCGTGCAGACCACGTCCGGCGCGATCGAGCAGGAGCAGGGTCAGAACCTCACCGCCGACACCCGTATCCACGACACCCTGCTCGGTTACGCGGCGGCGCACCCCACCTGGGACGGAGTCCGGGCCACCGTGCGCGAGCTGGCCGACGACTCGGGCCGGCGGATCACGCTGACCACGCAGAGCCGGGGGATCCTCGCCGACTCCGCCGACGGTTCCCCTCCCCCGCCGGCCCTGCCGCCCCAGGCATCGGCGGTCGTGGATCCCATGTCCGTGGACGCGGCCCTGGCGTCCGGGGCCGGATCCGTGACGACCGGCGTGGGGACGAAGTCCCGCAGCGACCGTGTCGACCCCCGTGCCGTCGGACCGTTCCGCCTGCCCGACGCCGAGCGTGCGTCGCTGCGACGCACCGCCGAAGAGGTTGCCACGTGCCTCAACCGGTCCGGTATCGCCTCGGACGTCGTGGAGGGGCCGAGCGGGCGGACCCGTATCCAGGACGTGGGCAACGATCCCGACCGTTTGCAGGGCACCCGCTGCACGACGGAAGCTCTGGACCGCCCGACCCCGACCGAGGAGAAGGCGCTCAGTGCTCTGAGCCGGCTGGCCAACGCCTGTCTGAGCCGGCAGAGCCGCGAGCCCGTCCAGCTCGGCCTCGACCTCTCCTGGGACACGGCGGGCGAGCCCCTCCCGGTCTCGGAAACCGCCGTGCCGACCCCGGCGCCGAGCAGCGCCCCCCGTGAGGCCCGGGTGGCCCCGTCCGCCTCGCCCACGGCCCTCACCAGCGAGAACGACCGGGCCATCGCCTCGTGCGTCGGCGTCGCACGCCGGGAACAGCTCAGTTCTTATGTCGCCCCGCCCGCACTGCTGTTCATCAGCGACCCCGGCGGCGGCGCCGTTCCCGCATTCGACCTGTCGCCGGCGAACACGGCCAGGATCACGGGCGTCGCGGCGCTCGTCCTCGCGCTCACCGTGGGCGCCTCCGTGCTCGCGGGGGCCCGGCTCGTACGGCCGCTGCACGCGCTGACGGGAGCTGCCCAGCGGATGCGCGACGGCGAGGACTCGGCACCCGTGGTGGTCGCGGCCGACAACGAGATCGGCCGGCTGGCCGCCGCCTTCAACGACATGTCCGCGCACCGTGCACGGCTGGAGGAGCAGCGCAAGGTGATGGTCAGCGACGTCGCCCACGAGCTGCGTACCCCGCTCAGCAATATCCGCGGCTGGCTGGAGGGCGCGCAGGACGGGATCGCCGAGCCCGACGCCACGTTCATCTCCTCGCTCCTGGAGGAGGCGGTGCAGCTCCAGCACATCATCGACGATCTCCAGGACCTGTCGGCGGCGGATGCGGGGGTACTGCGCCTGCACCCCGAGCCGGTACGGATCGAGGAACTGCTCGCCCATGTCGCCGCGGCCCACCAGGCCCAGGCCGACGCGGCGGAGGTCGGTCTGGCGGTGGCCGCCTCGACCGCCGGGGCACGGCTGCCGGCGCTCACGGCCGACCCGGTGCGGCTGCGGCAGGCCGTGGGCAACCTGGTCTCCAACGCAGTACGCCACACCCCGGCGGGCGGGCGGGTGACCCTGCGCGCGTACGCGATGGGGTCCGGGGAGGAGGAGTGGGTGGCGCTGGAGGTCGCCGACACCGGCAGCGGCATCCCGCCGGAGGATCTGCGGTACGTCTTCGACCGCTTCTGGCGCGCCGAGAAGTCCCGCAGCCGACGCACCGGAGGCAGTGGGCTGGGCCTGGCCATCGTCCGCAAGCTCGCCGAAGCACATGGCGGGACGGCCGACGTGGTCAGCACGGTGGGTGAGGGATCGGTCTTCACTCTGCGGCTGCCCCCGGCGGTCCCTGAACCCGCGGACTCGGCCCTGATGCGATGAACACAGCGCCCTGACAGCTTCCTCATAACTTCACTCCAGTCTGTCGGCATGCCCGGCGCCCGATGCGCATCCGCGTGCGGGCCCCACCAAGGCCGAGCTGGAATCGGAGTTCTTCACATGTCCCCTCGTTCGACCCTGCGCAACGCAGTCCTCACCGCCGTCGTGGCGGGCACGGTCCTCGTCCCGTCGGCCGCCGCCGTCGCGGACGACGCCACGCCCAAGCCGGCGCGGACCGCCGCCGAGCGCACCGCCACTCCCAGCCCGGCTCCCGAAGGGGCCGAGCCCTCCGCGGCGCCGGCGCCGGCCGAGGAGTCCAGGAGCAGGGTGACGCCCCGGGGCGGCGTCGCCGCCGGTGAGCGTGCGGCCACGGATACGGGCGGCAACACCGCGTTGTACGGCTCGGCGGCGGGGGCGGCCCTGCTGGCCGGTGCCGGCGCGTTCGTGCTGCGCCGCCGCTCCGCCGCACACCGCAACGGCTGACCTGCCACCGGGTGGCGCCGCCTCGCACGGCGGGGCGGCGCCACCTGGTGTTCCACCTGATCCTCTATGCCCGGAGCCACCATGCCCCGTACCGTGCACGCCTTCCGCCGAGCCTTCTTGACCTCGTCCGCCGCCGTGCTGATCCTGGTCCCGCTCGCCGGCTGCTCGTCCTCCACTGCGGCGCAGCCGCACGCCGTGGTCACGTCGGTCTCCGGGGCGTCGGAACCACCGAACACTCCGGAACCCCCGAACGCACCGGCTCCCGCGCAGATCTCCATCCCATCGATCGGGGTGACGAGTGAGCTGATGCGGCTGGGACTCAACGGGGACGGCACCGTGGAGGTGCCGCCCGCGGAGAAGGGCATGACGGCGGGCTGGTACGCGGGAGGGGCCGTTCCCGGGGAGCCGGGCGCCGCCGTGGTCATCGGCCACAACGACACCCGGTTCGGCAGGGCCGTCTTCCATGACCTGAGGAAGATCGCCGAGGGCGCGGACATCACGATCCTCAACGGGCTGGGCGAGCAGGCGCACTTCAGGGTCACGGGCACCGAGACCGTCAGCAAGAGCGCCTTCCCCAGCGAGAAGGTCTACGGAGAGACCGGCGGCCGCGTGCTCCGGCTCATCACGTGCGACGGCTCGTTCGACGCCGAGGGGCACCCGGTGGACAACCTCATCGTCTACGCCACCCTCAGTTGACCGGAACGGCGAGCACTGCAGACACCCCTCGGGCCTGAGCCCGTCCCTCGTCGCGAACCGTTCGTACCGCTGCCGCAAGGCGCCGTACATCCCGCCTCTACCCACGAGTAACTCCCCCTGGTTTGATGGGCGTCACCGCTCCGAACCCCACACCAGGAGAGCCTGTGCCGCACAACGCGATCCGCCGTATCTCCGGCGCGACTCTGGCCGCCGCGCTCGCCGCAGCCACGCTCGCACTCAACGCCCCGCAGGCATCGGCGGCGGACACCCCGTCGCTGCGCGTTCTCACGTACAACACGTTCCTCTTCAGCAAGACCCTGTACCCGAACTGGGGCCAGGACCACCGGGCCCAGGAGATACCGCGGACGGCCTTCTTCCAGGGCAACGACGTCGTCGTGCTCCAGGAGGCGTTCGACAACGCCGCGTCCGACGCCCTGCTCCAGAACGCCTCCGCCCAGTACCCGTACCGGACACCGGTGGTGGGACGGAGCAAGAGCGGCTGGGACGCGACGAGCGGGGCCTACTCGGCGTTGACCCCGGAGGACGGCGGCGTCACCGTGCTGAGCAGGTGGCCGATCGTCCGCAAGGAGCAGCACGTCTACAAGGACGCCTGCGGGAGCGACTGGTGGTCCAACAAGGGCTTCGCATACGCCGAGTTGAACGTCAACGGCGCCCGCGTGCACGTGGTCGGGACCCATGCGCAGTCGACCGACCCCGGATGCGGGGCGGGCGAGGCCGCCCGGATGCGCAGCCTGCAGTTCAGACAGATCGACGCGTTCCTCGACGCGAAGAAGATCCCCGCATCCGAACAGGTCATCGTGGCAGGCGACTTCAATGTCGACTCGCACTCCCCCGAATACGCGTCGATGCTCACAGACGGCGGGCTGGCGGGCCCGGACGCCCGTACCGGACACCCGTACTCGTTCGACACCCAGGACAACTCGATCGCCGCCGAGCGCTACCCCGACGACCCCCGCGAGGACTTGGACCACGTCCTGCACCGCGCGGGCCACGCGAAACCGTCCGGATGGACGAACGACGTGGTCAAGGAGCACAGCGCACCCTGGACGGTGAGCAGTTGGGGTACGGACTACACGTACACGAACCTCTCCGACCACTATCCGGTGGTCGCGTCCGGCCGGTAGGTGCACACGGGACAATCGGACAGGTGGTGGGGGCCGCACGCGGTGGAGGGTGCACCGCGTGCGGCCCCCACCCGCCCGGCCCGACCTCCCGTATCCCGAAGGACCGCCCTCTTGACCCCTGAGTCCCAGCCGTTCCGACTCGTCCCGGGCGCCGCCGGATCACCGGTGCTGCTCCACGTCCCCCACTCCTCCCGAGCCGTCCCCGCTCACGTACGCGACGGAATCCTGTTGGACGACGGAGCCCTGGAGCGGGAGCTCGACCACATCACGGACGCGCACACCGCCTCGCTCGCCGCCCTGGCCGGCGAAGCCTGCGCTAAGGCACCGTGGCAGTTCGTCAACGATCTGTCGCGGCTGGTCGTCGACCCCGAGCGGTTCCCGGACGACCGGGAGGAGATGCTGGCCGTCGGCATGGGCGCGGTCTATACGCACACCACCTTCCGCGAGCCCCTCCGCGCGCCCGGCGTGGACCCGCAGCCACTGCTCGACCGCTACTTCCATCCGTACGCACGAGCGATGACGGAGGCGGTTGACGAACGGCTGGCCGCCACGGGGCGTGCGGTCGTCATCGACGTCCACTCCTACCCGAGCACGGCGCTCCCGTACGAACTGCACGGCGCCGGCCCGCGCCCCCCGATCTGCCTGGGCACCGACAGTTTCCACACACCGCCCGGCCTGCTGGCCGGGGCCGGGGCGGCGTTCGCCGGGTTCGGGGGCACGGGGCTCGACAGCCCGTTCCCGGGTACCTATGTGCCGCTGAAGCACTACGGGAAGGACCGCCGGGTCAGCGCCCTGATGATCGAGATCCGCCGCGATCAGTACATGACCGAGCCGGGAGGCCCTGCGGGGCCGGGGCTGACGGCGTTGGCGACCGCGCTGGCCGAGCTGGTGGACGGCTTCTAGCAGTACCTGACGAACCCCGGGCGCGGGACGGGTGGGCGACCGCCCTGCGCCGGGCGTCGTGCGAGGGGTCCGCTCCACGGCGCCGAGCCCTACCTCCGGCGTCGGAGCGAGGGACTCGGCCCGCGGTCCCCTACGGCCGCGCGTAGGGCCGGGTCATGATCTCCATGTTGTGGCCGTCCGGGTCGTCGAAGTACGCGCCGCGGCCGCCGAACAACCGGTTGATGTGGCCGGGTTCGGTGTGGGCGGGGTCCGCGTAATAGGTGACGCCCAGCTTCTCGAGGCGGCCGATCATGGCGTCGAACCGCGCGTCGGGCACGAGGAACGCGTAGTGCTGCCCCTGGATCGGCTCGTCCCGCTTCTCGTAGTAGTCGAGCGTCACGCCGTTGCCGAGGTCGACGGGCAGGAACGGGCCGAACTGGCGGCCCACCTCCAGCCCCAGGATCGCGGCCATGAACTCGGCCGACAGGTGCCGGTCCGTGGCGTACACGGCGGTGTGGTCGAGCTGGACGGTGGTGACACCCTGCTCGGGTGTGTACTGGCTGCACATCTGTGGCAACTCTCCGGTTCGTGGGTTCCGTTGGGACGACGGCGCCACATGCGGGCACCGGACGGACGACGACACGGAGGGAGGGCGGGGCTCGCGCCCGCCACGCGGTCATGCCAAGGCCGGGCGCCTCTCTCGTACGTGGCCCATGGCCGACCCGGCAGTCACGTGGCCGATCCTAGCGCGTCCCTCCCCACACCTGCCGGGCGGCGGATATCTTCGCGTGCATGGACGACTCGGCCTCACTCCGGCGTGCAGACGGCCCCGTCACCCGTGGTCGGCTCGCCGAGGATCTGACCACGCTCGGTCTCACCGGCGGCGACGTCGTGATGTTCCACACGCGGATGTCCGCCATCGGATACGTGGCGGGCGGCCCTCAGACGGTCATCGACGCGCTCGACGACGTCGTCGGGGACCGCGGGACCCTGATGGTGACCTGCGGCTGGAACGACGCCCCGCCCTACGGATTCACCGACTGGCCTCAGGCGTGGCAGGACGCCGTGCGCGCGGAGCATCCGGCGTACGACCCCGAACTGAGCGAGGCGGACCACGATGTCGGCCGTCTGCCGGAGGCGCTGCGCCGGCGGCCGGGCGCCGTCCGCAGCCGCCACCCCGACGCGAGCTTCGCCGCGCTCGGTGCCGCCGCTCCGGCGCTGATGGCCGACCACCCCTGGGACCACCCGCACGGCCCCGGCAGCCCGTTGGCGAAACTGGTCGCCCTGGGCGGCCGGGTCCTTCTCCTGGGTGCCCCACTGGACACCCTCACGCTCCTGCACCACGCCGAGGCGCTCGCCGAGGCACCGGGCAAGCGGTTCGTGGACTACGAGCAGCCGATCCGCGTCGACGGGCGGCGGACCTGGCGGCGGTTCCGCGACATCGACTCGGAGCACGGCGCCTTCGACTACTCCTCCGTCGTGTCCCGGGGCAAGGATCCGTTCAAGGCCGTCGTCGAGGACATGCTGGCCGCCGGAATCGGCCGCACGGGCAAGGTCGGCGCGGCGACCAGCTACCTGTTCGAGGCCGTCGAGGTCGTGGGCTTCGGTGTCACGTGGATCGAGGAGAGGCTGGGGGGAACCCCGTAGCCCGGCCGTCCCGCGACAGCCTCGCCCGGAGCGGTGTCCGTCCACGGCAGGAAACCCCGGTACGGCCCGGCGCCCCGCGTGTGCGGCAAGGGGACGGAACGCCACGCACGGGCATAGGCGGGCGGTTCGGCACTGCCCGTCACGAGGACGGCCACCGGTGTCCGTCGTGCGGCTGCCCCGATGGCCCCGGGCGTGATGCTCGTATCGTGCCCGCTGGTCTGACGCGAGGAGCAGCCGGCGTAGTACGCGATGGGGACGGCTTGCTCCCCGCTGACCACGCACGGTGGACGGACCCCGAGCCGGTTCAGCGCACCGGCGACGGCCGCGTAGTCCGCGCTCGTTGAGTGGCTGCTGGCCGACACCCGGCTGAGGACCTGCAGCTGGACGGCGAGGTGACCTGCGAGGACCAGGGCCAGGAACACCGTGCCCGCCGGCCGCCGGGCGTTCCGCGCCCGCGTGAACAGGTGGATGACGCACTCGGCCACGGGAACGGCCAGCAACGCGTAGGCCGGGAGGAGGAACCTGGGTGCGGAGTACTCGATGAGGAACAGGTACGGGACGGCCACCGAGCCCGCGACCGCTGTCGCCACCAGGGCTGCGGTGCCTCGGCCGGCCCGGCGCGCCACGACTGTTCCCCCAAGGGCGAGGAAGGGAACTACCGCCCACCACAGAGCCGTTCCCGGGCGCTTCCACGGAATGTCGCAGGGACGGCAGAGGGTTCGCCCTTCCAGGGATCGCACCTGGTCGTCCACCGCCATGTTCCATCCCAGGCCTCCCTGGATCTCGCTGGCCCGGTGCAGACGGGCACGTACGCCGCCGTGGTGTGCGTACGCCTCGACGACCCAGGGTGCGAAGCCCACCAGGAGTCCCACGACGAGCGCGGCGCACAGGTCGGGGCGGCGCCGGCCGGGCACCAGGACCGCCACCGCGGCCAACGGCAGCGTCAGCCAGACCCCGTCGGCGGGGCGCATCAGTGCGACCAGGGCCACGGCTGCCCCGGCCCCGATGATGTCCGCGCGCCCACCGGCGCCGCCCACGGCTCTCACGACCCAGCCGGCAGCGGCCAGGGCTCCCAGCGCGCACCAGAGATTCGGCATGGCCATCGGGCCGTAGAACAGGGTGGGCCACAGTCCGGCGAACAGTGCGCCCGCGCCCACGAGTACGGGCCCGGGAAGCACCTTGCGCCAGACCCACAGGGCGATGACCATCGCGGCGGCGGAGAGCAGGGCGAGGTAGATCCGCAGCGCGGTCGTGGAGGTGGTGAGGGCGGCGGCCGGAGCGACGAGGTAGGAGATGCCGCGCGCACGGGGTGCGCTGAAGAACGCGGGCGGGGCGTTGCCGCCGACCTGGCTGACGTAGACGGTCTCGTCCCAGGCCAGTCCCGACCCCGGTACGACGACGGCCAGTTGAACGACGAGGAAGACCACGGCGACCGTGATCAGCCACGGCAGCGGCCGGGAGGTGGGGCTGCGGAGCTGAAGGGGTTCGGCCCTCGGCATCGAGCGCGGCGGCCGACACTCCTGCATAACTGCTCCCCTATCGCGACAGATACACGCAAACGCAACAGGGGACACCCTGCTCGAAGCGGGGATTCGGACCACCGGGGCGCGCCGTTGCACAGCAACCGGGGCCGGCCGGCGCGCGACATCACCGGCTTCCACCATGCGGACCTGGGAAGCCATGAGGGTCGCGTGGACAGCGTGTTCCTGGCGTCCACCGCCCCCTGCATGTGCCCGCATGGGCAGAACTACATGGTCCTTCACTGCCCGGAACACCCACTCCAGTTCGTCCACAGTCGCGGCGGGTCCGAGCAGACGAACTTCAACCTCGGCGGGCGACGTGAGTCACGGCGTTCCGGAGGCACGGCCGACATGTCCGTACGCGAGCTGCTGGAGGCGAGGATCGTCGGCCGGGGCACCCCGTACGACACCGACCCCGGCTTCAACGCCGACGGCGCCCGCACGGTGCGGATCATCGCCGGCCGCCTCGGGCTTCCCTCCCCGCCGCTGGATCTCGGTCCCGTGGACGCACGGGCATGAGGCGGTGACCACGGGCGGCTACCCGATGTCGACGACTCGGGCCCACTCGGGCGGCGAGTCCGGGACGTAGTCGGGATCGTCCTCGTCCCATCCTCCGTCGCCCGCGTCCCGCCGGGGGAACAGGCCGACCACCGTCCGGCACGCCGGTTGCGCACTCGGCCAGGGTGTCTGCCCGTCGGTCAGCACCACGATGACGTCGGGCCGGGGCTGCGTCCGCAGCGCCTTCGCGAAGCCTGTACGCAGGTCCGTGCCGCCACCACCGACCAGCGGGATCCCCTCCGCACGGCACAGCGGGTGGACGACCCGGGCCGACGCGTCGCAGGGCAGAACACTGACCAGGTCGCGGCGCCCTCCCACGGCACGGGAGATCGCGGCAACTTCGAGGAGCGCGCTGCCCAGTTCGGCGTCACTGACCGATCCGGAGGTGTCGATGACCACGGAGACCCGGGGCGGCTTGCGCCGGAGGCTCGGCAGGACGACGCCGGGCATTCCGGCCGAGCGGCGTGACGGGCGGCCGTAGGTGTAGTCCTCCCCCGCTCCCGCGCCTGACGCTGCCGAACGGACAGCCGCGCCGAGCAACTCCCGCCACGGCTGCGGCGGGTGGAACGCCTCCTCCGCCCACCGCTGCCACCCCTGCGGGGTGCGCCCCGGACGGCCCGTGATGCCCTGCGCCACCCTGAACCGCACCGCGTCCCGTTCCTGTGCGCTGAGGCCGTGCCCCCCGTCCGGTCCCAGGTCCCACCCCCTCTCCAGCCCGTCGGCGCCGCTGCCGCAGTCCAGCCAGGCGAGGCCCTCGGTGTACGGCCCGAGGCGGAACTGGCGGAGGTAGTCCTCCATGAGCCGGCCCTCGGAAAGCCCCAAGGTCCCTGGCCGGACAGCACCTTCGGGCTGGACCAGCCCGTCACCGAATGCGTCGTCGTTGATCTCGCAGTCGGCGGCGATGTTCATCCGCAGCCGTTCGCCGGGCCCGGTCAGCCCCCGTTCCCGCGCCACCCGGTCGCTGCGCCCGTGGTGGTCGCGCAGCAGGTGCGACACCTCGTGCACCCATACCCCGGCCAGTTCCTCCTCCGACGTGCGCGCCACGAACCCCGGTGAGACGTAGCAGCGCCAGTACCGGTCGACGGCCATCGTGGGCACCCGCCGCGACTCCACGGTGTGCAGGGCGAACAGCGCGGTCGCCAGGTAGGGGCGGGCCCGGGCGGCGTGCAGCCGGGCGGCGAAGAGCTTGTCGAGGTCCAGAGCCCCCGTGGCTCCCGGATTCATCGGCGGGCCTTCGTGGCGACTGCGGCCCGGGCAGCGGCGTGGTCCGCGCGCCGGGACATGGACACCACTCCGGCGAGCCGTTCGATCGACGCCGGGACGTCCCAGTTCTCCTGCCGCAGCGAGGCCAGTGTGGTCGCGGGCACCACCACCAGGTCCGGGGCTCCGGTCTCCAGCGCCCGGACGAGGAGCGCCCACGCCGCATCCCAGCGGGAGCGTTCGGGGCGGTTGCGGACCGCCGCCACCACACCGTCGAGCACGGCCTGACGCAGATCGCCCCGCTCGGGGAGGACGGCACCCGCCGGGTCGGCGAGGAGTTCCTCGGGGTCGGGGAGGTCCATCCGGTCCAGGCTCGCCAGCAGCTCCAGGCCCGGTCCGTCCCCGACCGCACCCCTGACCAGCAGGGACAGTACGTCGCGGGAGGAGCCCGCCGCGGTCGCGAAGGCGATCAGGCACAGGGTCATGTCCCAGCTGCGGGGCGAGGGCCAGGGGCCGCCGCGGCGCGTTTCGCTGCTGGGCAGCTGGTGCACGAGCTTGGGGCGGGCGGCGAGGAGCCCGCACACCGCGCGGCGGGCGAAGTCCACGGCATCCGGAAGCCTCCCGGGGTCGAGCTGCGGCAGTGTGGCGCGGGGCCATGTGCCGCCGAGGCCGCGCACCACGACCTCGTGGTCGTGGTGCCACTGGAGGTGGACGAACCGGTTGGCCAGCGGCGGGCTCAGTTCCCAGCCGTCGGCAGCGGAGGACCGCGGGTTCGCGGCGGCCACGATACGGACACCCGGCGGCAGTTGCAGGGCGCCGATCCGCCGTTCGAGCACGAGGCGGAGCAGGGCGGCCTGAACGGCCGGCGGCGCGGTGGACAACTCGTCCAGGAACAGCAGCCCCCGGCCGGCCCGTACGAGGCGCACCGCCCAGTCCGGCGGGGCCATCGGGACACCGTTCGCCGCGGGGTCGTCGCCGACGATGGGCAGCCCCGAGAAGTCGGACGGTTCGTGGACGCTGGCGATGACCGTGGTCAGCGGCAGGTCCAGGGAGGCGGCGAGTTGGGTGATGGCCGCGGTCTTCCCGATCCCGGGCTCACCCCACAGGAGTACGGGCAGGTCGGCTGCCACGGCCAGCGTCAGTGCTTCGAGCTGTTCGTCGGGACGGGCTTCGGTGGTGGTGTCGCGCAGCAGGGCCATCAGCCCGTCGGCGACGGCGAGTTGGGAGAGGCGGGCTCGGTCGGAGGGAGTGCCGTTCGTGACGGGCGGCGTGCATGTGGACATGTGTGATCACCTTTCGGGTTCGCAGGGGGCGCGACGAAGGACGGCGGGCCGAGGAAGGACGGGCGTGGATGGGCGCGGCGATGACGAAGGACGGCGCGGGGCGCCGGGACGGGGCCCGGGGTCAGCGGGGGGTCAGGTGACGCGAGCGCGAGCGTGGGTCGCGGAGAAGCACGTGGTCAGGGCGGTAGCGGACCGGGCCCGGCCCGATGAGGTCCGCCCTGAACAGGCCGTAGGTGATCCGCCGTCGGGCGGCCGCCTCCAGTTCGTCCCGCAGGGCGCCGCTGCGCAGCACCGCGCCAGGACCCAGCAGGCCTTCGACGACGGCCAGCGCACCGGTGATGTCGCCGTGGTCCAGCCGTTCCCGGACGCCGGTGAGGCAGTCCGGATGTCGGTGCGCCTCGTCGATGGCCCGCAGGCAGGGAAGCGGAGTGCCGGTCAGTGCGACCAGCAGTTCCTCCCGGCGGATCTCGACCGGGTCGTGGTCCAGCGGCACCAGTACCCCGTCCACCAGGCCGATCCGGTGCTGAGCGCCGCGGCAGTCCACGAGCCGTGGCTGTCCTGCCGTGTTCGGGGTCGGCGACGGGCCGGCCGGCATGTGGTCCGGTACGAGTGCCGCGACGACCAGCGGGTGCAGCCGGTCGGCCTCGACCGCGCCGGTACGCAGGAGTTCGAGGTCGGGCAGTACCCAGGTCGCCGCGTCCGGAAGGACGGGTGGAGCCGGGGCGCCGTCATCGGCCGCTGCTTCCGCGATCCGCAGGGAGGGCGGGCCGGGACCGTCCGCATCCGCGTCCCCCTCCGCGAGAACGTGCAGGTGGAGCCGGTGCCGGCTCCCGAGGCGCACGGCGACTGTTCCGGACGTCCGCCCCTCGGCGTGGAGCAGCACCCCGGCCTCGTCCGCCCACCGGTCGACGGCGCAGGCGCCCCCCTGCGGCACGAGCTCCAGGCCGTCCGGGTCCCCCGCGGGACGGCGGAGGGGGTGCCGGCCGGCCCCGGACCGGATCGCCAGCTCGCCGGTTCTGCGCGCGTCCCACAGGTGGCGGTGCAGGTCGAGGCGGAACCGCCGGTTCGGGTGAGGATGCGGATGGCGGCGGGCGCCCGCACCGGCGTGGGATCCGTCCCACAGCGCGAGGCTCATCCGCTGGCCCGCGTCCGCCCAGGCCGGCGGGGTCCGGACCACGAGGTGCAGCGGTCGAACGCCGTCGTTCGGCGCGGCCTCGTACCGGGCCAGAGCGATCGTCACGCCCGGGCGCAGCAGGCCGTGCGGGCCGATCCTCGGCATGTGCCAGCGCAGCAGGTCAGGTGCCAGATGACGGAGGTCGGCCCGGATCCGGGCCGCGAGTTCCTGACCGTGGAGACGTGCCACGGACCGTAGGTCGAGATCGACGTCGACGCCTGCGGCGGCGCACGCCCCTGCCCAGTCCCCGGCACGACGGCGGGCAGTCGCAGTCTCGATCGTGGAGGGCGGCACGGCGAACTCGCGCACGCGCAGCCAGAAGGACGGGAGGGATTCCCCATTCGCGGTCTGAGTGAGCATCAGCACTCACCTTGCGCGGACGGGTCCCCCAATCTGTGCATGGAGTAGGTCTTCATCGCGGGGCAGCCTAGCGCCCTCCGCGCAGGGCTGCCAGACATTTCCGTCCTCGGCCGTGCGCACACGCTCCGCGTCACCCGGCTGCGGGGGCCCTCGGCCGACGTGCGTACGGGCATCGCCCCAAGTCGTACGTCCATCGGCCGGTGGTCCTACGCCCTCAGCCTGTTACGCCACGTACGTGATGTCCCTAGCGTCCTTGCCATGGATACGACAGGCATTCTCGACGAGGCGCTCCAACGGCTGCACGGTTCGGGGCCTGAGCGGCTCGGGCGGCTCACCAACCACGCGCCGATGGCCGTCGAGGCCCTGGCCGCGCACGGTCGGTCCGGGTCTGTGCACAGGTGGCTCGACCTGTACACACCCAATCTCGAGGAGTTCCCTTCCCGGGTCGAGGCCGTCACGGCCGGCAACTGGCATTCAGCGCTGGGCGATTCGCGCCGGGCCGCCGACTGGATCGACCACTTCGGCCGCGAGATCGCCGACCGCTCCTGGCGTGACGTACTCACCGAGTGGTGGCCCCGTCTCCTGCCGGGCATGTACGGCGGTTCGACGCACCCGGTGATCCGGGTGGGCCACGCCGTGCGCACGCTCCTGGTCGCCGAGAGCACCGCGGCGGGTGGGGTCACCGGGCCGCGGCTGGCCGAGCTCGCCCACGGCCTCGGCTACTGGGCCGCCCGCTTCCACCCCGTCGCGGGTGTCGCCCCGCTGCCCGGCAAGGGCAGCGCGGCGGCCGCCCTCGACGCGGTGGCCCCGATCGCCGAACGGGACGGCGGCTTCCCCGCGCGGCTCCGCCGCGTCACGGGGCTGCCGGTGTGGGCGGCAACGGTCACGGACCCGGACGAGGCGCACCGCCGCCTCACCGAACTCGTGCGCGCCGCCACCCACCGGTACGCCACGCACGGGCACGGCCAGGCGACGATGCTGGTCCACGCGGCGACGGCCCCCAATGCCGTACTGCGTACCCTTCCCGCACTTCCGCGTGTCCTGTGGGTACCGAGCCTGCGGGCTGCCTGGACGGCATCTGCCGCGGTGACCGCCATGTACGCGCCCGACGCGCCGGTCGCGTACGGCCCGCCGGGCACCTTCACACCCGAAGAGGTCTTCGAACGGGCCGTGGCGCACGGCGACGAACACGTCATCAAGCTGACCGACACGGCTCTCGACGTCGGCGACGAGCAGGCCCTGGCGGCGGCCCTGCGGTCGATCGAGCTGAGCGAACCGCCGGCCGGGCGGTGGTGATCCGTCCCCTCAGAAGAAGACCCCGCACCGCAGCAGCACGTTCGCGTAGGGCCGGGCCTCTCCCGTCCGGACCACCAGCCGGGCCTTTACCGAGAGGGCCTTGAGCTCGTCGTGCGGGACGTGGATGAGAGCCGGGAGGCGGGCGGTCAGCAGGCGGGCTGCCTCCGGGTTCGCGTCGCGTACCTCCTCCGCGACCGTCGCGCCTTCCACCACGAGCTCGTCCAGCAGCCCGTCGAGCACGTCGGCGAACGACGGGACACCGGCCCGGAAGGCCAGGTCGACGACGCGGGGGCCCGACGGGATCGGCATGCCCGCATCGCAGACCAGCACGCCGTCCCCGTGGCCCAACTCAGCGAGGGCCCCCGCGAGATGACGGTTGAGGATGCCCGACTTCTTCACAGCGCGGCGACCTCAGCGGCGGTCGGGAAGGACGCCTGCGCGCCCTGCCCTGTGACAGCGGCCGCCCCCACCCGGACGGCGAACGCGGCAGCCGCCGCGAGATCCTCGCCGAGGCCGAGGCGCCAGGCCAGCGCGGCCGTGAACGCGTCGCCCGCGCCGGTGGTGTCGACCGCGTCGACCTCTGGGCTCGGTACGCGGACGCAGTCGGCCGTACGGCCGTCGGCGACCAGGGCGCCCGCCGCGCCCAGCGTGACGACGACCGAGCGCGGGCCGTGCGTGAGCAGGGTCCGCGTCCAGTCCTCGGGGGCGGGGCCCGCCGTGTCGCCGAGGATGCCGAGGATGTACCGCGCCTCGTGCTCGTTGACCACGAGCGGGTCGCAGGCCGTCAGTACGTCCTCGGGCAGGGGTGCGGGCGGGGAGGGGTTGAGGACGAGACGGCTTCCGGGGGCGAGGGAACGTGCCGCCTCGGCGACCGTTTCCAGGGGGACCTCCAGTTGTACGGACACGACCCGGGCCGCACGGAACAGGGGGCCGGCCGCCTTGATGTCCTCGGGGGTCAGCCGTGCGTTGGCCCCCGGGGAGACGACGATGCTGTTGTCGCCCGAGGGGTCGACCGTGATCAGGGCGACCCCGGTGGGCGCCCCGCCGACGAGGACTCCGCCGGTTTCGACCCCCGCGTCCTGCTGCGATTCCAGCAGGAGGCGGCCGTGGGCGTCGTCGCCGACCCGGGCCAGCAGCGCCGTACGCGCGCCGAGGCGGGCTGCGGCGACGGCCTGGTTGGCCCCCTTGCCGCCCGGGTGGACAGCGAGGTCGGAGCCGAGCACCGTCTCCCCGGGTGCGGGGCGGCGGTCGACGCCGATCACCAGGTCGGCGTTGGCCGAGCCGACGACCAGGAGGTCGTACCTGACGGGGGCGGAGTCCTCGTTCTCGTACATCTGTGGTGCTGCCTTTCTTGGGCCTGCGGGGTCAGGAGAAGTCGGCGACGTTCTGCCGGGTGACGACCTTGACCGGCACCTTCACCGTGCTGTCGACCTTCTTGTCCTCGGCAGCCCGCACCGCGTTCTGTACGGCGATCTTCCCGAGTTCCTTCGGCTGCTGGGCCACCGAGGCGTACAGGGTGCCCGCCTCAACGGCCTTCAGGCCGTCCGGAGTTCCGTCGAAGCCGACGACTGAGACAGACTTTCCTGCCTTGCTGCCGAGCGCCTTGACGGCGCCGAGCGCCATCTCGTCGTTCTCGGCGAAGACACCGGTAATCCCGGGGTGGGACTGGAGCAGGTTGGTCATCACGTCAAGCCCCTTGGTGCGGTCGAAGTCGGCGGGCTGCGTGGCCACGACCTTGATGCCCGGGTACGCCTTGAGGCCTTGGGCGAAGCCCGCCCCGCGCTCGCGGCTGGCGGAGGTGCCCGCGGTGCCCTGGAGGACGACGATGCTGCCCTTGCCGCCGAGCTTGTCGGCGAGTGTCCTGGCGGCGAGCTTTCCGCCTGCCACGTTGTCCGAGGCGACGAGGGTCGCGGTCTGTGCCTTGTTGACTCCGCGGTCCGCCGCGATCACCGGGATGTCGGCCGTGTTGGCGCTGCGGACTCCGGGCCCGACCGCGTCGGAGTCCACCGGGTTGACGATGATGGAGTCCACGCCGGAACCGGTGAAGTTCTGCAGCTGGTTGGCCTGCTGCGAGGCGTCGTTCTGGGCGTCGGTGACCGTGAGGTCGACCCCGGCCGCCTTGGCCTCCGCCTGCGCGCCCTCCTTCATCTGCACGAAGAAGGGGTTGTTCAGGGTGGAGAGCGACATGCCCACCTTGGTGGTGCCACCGGAGGAACCGGAGTTGAAGAAGGTCACCGCGGCCACGACGGCCGCCACGCAGATCACCGCGATGCCGAGCTTCATGACCCCCTTGCGGCCCGATCCCGGTGATCCGGGTGCGGCGGAGGAACCGGACGCGGAGGCGGCACCCGATCCGGCCTTGCGGCGCAGCGTGTCCAGCAGTACCGCGAGGGCGATGACGACGCCGATGACGACCTGCTGCCAGAAGGCGGACACGGACAGGAGGTTGAGGCCGTTGCGCAGCACGGCGAGGATGAGCGCGCCGATCAGGGTGCCGGACGCCTTGCCGACGCCGCCCGCGAGGCTGGCGCCGCCGATGACGACCGCGGCGATCGCGTCGAGTTCGTACCCCTGCGCGGCCTGCGGCTGTGCAGAGACCAGCCGGGAGGCGAGGACGATGCCCGCGACGGCGGCGAACAGGCCGGACAGGGCGTAGATGGCCAGCTTCTGCTTCTTGACGCGCAGACCCGACAGCCGGGCCGCCTCCTCGTTTCCGCCGATCGCGTACATGGAGCGGCCGATGTAGGTGCGGGCCAGGATGAGGGCCGTGATCAGGCCCATCGCGATCATCACGAGCACCGGCACGGGGAGCCAGCCGCCGAGCGTGTCGCCGAGGACCGAGACGGAGTCGGGGAAGGCGATCGGACTGCCCTGGGAGATCACCAGGGACAGGCCGCGGGCGACCGAGAGCATGGCCAGCGTCGCGATGAACGGCGGCAGTTTGCCGTAGGAGACGAGGGCGCCGTTCACGAAGCCGCAGGCGATACCGGTGGCGACGGCGAGGATGACCGCCAGCCAGACGGGGACCCCCGCGGAGGTTGCCGACCAGGCGAGGACCGTCGCGGAGAGCGCGGCGACCGAGCCGACGGAGAGGTCGATGCCCGCGGAGACGATGACGAAGGTGACACCGAACGCGAGGATCGCGGTGACGGCGGCCTGCACACCGACGTTGAGCAGGTTCTGGGTGGTGAGGAAGTCGCCGGAGAGCAGCGACATCGCCACCACCAGGACGACCAGGGCGCTGAGGGCGCCGTTGTCGAGCAGGAGGCGCCGGATCGTGTGTCCTGCGGCGCCGCCCGCGCCCGTCGTGCTCTTGAGCGTGTCAGTGGCCACGGGGGCTCTCCTTCTCGTTCTCTGCGTTCGCTGCGCCTTCTGTGGGCGTCGCTATGGGGGCGGTGCTGACGGCGAGTGCCATCACGGCGTCCTGGGTGGCTTCGTGGGCGGGGAGTTCACCGGCGATGCGGCCCTGGGCCATGACCAGCACCCGGTCGCTCATGCCGAGGACTTCGGGCAGGTCGCTGGAGATCATCAGCACCGCGTGGCCGGAGGCCGTCAGCTCGTTGATGAGCTGGTAGATCTCGACCTTGGCACCGACGTCGATGCCACGGGTCGGCTCGTCGAGGATGAGTACGCGGGTGTCGGCCAGCAGCCACTTGCCGATGACGACCTTCTGCTGGTTGCCGCCGGAGAGAGTGCGGACGTGCTGGCCGAGGCCTGCCATGCGTACGCCGAGCTGTTCGGCGATGCGGGCGGCGGCCGTGCGCTGGCCCTTGAGGTCCACGAGGCCGGAGCGGCTCGCGGCGCGCAGGGTGACCAGCCCGAGGTTCTCCTGCACGGAGGCGTCGAGTACGAGGCCCTGCCCCTTGCGGTCTTCGGGGACGAGACCGATCCCGGCCGCCATGGCAGCCGTCACGTCGTGCTTGCCGAGGCGTTCGCCGAGTACGTCGATGCTGCCGCCGTCGTAGGGGTCGGCCCCGAAGACCGCACGGGCGACTTCGGTGCGTCCCGCGCCGACGAGTCCGGCGAGTCCGACGACCTCACCGGCCTTCACCTCGAAGCTGATGTCGTGGAAGACCCCGTTGCGGGTGAGTCCGCGTACGGACAGCAACGGCTGTCCTGTTTCGGGGCGTTCACGGGGGTACTGCTGGTCGATGCTGCGGCCCACCATCAGCTGGACGAGCTCGTCCTCCGGGGTCGAGGCCGGCACCTGGTCGATGCTGCGGCCGTCGCGCAGGACGGTGACGCGGTCGCCGAGCGCCGCGATCTCGTCGAGGTGATGGGTGATGAAGACGACGCCGACCCCGTCCGCGCGCAGCTGCCGCACGATCCCGAAGAGCTTGTCGACCTCCTCGGAGGTGAGGACGGCGGTCGGTTCGTCCATGATCAGAACGCGCGCGTCCAGGCTGAGCGCCTTGGCGATCTCGACCATCTGCAGCCGGGCGATGCCCAGTTCGCGCACCTTGGCCCTCGGCGAGATGTGCAGGCCGACGCGGCGGAGGAGCACCTCGGCGTCGGCTTCCATGCGGCGCCTGTCGATCATCGCGAAGCGGCGCGGCTGGCGGCCGAGGAAGATGTTCTCGGCGACCGTCAGATCGGGCACCAGGTTGAACTCCTGGTAGATCGTGGCGATCCCGAGCTTCTCGGCGTCCTGCGCACCGTGGATGCGGACCTCCTTCCCGCGGGCGAAGATCCGGCCGCTGTCCGGGCGGTAGGCACCCGACAGCATCTTGATGAGGGTGCTCTTTCCCGCCCCGTTCTCGCCGAGCAGGACGTGCACCTCGCCGCTGCGCAGGTCGAAGTCGACGCTGTCCAGGGCGACCACGCCGGGGAAGGTCTTGCGTACGCCTTCGATGCGCAGCAACTCGACTGACTCGCTCACAAGTCGCTCCTGCGGTCCGAGAGGTTCGGGGTGGGCTCGCCGCAGGAGCTGCGTACGACGAGGCGGGCGGGCAGGGTGACGGACTGCGGGGGGCGGCCCTCGACGATGTCGACCAGTGCGCGCACGGCGGCGCGGCCGAGGTCGCCGGTCGGCTGGGCGATCGCGGTGATCGGCGGTCCGGTGTGGACGAACCACGGGATGTCGTCGAAGGCCGCGAGCCCGATGTCCTCGGGAACCCGCAGTCCGCGGGCACGGATGGCGTCCAGTGCGCCGAGAGCCATCAGGTTGTCGGCGGCGAAGACGATCTCGGGCGGTTCGGGGAGCGCGAGGAACTGCTCGGTGGCGCGTCGGCCGCTGTCGGCCTGGAAGTCGCCCTGGCCGATGTACGCGTCGGGCAGCGCGAGTCCGTGCGTGCGCATCGCCTCCCTGAATGCCTCGACGCGCTCGTTCCCGGTGGTCGTGGCCGCGGGGCCGGCGATGATGGCGAGCCTGCGGTGGCCGAGCCCGTACAGGTGGGCGACGAGGTCCTGGATCGCCCGGTGCCCGTCGGCGCGCACGACGGGGACATCGACGCCGGGCATCCAGCGGTCCACGAACACCATCGGGGTACCGGTCCGCGCGACGTCCAGCAGCAGCGGGGAGTCACCGTCGGCCGGTGAGACGAGGAGGCCGTCGATCCGGCGGTCCAGGAGGGTACGGACGTGGTGGTCCTGCTGCTCGGGCCGCTCGTCGGCGTTGCCGATGATCACGCTGTACCCGAGCGCGCGGGCCTCCTCCTCCACGGAGCGGGCCAGGGCGGTGAAGTACGGATTGAGCACGTCGCTGATGACCAGGCCGAGCGTCCGTGTCTGATCGGTGCGCAGCGAGCGGGCCACGGCGTTGGGCCGGTAGCCGAGGGCGTCGACGGCGGCGAGAACGCGTCTGCGCGCGTCCGGGCTGACCGAGGGATGGCTGTTGAGGACGCGGGAGACCGTGGCGGCAGAGACTCCCGCCCGGGCCGCGACATCCTTGATGCTCGCCATTTCCGGACCACCTCCTTGTGGTTCCGAGGGCCTCGAAACCAGCGGACGGGGCCGTGGAATCGATTACACGGACGATTGGAATCGATTACATGACTGAAAACAACCCCCCGAGTGGCGTCCGAGACCGGATCGTGATGGGAGGGTTCGCGCGTGCGGCAACGCAAAGAGCGCACGCCAGGACAGTCCGTGAGACGCGCCTCACGACGGCGGGGCGAACCCCGGGGATCAGTGATCCAGGAGAGTCAGCCGAGACGATTCAGACGGCGCGACGGGGACAGCCAGGTCGGGGATCTCGGTGGAGATCGGCGCGCAGCCGGAGGGCGGAACACTGACGTCGAGCCGTCCGGGCCGCATGCGCAGCCGCACGCCCCGGTGGCCCCCATAACGCAGGGCGAAACTGCATTCGCTGCGTTCGGGAGGGCTACAGGGTCCAACCGCAGTGCCCCGGACCCGGTTTCGAGACCGGTCGGTCCGCGGTGGACCAGGTCGAGGGTGCCGGTGGATCCCTTCCCCCGCGGTCCCGCCCTGCAGATCGGCGATGTCGCCCTCGATGGCTTCCCGGCAGAACGTCCACGCATCAGCTCGCCTTGCGCGTGCGAGGACCCGGCCGTGGACCAGGCAGCTCAGCGTGGAGCCGTGGCTGGTGCGTTGCAGGTAGTAGTCGACGGTGCGGCGCCGGATCTGCTCCTCACGATCGTGCCCGAGCCGATGGAACAGACCGTCCCCTGTTCGTCCCATCGTGCGCGGCGACGGCGGTGGGCGCGTCGACCCTCGGCCGGGACGTTCGGTCCGCACGGTTCACCCGTCGCGCAGGGCGGCCTGTCTCCCGGCCGGGCGCATGGCCCCGGTCCGCCCAGGGGCCGACGAGGCCCAGCTGAGGAGCACCGGCCGACGGCGATCCGGCCGCGCCCGAAGTCCTCCCTCGTGGCTCCAGCGGTCGTATGGATCGTGGTGATTTATGGTGACTCCAGGAATACGCCCCTACCGGAGGTGCAATGAAGCGCACCGCGGCGGCGATCGTCTCCCTGGCCGTCAGCGGGGCGCTGATCGTCGCGACACCGGCTTGCGACGATGGCGGGTCGGAGTCGTCGAACGCCCACTACGGCGACTGCCAGGTCTCGGGACGTCACGGGGAGTTCCAGCTGTCGCCCGTCACAGCGGGCGCCCTCACGGTCAAGACGACGCTGCCCGCGCCCGGCTGGTGGAACGGCAGGACGCCGGACTCCGTCAAGAGCGGCTACGAGTACTGCATGGCCGCCAACATCGCCCACCGGTCCGGACTCGACCGGGTGAAAGTGGAGAACGCACCCTTCCCGGAGATCGTGTCCGGCCGCACCGAGGACTTCGACCTGGCCTTGGCGCAGATCACGATCACCCCGGAACGGAGCAAGGTCGCAGCCTTCTCCCCGCCGTACCTCTCCTCGACCCTGGGAGTGCTGATCAGGGACGGCGAGAAGATCAACGAAGACAATATCCGCGACGCCCGCATCGGAGTGGCCGAGGGCACCACGGGGGAGGAGTTCGTCAGGGAGCGCCTCAAGCCGGCCAAGCCCCTCACCGTCTTCGCCAACGATCCGGAGATGGTCACGGCGCTCGAGGAGGACCGGATCGACGCGGTCGTCCACGACACGACGATTCTGCTGGCGTATCCCCAGAAGCGGGAGGGCAGGGTGCGGCTCGTGGGCCAGTACATGACCGACCAGGGCTACGGGGCCCTGTACCCGAAGGGGTCAGCCGACAAGGCCGAGCTGGACCGGATCATCACGCAGCTCATCGACGACGGGACGCTTGCCAAGCTGTCGGCCGTCTATCTCGGGGCCGCGTTCAACCAGGACCCGGCCAAGATCCCGTACTTCACGGCCGACGACGCCTCGTGAACGCTCCCGGCGTGCGCACGCCCCGGAGTGTGCGGCGGCCCTGATGGCGTTCCGCTCACAGGTCCGTCATCAGGAGACCGCTCAGGTCCCCGGCGGCTCCGGCACCGAGCGCCTGCTCAGCCCAGATGATCTTTCCTCGGTCGGTGTACCGGGTCCCCCAGCGGCGTGACATCTGCGCGACGAGGAACAGTCCACGTCCCCCCTCGTCGGTGAAGGCCGCGCGGCGCAGGTGCGGGGAGGTGCTGGTGCCGTCGCCGACCTCGCAGATCAGGCTGTCGCGGTCGCGCAGCAGCCGCAGGCTGATGGGGCTGTCTCCGTACCGGATGGCATTCGTCACCAGTTCGCTGAGGATCAGCTCGGTCGTGAAGGTGGCCTCGCCGAGCCCCCAGGCCTCCAGCTTGCGGGTGGCCTCGGTGCGGATCCGGGAGACGGCCGCGGGGTCGTGGGGCACCTCCCACTCCCCGACCTGCTCCGGGTCGAGCAGCCGGGTGCGTGCGACGAGCAGGGCGACATCGTCACTCGACCTGGTGCGCAGCATCGCGTCCAGCACCACCCGGCAGGTGTCGTCCGGGGAGGCGCCGTCCGTACGGGCGAGCGCTTCCCTCAGCATGCCGAGCCCGGTGTCGATGTCACGGCCGCGGGCCTCGACCAGGCCGTCGGTGAAGAGGACCAGCCGGCTGTCGGCGGCCAGCTGGAGTTCGGCGGTCTCGACGGGCAGGCCTCCTCCCACACCGAGCGGCGGGGAGACAGGGATGTCAGGGAAGGTCACGGTGCCGTCGGGCGAGACCAGCGCCGGACCGGGATGACCGGCCCGGGCGACGACACACCGCCCGGATACCGGGTCGTAGACCGCATACAGGCAGGTGGCACCGGTGATGGCCTCCGTGTTTCCCTCGGCCGTCGCATCCTGGTCGATCCGGGTGATCAGGTCGTCCAGGTGTGCGAGAAGCTCGTCCGGAGGCAGGTCCAGGGCCGCGAAGTTGTGCACCGCGGTCCGCAGGCGTCCCATCGTCGCGGCGGCGTGCAGGCCATGTCCGACGACGTCGCCGACCACCAGGGCCACCCGGGCGCCGGGCAGCGGGATGACGTCGTACCAGTCGCCGCCCACGCCGGCCTGGGCGGGCAGGTACCGGTGCCCGACCTCCAGGGCGGACAGTTCGGGGAACGTGCCGGGCAGCAGGCTGCGCTGGAGGGCGACGGCCGTGATGTGCTCACGGGTGTAGCGGCGTGCGTTGTCGATGCACACGGCCGCCCGGGCGGCGAGTTCCTCGGCGGGGGACAGGTCGTCCGACTGGAAGGGGTCCTGCTCCGAGCGCCAGAACGCCACGGCCCCCAGCAGTTGGCCTCGAGCCTGCAGCGGTACCGAGATCATGGAGTGGATACCGTATTCGATGACCCTCTGGGTCCGCTCCGGGTCCTGGGCCCTCCATCCGTCGCTCGTGGCGAGGTGCTCCACCAGGACGGGCCGACCGGTGGTCATACCGAGGGCCGTGGGGTTGCCGGGCTCGTAGTGCATACGCGTCCCCACGGGGTCGAGGGGCGCGTCGTCCCGGATGCCCGCAGCTGCGACGCGGCACATTTCCAAGCTCGCCACCGTCGGTTCGCCACCGCGCAGCACGGGCTCCAGCAGCTCGATGGTGGCGAAGTCGGCGAAGCGCGGAACCGCCACCTCGGTCAGCTCCTCAGCGGTGCGCGTCACGTCGAGGGTGGTGCCGATCCGCGTGCTGGCCTCGTAGATCAGTCGCAGGCGCCCGCCCGCCACGTCCGCCCGGCCGGCGAGGGCGCGCAACTCCGTGGTGTCCCGCAGGGTGGCCACGCTGCCCCCCTTCGGGCCCACCGGCCGCACATTGACCGCGAGCAGGATGTCCCCGGCCAGGAAGACCTTGTCCGTGGCTTCCCGGCCCGATCCCAGCAACCCGGCCAGGGCCGGGCTCAGCCCCAGTCCGGTGACCGCCCTACCCTCGGCCTCCGGCGGCAGTGCGAGCAGCCGGCGCGCCTCGTCGTTGACCAGCAGCAGCCGTCCGTCACCGTCCAGAATGATCACGCCTTCGCGGACCGCGTGCAGCACCGCGTCATGGTGCTCGTACATGCGGGTCATCTCCACCGGCCCCAGGCCGCCGGTCTGGCGCCGCAAGCGCCTGCTGACCAGCGCCGACCCGCCTGCGGCCAGCAGCAGCGCGACACCGCCCGCGGCGAAGATCACCGGCAGTTGGTGCTGCACCACACTGGTCACCTTGCTCACCGTGACTCCCACGGTGACGAGGCCGACCGCGGTCCCCTTCGCGTCGAAGACGGCCACCGTCGAGTCGACGGCCTTCCCCAGACTGCTGTCGAACGTGGTCTGGTGGGGCTCGCCTTCGAGCGCCTCGCCGTAGGAGGTGGAGACGTGCTTCCCGATCTGGTCCGGGTCCGGGTGGGTCCACCGGAAGCCGTAGGGGCTCAGCGCCACGACGTAGTCGACGCCGGTCTTCTCGCGCAACGCCTCGGCGTGCGGCTGGAGTGCCGCCGTCGGGTCTTCGCTCTTCATCGCGATCGCTGTGCCCGGTGCGTTCGCGAACGACTCGGCGGCCACCAGTGACCGGTCGCCGGCTTCCTGGATCGCGCGGTTGCGGTCCTGGATCACGAGGACCACCACGGCCGTGGCGATGAGCAGCAGGACGACCCCCAGTTGCAGCAGGAAGACCTGGGTGGCGACGGTGCGCGGCCACAGCAACGACAGCAGACGCCGGGCGGCGGAAGGGTGACGGGCGTCCGGGCCGGCTTCCGGCGGCACGCGGTCGCGCCGTCGGCTCGCTGGGACGTATCGCCCGAGGTTGCCCATTTCCTCAGTATCGGTGACCGACCCGTCGGGCGCGGCTCAGGACGGGCTCAGGCACCACCGGTCGACCTGGCGCCACAGCGAGCGGGGTGCAGCATCCGATCTGCCACCGCACCCCTCAGCCTCGCCGATCACCGCGACCGAGGGCCTCGGGAACGACGAAAAACCGGTCGAGTCATGTGACTCGACCGGCGATTCCTGAACGCACTGGGGACGATCTTGCGAACGTCTCTGGTGTCCGAGGGGGGACTTGAACCCCCACGCCCGATAAAGGGCACTAGCACCTCAAGCTAGCGCGTCTGCCATTCCGCCACCCGGACAAGGTGTCTGTCGTTCACGGTGTGTTCCCCGTGGCGACAAAGAAAACAATACCAGGGGTTTGGGGTGCCCCTCACCTGCATTTTCGGTGGTCAGTGCGGTGCGGGCGGGGACGGAGCGCCGACCGGTGACCGGCACGCACCGACGCGCTTACGCTCCGTGGCCTGCCGTGTACGAGGGGTTGTCCGGGCTACCTTCGCGGGCATGAGTGGCACGAACGGTATGAGTGGCATGACCGGTCGCACCGGGCTGCCTGCCCGCGCATCGCAGCCCCGCGCACTGGCATCCCTGCGGGAGCGTCTGCGCGACACGTTCTGGTTCGCACCGACCGTGGGGCTGGCGTGCGCCTTCGCGCTGTGGTGGGTCCTCGCCGAGGTGGACACGAAGATCGTCGCCCACCTGCAGGAAGAACAGGCGTACGAGGAGCTCGGGGACCTTCTCGCATTCGCCGAGGACACCAAGCTGATCGTCACCACGATCAGCGCGGCCATGATGACCTTCATCGGGGTCGTCTTCAGCATCTCGCTGGTGGCCGTCCAGATGGCGAGCGGGCAGCTCACTCCGCGCGTGGTCCGGATCTTCGTGCGGAGCCGGATCAGCAAGCTCACGCTGACGGTGTTCCTGGCGACGTTCGCCTTCTCGCTGCTGGTCCTGACGTCGTACGAGGGAGGGAGCGCAGCCGATCCGCGGCGGATCACCTCCGTACCCCTTCTGCAGAGCACTCTGACGCTCGGCATGGTCGGGCTGAGCCTGCTGCTGTTCGTCGCCTTCGTCTCCTCCACGCTCCGGCTGATGCGGGTCGGTCCCGTCGTGGACCACATCGCCCGCGAGTCGTTCCGCGCTCTGGAGCGCCAGCCCGGAGGCGAGCCGGGGGAAGCCCTGCTCGGGCCCGAGACGGCGCGGGTCGTGCACAGGGAACGGGCCGGCGTGGTGCGGGACGTGCATGTGGGCCGGTTGGTTCGGGCCGCACGCCGGCGCGGGGTGGTGCTGCGGCTGATCCCGCGGATCGGGGACTTCATGGTGCCGGGGATGCCGGTGCTGGCCGTACACGGCGGGGCCGCGCCGGCTCCGGCCGCTCTGAGGTACGCGGTCTCCGTCGGGGTCGAGCGGACGGTGCACCAGGATCCGGCGTTCGGGCTGCGCCAGTTGTCGGACATCGCCCTGCGCGCCCTGTCGTCGTCCGTGAACGATCCGACCACCGCGGTGCAGTGCCTCGACCGGATCGTGCAGTTCCTCGCCGTCGCCGTGCGCCTGCCGCTCGGGCCGCTGCACCACCGGGACCGGCGGGGTGCGGTGCGGCTCGTCCAGGAGGTGCCGGGATGGCCGGATCTCGTGGATCTCGCGTTCGAGGAGATCCGAGGGCACGCGGCCGGCAGTCCGCAGGTCACACGGCGGATGCTGGCCGGGCTCGACGATCTGCTGGTCCTCGCGGCCGAGGAGCGGAGGAAGCCGCTGCTCAGGCACCGTGCGCTCCTGGTGGGGGCGGTGGAGCGCACGGTGCCCGAGGCTGCCGGGCGGGCCTTCGCCCTGGACCCGGACCGTCAGGGGATCGGCTGACGCAGCCTGCCGGTCACGGCATCAGGTGGTGGTCGGGGAAGTTGCCGGGCAGCCGCTCCCCCGCCGGGCCCTCGGTCACTGCCCTGACGAGCAGCTCGCCGCCCACGAAGGCGCCGCGCCACGAGGCGCCGAAGCCGCCGAAGAGCTCCTCGCGGTCGCCCCGCGAACGGGGCTTGCCGTGGCCGGTCTTGAAGGCGCGGATCTGCGGGACCAGTCGGTCGTAGGTGGCCGGGTCGTCGGTGGACAGGGTGGCCACCAGCGCCCCGTTGGACGCGTTCATGGCCGCCAGGAGTTCCGCCTCCGTGTCGACCAGAACGATCGTGTCGACCGGGCCGAAGGGCTCCGCGTGGTGCAGCGGGGAGGAGGGAGGCGGGTTGAGCAGCGTGACGGGGTGGAGGTAGGCGCTGGTGTCCTGGCCGGGGAGGAACCGGGCATCCGCGACGGACCCGTGGTGGAGGGGGACCGCTCCCCTGTCGATCGCCTCGGCCACCTGGTCGGCGAGCTCCTTGGCCTTCGCGGCGTTGATGAGCGGGCCGAAGTCCAGGGCGGGCAGCGGGTCGGAAGGGTGCTCCACCGCGAGCGGGTGGCCGGTGCGGAGGTCCCGGACGGCGGGGAGGTAGGCCGCCAGGAAGTCCGCGAAGAGGGTGCGCTGGACGACGAAGCGCGGGTAGGCCGTGCAGCGTTGCTTGCCGTAGTCGAAGAGCTTCGGGATGACGGCGGTGAGGGACGGCCAGTCCGAGTAGTTCCAGATGCCCCAGGTGTTGAGGCCCTCCTGTTCGAGGATGTGCCGCTTGCCCAGGTCGGCGACCGCTGTGGCGATACGGGCGCCCGTGTCGCGCCCGCCGACGAAGGAGACGCAGCCGATCTCGGGCGAGCGGACGAGGGGGGCGGACAGTTCGCTGCCGCTCCCGCTGACGAGGGTGAGCGGGATGCCCTCGCGGGCGGCGAGTGCGCAGGCCAGGGTGAGGCAGGCGACGCCGCCGTCGGTGGGCGTCTTGGCGATCACCGCGTTGCCGGCCAGGGCCTGCACGAGCATCGCGTGGACCAGTACGGACATGGGGTAGTTCCAGCTGGCGATGTTGGAGACCGGGCCGGGTAACGGGGTCCGGTCGGCCAGGAGCCGGTCCATGGTGTCGGCGTACCAGCGGACACCGTCGATGGCGCGGTCCACGTCGGCCTGGGCGAGCCGCCAGGGTTTGCCGATCTCCCAGACGAGGAGGAGGGCGAGGAGCTCGCGGTGCTCGGCGAGTGCGTCGAGGGCGGCTCCCACGCGGGCGCGGCGTTCGGGGAGGGGGATGTGGCGCCAGGCGCGGTGCTGGTCGAGGGAGGCCCGTACGGCCTGTCGGGCGGTCGCCGCGTCCAGGCGGGGCGGGCCGACGATGGGGGTGTTGTCGATGGGGCTGGTGGCGGGGAGGGTGCGGCCGTCCTGGTGCCAGGTGGCGGCCCAGAGGTTGCGGACGTGGTCGTCCTGGAAGGCCTCGGGGGCGGCTGCTCGTGCGCGTTGCCAGGCTTCGGGCCAGGTGGTGTGGGGTTTGAGGATGAGGGTGCTGGGTGCTGGGGGTTTCATGGGTCTCCGCTCTCGGTGCACGTACGCGGGCGGGGGGTGGGGCGGTTGTGGTCCGGGGGGCGGAGCGGGTGGGGCGCCTGCGGCGGGCCTTGTCCCCTGCCCGCCCCTTCCCGTAACCGGGGCTCCGCCCCGGGCCTCGGTCCTCAATCGCCGGACGGGCTTGAATGGGTGCCCTCACCCGTAGGGCTCGGGAACGTCCTCGATCGCCCGGACGGGCTTGAAGGGTGTCCTCACTGGTAGAGATCAGTACCGAAGCCGTTCCTCCACCAGTCGGGCCGTTTCCGTCGGTGTGGCCCCGACCGCTACCCCTGCGGCCTCCAGTGCCTGCTTCTTGGCGGCCGCCGTGCCGGAGGAGCCCGAGACGATCGCTCCCGCGTGGCCCATCGTCCTGCCCTCGGGTGCGGTGAAGCCGGCGATGTAGCCGATCACCGGCTTGGTGATGTGCTGCGCGATGTGCGCCGCGGCCCGTTCCTCCGCGTCTCCGCCGATTTCGCCGATCAGGACGATCAGTTCGGTGTCGGGGTCGTTCTCGAAGGCTGTCAGGCAGTCGATGTGCGTCGTCCCGATCACCGGGTCGCCGCCGATGCCCACCGCCGAAGAGAAACCGGTCTCGCGGAGCTCGTGCATCAACTGGTACGTGAGGGTGCCCGACTTGGAGACCAGGCCGATGCGGCCGGGCTTCGTCGCGATGTCGGCCGGGATGATGCCCGCGTTCGACTGTCCGGGGCTGATCACGCCGGGGCAGTTGGGGCCGAGGATGCGCGTGCCGCGTGAGCGCGCGTGGGCGTGGAAGGCCAACGCGTCGTGGACGGGGATGCCCTCCGTGATGACCACGGCCAGGGCGATGCCCGCGTCGGCCGCCTCGATGACCGCAGACTTGGCGAACGGCGGCGGGACGAACACGACGGTGACGTCCGCCCCGGTGGCGTCCATTCCGTCGCGTACGGATCCGAAGACGGGGACCGGACGGTCGTCGAGGTCCACGGTCCGGCCGGCCTTGCGCGGATTGACGCCCCCGACGATCCGGGTTCCCGCGGCGAGCATCCGCAGGGTGTGCTTCATGCCCTCGGCGCCGGTCATTCCCTGGACGAGGACCTTGCTCTCCTTGGTGAGGAAGATGGCCATGATCAGTGCCCTCCCAGGGCCAGTCGGGCTGCTCGGTCGGCTGCGCCGTCCATCGTCGTCGCCTGCTGGACCAGGGGGTGTGCGCGGCCGTCGAGGATCGCGCGGCCGCGGGCCGCGTTGTTGCCGTCGAGGCGTACGACCAGTGGTTTCGTCAGGTGGACGGCATCCAGCGCCTGGACGATCCCGTCGGCGACCGCGTCGCAGGCGGTGATGCCGCCGAAGACGTTGACGAAGACGGACTTCACCGACGGGTCGGAGAGGATGACGGTGAGACCGTCGGCCATGACGCGGGCCGAGGCGCCGCCCCCGATGTCGAGGAAGTTGGCGGGCCTCGCCCCGCAGCCGGCGACCACGTCGAGGGTGGACATGACCAGTCCGGCGCCGTTGCCGATGATGCCGACCTCGCCGTCGAGCTTGACGTAGTTGAGGCCCTTGGCGGCGGCAGCGGCCTCCAGCGGGTCCCCGTGCGGGTCCGTGGCGTCAGTACCCCAACGGAACTGCCTGAATGCGGCGTTGTCGTCGAGCGTCACCTTGCCATCCAGGGCGAGGATCCGGCCGTCCGTGGTGCGGACCAGCGGGTTGACCTCGACCAGCAGGGCGTCCTCCTGGGTGAGGACCTGCCACAGCGCCTGGAGTACGGGGACCGCGGCGGACGGGAGAGCGGCGGCCGCGGCTATCTCTGTCGCCTTGGCCGCCGTCACCCCCTCGACCGGGTCGACGGGGATTCGGGCCACCGCCTCGGGACGGGTGGCCGCGACCTCCTCGATGTCCATGCCGCCCTCCGCCGAGGCGATGGCGAGGAAGGTGCCCGAGGCCCGGTCCAGGACGTAGCTCACGTAGAACTCCGCCTCGATGTCGACGGGTTCGGCGAGCATGACCGTACGGACCCGGTGTCCCTTGATGTCCGTGCCGAGGATCTGGCGGGCGGTGACGACGGCGGCCCCGGGGTCCGCCGCCATTTTCACCCCGCCCGCCTTGCCCCTGCCGCCGGTCTTCACCTGCGCCTTGACGACGACGCGGCCGCCGAGCCGTTCGGCCGCCGCGCGGGCCTCGGACGGGTCGTCCACGACCTCGGCGTCCGGTACGAATATGCCGTGATCCGCGAAGAGTTGCCTTGCCTGGTGCTCGTACAGATCCATAGCCACTCCCGATCGTGCCGATTGTGAAAGTGCCGCACGCCCCCTGGACACCACCCACCGGATGCGGGATAACAATCTTCATACAGTATTCGTCGACTGTATGCAATGTACCGCGGGAGCGGCGGACCGGCTCCCGCACTCCCCTACGAAGGGACAGGACATCGCCATGCCTGAGGACAGCCACGACACCCAGAACCTCATCTCCGGTGGGCACTTGGTCGCCAAGGCACTCAAGGCGGAGGGGGTGGAGCGCATCTACACCCTCTGCGGCGGCCACATCATCGACATCTACGACGGCTGCGTCGACGAGGGCATCGAGGTCGTCGACGTACGCCACGAGCAGGTCGCCGCCCACGCAGCCGACGGCTACGCCCGCATCACCGGCAAGCCCGGATGCGCCGTCGTCACCGCGGGACCGGGGACGACCGACGCCGTCACCGGTGTCGCCAACGCCTACCGCGCGGAGTCACCGATGCTGCTGATCGGTGGTCAGGGAGCGCACACCCAGCACAAGATGGGATCGCTCCAGGACCTGCCGCACGTCGACATGATGACGCCGATCACCAAGTTCGCGGCCACCGTGCCGGACACCGCGCGGGCGGCGGACATGGTGTCGATGGCGTTCCGGGAGTGCTACCACGGCGCCCCCGGGCCCTCCTTCCTGGAGATCCCGCGCGACGTCCTCGACGCCAAGGTGCCGGTGGACAGGGCTCGCGTGCCCGAGGCCGGGCAGTACCGGGCCTCGACGCGCGCGGCCGGCGACCCGGCCGACATCGAGAAGCTGGCGGATCTCCTCGTCCACGCGGAGAAGCCCGCCATCCTGCTGGGCAGTCAGGTCTGGACGACGCGGGCCACGGACTCGGCCACCGAGCTGGTCCGCACCCTCAACATCCCCGCGTACATGAACGGTGCGGGCCGCGGCACCCTGCCTCCCGGCGACCCGCACCACTTCCAGCTCTCGCGGCGGTACGCGTTCTCCAACGCCGACCTCATCGTGATCGTGGGGACGCCCTTCGACTTCCGGATGGGCTACGGAAAAAGGCTCTCGCAGGACGCGACCGTCGTCCAGATCGACCTCGACTACCGCACGGTGGGCAAGAACCGCGACATCGACCTCGGGATCGTCGGCGACGCCTCACTCGTGCTGAAGGCGGTCACGGAGGCGGCGAGCGGGCGGCTCAACGGCGGTTCGGTGAAGCGCAAGGCGTGGCTGGACGAACTCCGGGCCGCCGAGCAGACCGCGATCGACAAGCGGCTGCCCCAGCTCAGGTCGGACGCCTCACCCATCCATCCGTACCGGCTGGTCAGCGAGATCAACGACTTCCTGACCGAGGACTCCGTCTACATCGGGGACGGCGGCGACATCGTCACCTTCTCCGGCCAGGTGGTCCAGCCCCGCACACCGGGCCACTGGATGGACCCGGGGCCCCTCGGCACGCTCGGCGTCGGCGTTCCGTTCGTCCTGGCCGCCAAGCAGGCCAGGCCCGACAAGGAGGTCGTGGCGCTCTTCGGCGACGGCGCGTTCTCCCTGACCGGGTGGGACTTCGAGACGCTCGTCCGCTACAAGCTCCCGTTCGTCGGGATCGTCGGCAACAACTCCTCGATGAACCAGATCCGTTACGGCCAGAAGGCCAAGTACGGCGACGAGCGCGAGCGGGTCGGCAACACCCTCGGCGACGTCCACTACGACAAGTTCGCCCAGATGCTGGGCGGTTACGGCGAAGAGGTGCGCGACCCCGCCGACATCGCCCCCGCGCTGCAGCGGGCGCGCGAGTCGGGTCTGCCCTCGCTCATCAACGTCTGGGTCGACCCCGACGCGTACGCCCCAGGAACGATGAACCAGACCATGTACAAGTAGCAGAGGAGCCGTTGGCATGACCAAAGCTCTTGAGGGCGTACGCGTCCTCGACATGACGCACGTACAGTCCGGTCCCTCCGCCACCCAGCTGCTCGCCTGGCTCGGGGCGGACGTGGTCAAGCTGGAGGCGCCGAGCGGCGACATCACCCGCAAGCAGTTGCGGGATCTGCCCGACGTCGACTCCCTCTACTTCACGATGCTCAACTGCAACAAGCGGAGCATCACCCTCAACACGAAGAGCGAGCGCGGCAAGGAGATCCTGACCGAGCTCATCCGGCGCAGCGATGTGATGGTGGAGAACTTCGGCCCGGGCGCCGTGGACCGCATGGGGTTCACCTGGGAGAGGATCCAGGAGATCAACCCCCGGATCGTCTATGCCTCCATCAAGGGCTTCGGCGACGGCCCGTACACCAACTTCAAGGCGTACGAGGTCGTCGCGCAGGCCATGGGCGGATCGATGTCGACCACCGGCTTCGAGGACGGGCCACCGCTCGCCACGGGTGCGCAGATCGGCGACTCGGGCACCGGGGTCCATGCGGTGGCCGGCATCCTCGCCGCTCTGTTCCAGCGGGAGAACACCGGGCGCGGGCAGCGGGTGAACGTGGCGATGCAGCACGCGGTGCTCAACCTCTGCCGGGTGAAGCTGCGTGACCAGCAGCGGCTGGCGCACGGGGCGCTCGCCGAGTACCCCAACGCCCAGGACACCGCCGGGGCCGACGAGGTGCCGCGGAGCGGCAACGCCAGTGGCGGCGGCCAGCCGGGATGGGCGGTGAAGTGCGCACCGGGCGGCCCCAACGACTACGTGTACGTCATCGTGCAGCCCGTCGGCTGGAAGCCCCTGTCCGCACTGATCGGGCGGCCGGAGCTGGCGGAGGACCCCGAGTGGGCGTCGCCGGAGTCCCGGCTTCCGAAGCTCGGGAAGATGTTCCAGCTGATCGAGGAGTGGTCGGCCACGCTCCCCAAGTGGGAGGTCCTGGAGCAGCTGAACGCGCACAACATCCCGTGCGGCCCGATCCTCTCCACCAAGGAGATCGTCGAGGACGAGTCCCTGGCCGCCAACGAGATGGTGGTGCGCGTCGACCATCCGGAGCGCGGCACGTTCACCACGGTCGGCAGCCCGTTGAAGCTGTCCGACTCCCCCGTCGAGATCCGCACGTCCCCACTGCTCGGGGAGCACAACGCCGAGGTGTACGTCGGCGAACTGGGTCTGGGCGACGAGGAACTGCTGTTGCTGAAGACGAACGGAGTCATCTGAGCATGGCCGGAACAGTCGAGGAGAAGGAACAGCAACGGGTACGGGCGCTGCTCGACGCCGTACGGAGCGAGGGGCGCAGCGCGCTCACCGCACCGGAGGGGAAGGTCGTCGCCGACGCGTACGGCATCGCCGTACCGGGCGAGGAGCTGGCCCGGGACGTCGAGGAGGCCGTGGCGTTCGCGGACCGTCTCGGAGGGTCCGTCGTACTGAAGATCGTCTCCCCCGACATCCTGCACAAGACGGATGCGGGCGGGGTCGTGGTCGGGGTCTCGGGTGCCGCGGAGGTGCGGTCCGCCTTCCGCCGGATCATCGAGAACGCGAAGGCGTACGCACCGGACGCCCGGATCCACGGCGTGCAGGTCCAGCAGCTGGTTCCGCCGGGCCAGGAGGTCATCATCGGGGCGGTCACCGACCCGACGTTCGGGAAGGTGGTGGCGTTCGGGCTCGGCGGGGTCCTGGTGGAGGTCCTCAAGGACATCACCTTCCGGCTGGCTCCCGTGTCCGCGGACGAGGCGCAGTCGATGCTCGACTCGATCGGCGCCGCGGAAGTCCTTCGCGGCGTGCGCGGCGCGCCACCGGTCGACCGGTGGGCGCTGGCGGAGCAGATCCGGCGGGTCTCTCGACTGGTCACGGACTTCCCTGAGATCGCGGAGGTGGACCTCAATCCCGTGATCGCGTCGCCGGACGGCGCGATCGCCGCGGACATCCGCATCCTGCTCACCACCGAGGAGGTGAAGGTACGGCGCACCTACGGCCGCGAGGAGATCCTCGTATCGATGCGCAGGCTGATGGAGCCGCGTTCGGTCGCGGTGATCGGCGCCTCCAACGAGCAGGGGAAGATCGGCAATTCGGTGATGCGCAACCTCGTCGACGGCGGCTTCACGGGCGAGATCCATCCGGTGAACCCCAGGGCCGATGACATTCAGGGCCGCAAGGCGTACAAGAGTGTCACCGACGTTCCCGGTGAGGTGGATGTGGCGGTCTTCGCGATCCCCGCCAAGTTCGTGGCATCGGCGCTGGAAGAGGTGGGGCGCAAGGGGATTCCCAATGCCGTGCTCATCCCGTCAGGGTTCGCCGAGACCGGCGAACAGGCCCTGCAGGACGAGATCGTGGCGATCGGCGAACGGTACGGCGTGCGGCTGCTGGGGCCCAACATCTACGGCTACTACTCCACGTGGCAGGACCTCTGCGCCACCTTCTGCACGCCGTACGACGTCAAGGGCGGGGTGGCGCTGACCTCCCAGTCCGGTGGCATCGGCATGGCGATCCTCGGTTTCGCCCGCTCGACGAAGACCGGCGTGTCGGCGATCGTCGGGCTCGGCAACAAGTCGGACATCGACGAGGACGACCTGCTGACCTGGTTCGGTGAGGACCCCAACACCCAGTGCATCGCCATGCATCTGGAGGACCTCAAGGACGGTCGTGCGTTCGTGGAGGCGGCGCGGGCGACCGTTCCGAAGAAGCCGATCGTGGTCCTGAAGGCCGGGCGCACCACCGCGGGCGCCAAGGCGGCAGGTTCGCACACGGGCGCGCTGGCCGGCGACGACGCGGTGTACGACGACATCCTGCGGCAGGCGGGGGTGATCCGGGCGCCGGGGCTGAACGACATGCTCGAGTACGCGAGGGCGTTGCCGGTGCTGCCTGCGCCCAAGGGCGACAACGTCGTCATCATCACCGGGGCGGGCGGTTCGGGTGTACTCCTGTCGGACGCGCTCGTCGACAACGGGCTCTCGCTGATGGAGATTCCGCCCGATCTGGACGCGGCGTTCAAGGCGTTCATCCCGCCGTTCGGCGCGGCCGGGAACCCGATCGACATCACGGGCGGCGAGCCGCCGTCGACGTACGAGGCGACGATCCGGCTGGGCATGGAGGATCCGCGCATCCACGCCCTGGTGCTGGGCTACTGGCACACGATCGTCACTCCCCCGATGGCCTTCGCCGAACTGACCGCCCGCGTGGTCCAGGAGTTCAGGGAGCGGGGCATCGAGAAGCCGGTGGTGGCGTCGCTGGCGGGTGACACGGAAGTGGAAGAGGCGTGCCAGTACCTCTACGAGCACGGGGTCGTCGCGTACCCGTACACCACGGAGAAGCCCGTGGCCGTGCTGGGAGCCAAGTACCGGTGGGCTCGCGCTGCCGGCCTGTTGGGCGGTGGGCGATGACCTGAGAGGACTCGGACCACGGGGTCTGCGGCCGACCGCTCGGCCGCGGACCCCGCGCGCGACGCGAAGTGAGAACGGGCAGGGGGCGCTGGCCAGACTTCTTCCACGCAAGGGGTTCGATCGACAATGACGACAACTGACATCTCCACACCCGTCCCCTTCCGGGAGGTGACGGACGCCAACGGGCGCATGTACCGCATCGGCGAGACCGATGTCGACATCATGGGCCGCAAGCGCAAGTGGATGGTCATCCTGCCGTGGATCGGCATGATGGGCATCAGCTCGGCCGAGTACGCGTTCGCGTCGGCGGAGGACACGCTGCACCACGCGCACAACTGGGACAGCGGTCACATCTACTGGATGATGACCGTCTGGGTGTTCTTCCAGGCCGCGGTCGCGATGCCCGCGGGCAGGCTGCGGGAGACCGGCAGGCTGCCGGCCCGCTGGGCGATGATGCTCGGCGCGACGGGCACCCTTCTCGGCTACCTGTCACTGGCGTACGCGCCGCACGTGATCGTCGCGTACATCGGCTTCAGTATGTTCTCCGGCATGGGCGCGGGCATGGTGTACGCCACCTGCGTGAACATGGTCGGCAAGTGGTACCCGGAGCGCAGAGGCGGCAAGACGGGCTTCGTCAACGGCGGTTTCGCCTACGGATCGGTGCCGTTCGTCTTCATCTTCACCGGGTTCATGGACATCACCAACTTCAAGTGGGTCCTGGTCTCGGTGGGCGTCTTCCTCGCGGCGCTCGTGGCCTGCGCCGGCTTCTTCTTCCGGGACCCGCCGAAGAACTGGTGGCCCGCCGAGGTCGACCCGCTCAACCCGCCCGAGGACCCGCGGGCACGCCGTTCGCTGGAGAAGAACCCGCCGGCCGTCAAGCAGTTCTCCCCGGGCGAGGCATGGAGGACCGGCCGCGTGGCGCTGATGTGGTGCTGCCTCGCCTGTACGTCCGGCGTGAACATCTTCGGTATCGCCTTCCAGATCGACATCGGCCAGGACGCGGGGTTCGCCGCCGGGATCGTGGCCACCGCCATGTCGCTCAAGGCGATCGTCAACGGCACCGGGCGGGGCGTCATCGGCTGGCTCTCCGACCTCTACGGCCGCAAGAAGTGCCTGCTCTACGTCTGCGTCATCCTGGGGCTCGCCCAGTTCGGCATCATCTGGGCGGCCGAACTGAAGAGCCTGCCGCTGTTCCTGCTCTTCTCCGCCATCTCCGGCTTCGGGGGCGGCGCCATCTTCCCAATGTTCGCCGCGATGACCGCGGACTACTTCGGTGAGAACAACAACGCCACCAACTACGGCATGGTCTACAGCTCCAAGCTCGTCTCCGGACTCGGGGCGGGGATGGGCTTCCTGGTCGTCGACGCCTGGGGGCTCAACGGCGCCTTCATCCTGGCGGGCAGCATCTCGTTCTTCGCGGGGTTCCTCGCCCTGTTCCTGGCGGCACCCGGACGCGACCGTAAGGGGCACCTGCTGGTGAAGGCCAACCCGTCCCCGATCAGCCGGGAGAGCGACTGATCGCACACCCGCAGCACCTGCGTGTGGGGCCCGGTTACTGGAACCGGGCCCCACACGCAGGTGCTGTCAGGCGTCAGTCGCCGCAGCGCTCCCGGAGGGAGTGCAGGTGCTCGCTGGACTTGCGGGCGAAGGCGAAGGACTCGACCGGGTTGTCGTGCTCGGTCTGCCAGTGGTGGTAGGTGCGGCCCCGGTGGGTCCGCTCGGTGACGCGGCTGAGGAAGGTCTTGTAGTCGATGTCCCCGTCGCCGACGTCCGTCATGTCGTAACCGTCGCGCGCGGAGTCGTCACGGGTGCCGTCCTTGACGTGGAAGAGGGGGTAGCGGTCGGGCTGCCTGAGTACGTAGTCGACGGGGTTGAAGGGGGCGGGAGTGCCGTCGGCCTTCTTCCCGAAGCGGAACTGCGCGCAGAACGCCCAGTAGATGTCCATCTCCAGGTAGACCAGGTCGGGGTCGGTCTCGGCGAGCAGGACGTCGTAGAGCCGCACGCCCGGCTTGTCGGTGGCGAAGGAGAACTCCTCCGCGTGGTTGTGCTGGTAGAACTTCATGCCGCGCTTGCGGGCGGCCGCTCCGTAGGTGTTGAAATCCTCGGCCGCACGCTTCCAGCCGTCCACGGTGGAGCCGTAGCGGAACGGGCCGGACGCGGTACCGATGTGCTTCAGGCCGAGGGCCTCGGCGTCGTCGAGGACCTTGGTGAGGTTCTGGGCGAAGGTGTAGGCGCCCGGGTTGTTGTCGTCGTAGTAGCCGACGTGGCTGCCGATGGGGTTCAGCCCGTGGTCCTTGGCCAGCTTCCTGAGCTGGGCGAGGGTGATGGCGCCGGCCGAGCCCTGGGTGTATCCGGCGAACTCGATCTCGTCGTAACCGTAGTTCTCCAGCTCGGCGAAGACGGGGGCGAAGCCGAGCGTGGAGACCTTGTCGCGGAGGCTGTACAGCTGGATTCCGAGGCGGCCGGGGGGCAGGACGGCACGGCCCTTGCCGTGACCATGGCCGTGGCCTTGGCCGTGTCCTTGGCTCGTGGTGCCTGCCGCCTGGGCTGTCGCGGCGCCCAGGAGGGTGGCGGCGGTGGCTCCGGCGGCGACGCCCAGGACGTTGCGGCGGCTGAGTCTGCGGGCCAGTTCGGAGTCCTTCGGGGTGCGGCTCGTCATCACGTAACTCCCTGTGTGGGTGGGCGGGCTGAGCGGATGGTCAGTGCAGTCCGGCAAGCTGGAGGAGCAGGGACTTCACTTCGGTGGCCTGGACCCGGCCGGTGAACGCGTGGGGGGTGGAGCAGAGGATGAGCGGACCTTCGTCGTCGCTCGTGGGAAGGCGGCCGTGGCTGCCGCGAATGGGTGAGGGGTCCAGGGGGACGACCGCCATGCGGTAGCGCATCCCGAGCTTCTTGCGGGCGACCGCGGTCACGGCCTTGACCCGGACGTAGGGGTCCTGGGGGTCCATGAAGAGCTCGACGGGGTCGTAGCCGGGTTTGCGGTGGATCTCGACGAGCTGCGCGAAGTCGGGCGCGCGGGCGTCGTCGAGCCAGTAGTAGTACGTGAACCAGGCGTCCTTCTCCGCGACGGCGACGAGCTCCCCGGAGCGGGGATGGTCGAGGTGGTGGGCCTTCTTGCCCTCGTCGTCCAGGAGCTGTTCGATGCCGGGCAGGTCCGCGAGGGCTTCCCGGGTCGCGTCCAGGTCCTCGGGGCGCCGCACGTAGATGTGGGCGAGCTGGTGGTCGGCGACGGCGAAGGCCCGGGAGGACATCGGGTCGAGGTACTCCATGCCGTCCTGGGTGTGGACCTCCAGCAGCCCGGCGCGGCGCAGGGCGCGGTTGATGTCGACGGGCCGGTCGACACGGGTGATCCCGTACTCGGAGAGTGCGACGACCGTGCGGCCCTCGGCGCGTGCGTCCTCGATGAGGGGTGCCACGGCCCGGTCGAGGTCCCTCGCCGCCCGGTGGGAGCGGGGGTCGTCGGGGCCGTAGCGCTGGAGGTCGTAGTCGAGGTGCGGGAGGTAGCACAGGGCCAGGTCCGGGTGGCGGGTGGCGAGGATGTGCCGGGTGGCGTCGATGATCCACTGCGAGGAGACGAGATCGGCGCCCGGGCCCCAGAAGTGGAAGAGGGGGAAGGTGCCGAGCTTCTCGGTGAGCTCGTCGTGCAGGGCCGGCGGCCGGGTGTAGCAGTCGGGCTCCTTGCGGCCGTCGGCGTAGTACACGGGGCGGGGGGTGACCGTCCAGTCGGTGTCGGCGCCCATCGCGTACCACCAGCAGATGTTGGCGACGGTGTAGCCGGGGTGGGCCCGGCGGGCGGCGTCCCAGAGCTTGTCGCCCTCGACGAGGCCGTTGTGCTGGCGCCACAGCAGGACGTCGCCGAGCTCGCGGAAGTACCAGCCGTTGGCGACGATGCCGTGCTCGGCGGGGGTGGTGCCGGTGAGGAAGGTGGACTGTGCGGCGCAGGTCACGGCGGGCAGGACGGTGGACAGGGGTGCCTGCACACCGGCTGCCGCCATCGCCCGCAGGTTCGGCATGTGTTCCAGGAGCTGGGGGGTGAGGCCCACGACGTCGAGGACGAGGAGCGGGGTGGGGTCGGTGGTCATGGCAGCTCCTTGAGTCCGAGGTCGACCAGGAGGTCGCGGGCGAGGGTGAGTTCACTGGCGATGCCGTCGGCGAGCTGGGCGCGGGTACGGGGCCGCAGTTCCGCCGGGAGTGCCTGCCAGGTGTACGTCTCGACCTCGAGGTGCCGCGTCAGGGGCTTCTGGCCGCCGACGAGCCGGGCCAGCACGGACTGGAGCACGGGGAGCGTGGAGGTGAGCGGGGGCGCCGGGGGTGCGTGCAGCGGTACGTGGAAGTGGGAGCGCCAGGGGGTGCTGTCGGGGAGCGTCCCGCCGGTCAGGGCCTCGTCGAGGTCGTCGGTCCCCCGCAGGCCCGCGGCGGTGAGGGTGCGTGTCTGGTGCAGGAAGCGCGGTTCGGCGAAGGCGGCCAGTGCGCTGCGCACCTCGGGCAGGTGGGGGTGTTCCGCGTGCAGGGCCGCGGAGAGCTGGGCCTTCGCGACGGGCACCCCGGCCGCGGACAGGGCGTCGAGTGCGGTGTCCGGGTCCTCGAAGGAGGTGGCGAGGTGGCAGGTGTCGACGCAGATGCCGATGCGGTCGTGGCCCACGGCGGTCAGGGGCGCGATGGCGTCGGCGGTGGTCTCCACGGTGCAGCCCGGCTCGGGTTCGAGGCCGATCCTGATGGACTTCCCGGTGAGTTCGGCGAGGGCGTCGAGCCGCTGTGCGAGCGTGGTGAGCGCCTTCTGCGCGATGCCGGCGGCTGTGGGATCGGCGGCGTACGGGGTGCGCCAGGCGATCGGCAGGGTGGAGATGGTGCCCTCGGTGACGTCGTCGGGCAGCAGTGCGGCGAGGAGCCTGGCGAGGTCGGTGGTGTGGGCGAGCCGTTCGGGGTCGGTCCAGTCCGGTGTGTAGACGCGGTACTTGACCTCCTCGGCCCCGAACCCCTCGTACGGGAAGCCGTTCAGGGTCGCCACTTCGAGGCCGCGGTGCTCCAGTTCGGTCCGCAGGGAGCGCAGTGCGGAGGGGTCGTTGACCAGGGCGCGGGCGGCGTCCTTGGCGAGCCAGAGACCGATGCCGATGCGGTCGCGGCCGAGCCGTCTGCGTACGGGCTCGCAGTGGTCGCGCAGTTGGGCGCGGACTCCGTCGAGGGTCTCCGCCGGGTGCACGTTGGTGCAGTAGGCGAGGTGGACGACGGAGCCGTCGGGGTGGCGGAAGCGCATCGTGTCACTCCCCGCCGCGGAGTATGGAGTTGCCCTCGTGGAGGGGGTCGGGGGCGGTGATGTCGAGCTGGAGCCGGCCGCTCTGTCCGTAGAAGGCGACCGGGTTGCGCCACAGCACCTTGTCGACGTCGTCCTCGGTGAATCCGGCCTCGATCATGGCGTCCGCGACCTTGCGGGTCTTCAGCGGGTCGCTCCTGCCCCAGTCGGCGGCCGAGTTGACGAGGATCTTGTCGGTTCCGTGGTTCCTGAGGATCGTGACCATGCGGTCCTCGTCCATCTTGGTGTCCGGGTAGATGGAGAAGCCGGCCCAGCAACCGCTGTCGACGGCGTCCTTCACTGTCGTCTCGTTGAGGTGGTCGAGCAGGACGAGTTCCGGGGCCAGGTCCGATTCGCGGATGACGTCGATGGTGCGGTGCAGACCGGCGAGCTTGTCGCGGTGCGGGGTGTGGACGAGCGCGGGCAGGCCGTGGTCGGCGGCGAGCTGGAGCTGGGTGGCGAGGGCGGTGTCCTCGGCCGGGGTCATGGAGTCGTAGCCGATCTCTCCCACGGCGACGACGGAGTCCTTGACGAGGTAGCGGGGCAGCGCGTCCAGGACGGGGGTGCAGCGGGGGTCGTTCGCCTCCTTCGGGTTGAGAGCGAGTGTGCAGTGGTGCGCGATGCCGTACTGGGAGGCGCGGAAGGGTTCCCAGCCGAGGAGGGCGTCGAAGTAGTCGAAGAAGCTGGCGGGCGAGGTGCGTGGCTGGCCGAGCCAGAAGGAGGGTTCGACGAGAGCGCGGACGCCCGCGTCGTACATCGCCCGGTAGTCGTCCGTGGTGCGGGAGGTCATGTGGATGTGGGGGTCGAAGATGCGCATCAGGACTCCTCCGTGGGGGCGGGGGCGGGGGCCGTGAGATCGAGGACGGTTCGAAGTCCGGCCGGGACGGCGCGGCCTGCCGCGGTGCGTTCGGCGGCGAAGTCGCCGAGCATGCGGGCGAGTTCGGCGTCGCCTCGGGCACGGCGGCCGAGCTCGGAGACGTTCTCGACGGGGACCTCGGTGAAGAGGCACTTGAGGACGGCGTGCCGCCAGCCGTGTGTGTCGAGGTGGGCGGCGGCGTACGGGCCGACGGCCGCGGCGACCAGCCGGGTGTCGTTGGTGCGCAGGGCGTCCTCGACGAGCGGAAGGGCGGTGGCTCCGAGGTCCAGCCGGTGCAGGGTGAGCAGGACGGCCCGGCGCTCGGCGGCGGTGCCCTGTTCGTAGAGCCTGGTCACGGCGGGCAGTCCGGCCCGGGCTTCGAGGAGCAGCAGTGCGCGTACGGAGTCGGCGTGTTCGAGTCCGCAGTGCCGGCCCGCGGAGGCGAAGCGCAGTTCCCAGGGCGGGGCGCCCGTGTCGGTGCCGGGGTGTGCGGCGGTGTGCGCGGCTTCGGCCAGCGCCTCGTCCAGCCAGGCCCTGGCCGCTCCGCGCAGCAGGGCGTCGAGTTCCTTGCGGCTGATCAGCACGCGGCGGCTCCGTTCGTCGCTCCGGCGGCGCTTCGCAGGAACTCCAGTGAGGTGCGGGCGAGTTCGGGCCCCGCATGGGAGTGACGCGGCAGCTCCACGACGGTGAGTCCGCCGTACCCGGTGGCGGCGAGGGCTTCGAGCACCGGAGGGAAGTCGATCTCGCCGTCGCCGAACGGCAGGTGTTCATGGACCCCGCGCCGCATGTCCTCGATCTGGACGTGGCGCAGCCAGGGCGCGGCGGCCTTGACGCAGTCGACGGGCGGGGCGGGTTCCAGGCACTGGCAGTGGCCGATGTCGAGGGTGAGCCCGAGCGGTTCCGGGTCGCCGAGGCGGGTGCGCAGGTGGTGGAAGTCGGCGAGTGTCGCGAGGAGGTGGCCCGGCTCGGGCTCGATGGCGAGGGGGATGCCGGTGCGCGTGGCGGCGTCCAGTACGGGGGCGAGTGCGTCGGTCAGCCGCTGCCAGGCGGTGTCCGTGGTGGTGCCCGGCGGGGTGATGCCGCTGAAGCAGTGCACGGCGTGCGCGCCCAGGTCGGCGGCGATGTCGACGGCCCGGACGAGCAGCGCGGTGCGGGCCGCACGGGCTTCGGGGTCGGGGTCCAGGAGGGACGGGCCGTGCTTGCGTCGCGGGTCGAGGACGTAGCGGGCGCCCGTCTCCACGGTGACGTCGAGGCCCAACTCGACCAGTCGGTGGGCCACATGGCGGGTGCGGGCGACGAGGTCGGGGGCGAGGGGGTCGAGGTGCATGTGGTCGAGGGTCAGCCCGACCCCGTCGTACCCGAGGTCGGCGAGGAGCCCGAGGGCGTCGTCGAGGCGGAGGTCGGTCAGACCGTTGGTGCCGTAGCCGAGGCGGAGGCTCATGTCGGGCTCACCTTCCGTGCGAGTGTGCGGGCGAGGGGGACGAGTCCCATGACGGCGAGCCCGCCGAGGGGTGCCCCTGCCCGGACGGCCAGTGCGGCCTGGAGCGGGATCATGGCCCGGATGCCGCCGCCGACAGCGCGCTGGGTGAGGGGCGGGGACGGGTTGAGGGCGGCGTGGAGCAGGGGTGGTGCGGCGGTTCGGAGGTAGGCCCCGGCGAAGGTGGTCAGCAGGAGCCGGTCGGTGACGGCCCGGGGGCGGAGGGGTGGTCCCCCTGCCGCTGCCGCGCCCGACGCACCCTTCGCGCCCGTCTCATGAAGCGGGGTCGGGCCTTGGCCGCCCCCTCGCTCGCGTACGACGGCGGCGCCGAGCGCCACGGTCGCCGCGAGCGCCGCGAGGGGCACGCTCGTCGACCCGCCCTGCGCCTCGTGGCGGGAGACGGCGGTGACCGAGTAGGTGTGCGCCCCGAGCAGGAGGGCGGCGGGGAGCGCGGTGCGGGTGGCTCCTCGTTCCGCCGGCCTCCTCGTCGTGGCCGCTGCCGATGCCGTCGTCGTAGCCGCTGTCGATGCCGTCGTCGTAGCCGGCCTCGTGGCCGTCGCACCCAGGAGGAGGTCCAGCGCGCGGGCGGCTGCCATGGCTGCCGGGCCCGCCTTCGTGTGCTTCAGGTGCAGGTCGTAGGCCCAGACCGTGGCTGCCAGACCGGATGCCACTGCCAGGGCGGGGCGTCCGGCGCGTGCCGCCAGGGTCAGGCCCGCGGCCGTCAGGACGCCCGCCGCGGCCAGCGCCGCGCCGGGTGCGATCCGGCCGGACGGGATCGGGCGGTGAGGACGGTCGACGGCGTCCTCGTCGCGGTCGGCCCAGTCGTTGAGGGCCATGCCCGCCTCGTACAGGCACAGCGACGCCCCGACCGCGAGGGCCGTGCCACGGGTGGGGCGCCGGCCGGCGGCGGCCGCCCCGGCCAGTGCGTCACCGGGGACGGTGAACAGGGCGGACACCCGCAGCAGTTCAGCCCAGGCGCGGAGGGGCACCCGAGTGGGGGGCCTGTCCGGTGCGGGCGCAGTCCCGCCCCCACCGGACAGGCTGTCTGGTGAGCTCACGCCCGGGGTGCGGCCGTCGTTCCGCACGCTCCGGGCACGTGTGGCACCGAGCAGTGCCGGCACCCCTGTCAGCGTCGCGAACAGTCGGAGCGGCCTCACCGGGCCGCCCGCAGCTGCTCGGCGAAGGCCAGCAGCACCGCGTACTGCTCGGACAGTGCGGCCGGGCCGCCGTCCGGGTCCTTGAAGTAGAAGCCCAGCTCCGGGCGCGCCCCCGTCAGACCGGTTTCGTGGGCGCGTGCCATCAGCCGGGCCAGGTCCAGGACGAGTGGGGCGGCGAGCGCCGAGTCGCAGCCCTGCCAGATCGTCTGCAGGATCATCCGCGAGCCGAGGAAGCCGTCGAACGCGATGTGGTCCCACGCGGTCTTCCAGTCACCCATCGCGGGGACGTCGTCGATGTGGACCTCGCCCTCGGGCGCCGCCCCGAGCGTGTCGGCGAGTACGCGTTCCTTGCCCGCGTTCTTCGCCGCCGCGGCGGCGGGGTCGGCCAGCGCCGCTCCGTCCCCGCCGCCCAGGAGGTTCGTGCCCGACCACGCCCGTACCGGCAGGGCGCGCTGCACGAACATCGGGGCGAGCACGGAGCGGAGCAGCGTCTGGCCTGTTTTGCCGTCGCGCCCCGCGTGAGGAAGTCCGCAGGAGTCGACGGCGTCCTGGAGTGCGGGGCTGCGGAGCCCTGTGGAGGGGGTGAAGTTGACGTAGGAGCAGCCGGCGCGGAGCGCGGCCGCCGCGTAGAGGGAGCTGGCGGGCAGGCGGGTGGCGTCTTCGCCGGGTGCCGGTTCGGTCGACGCGACGTTGATGACGACCGTGCGGGCGAGTGCGTGGCGGCGGGCGAAGTCGACGAGGTCCGCGGCGAAGGCCGTGATGAGTTCCTCGTCGGAGCGGGAGTCACCGGGGAGGGGTCCCCCCAGGCGTATCTCCGCGTCGGCGGCGGCGAGTTCGGCCCGGACGGCGGACGGCAGTCCGTACGGCAGGACCTCTCCGGCGGCGAGTGCCTCGGCCCGCTTGGGCAGCGGGCAGTCGATGGTGTCGTGGCCGCCGAAGACCAGGGAGGTCAGGGGTGGCAGCCCGCTGTCGGCGAAGGGTGGTGTCTCGGTGACCATGCCGGTCGCCGGGTGCAGGCCCGCGGCGATGGCGGCGCACCCCGCGGTGGCGGTGGTGGCGACGGAGCCGCGTGCTCCGATGAACCAGACTCCGGTACGAGCGGCGTGTGCGGTCACGGGCTGCCTCCCTGGGGGGATGAAGAGGGGTGGAGGACGGCGGGCGGGGGAAGGTGTGTGAGCCTCCCCCGCCCACCGTCGGCAGAGGGTGGCCGCCCTACGTGGAGGGCAGCTCCTTCAGCTGGATGTTGCGGAAGGACACCTGGTCGGCGGCCCCGTGGTTCTGCAGGCCGAAGTAGCCGTCCTTCAGGCTGCGCACCGGGTCGGTGTTGGTGAAGTCGTTGATCTTCACTCCGTTGAGGAAGATCTGGAGACGTTCGCCCTGGACCCGGATCTCGTAGGTGTTCCACTGCCCGGGAGGTCTGAGGACCTGGTCACGGGCTTTGATGTTGGCCGATTTAAAGGTGTAGACGGCCCCGGTGGTGCGGTCGGCGGCGTCGGTGGCGTCGATCTGTACCTCGTAGCCGTTGTTCACCGCGGACCAGGGGTCGTCGGACTCCGGGAAGCCGACGAAGATGCCGGAGTTGTCGTCGCCCGCCATCTTCCAGTCGAGCTTCAGCGAGTAGGACTTGAGCTCCTTGGCCTGGTAGGTCAGGAGGCCCATGCCCCCCTCGGAGCGCAGCTCACCGTCGATGACGTCGAACTTTCCGGGGCCGCCCTGCTTCCAGCCGTCGAGCGTCTTGCCGTTGAAGATCGACCGGTAGCCGGTGTCGGGCTTGCAGTCGGCCTTCACCTGGCCGGTGGCGTAGCGCATGCCGCCGAGCAGGTGCGTGCGCAGGGCGGGTTCCGCGTAGGACTCCTTGGTGTGGCCGAGGCCGGTGTAGAAGGAGCGGCCGCCCTGGTAGGCCTGGCACCAGGCGATGGGGTGGTCGCCCTTCATCGTGCCGCCGGTGTAGCTGGTCTCGTCCAGTGTGGCCAGGACCTGGGCCTTGTCCCGGGGGTTGGTGCGGTAGTTGTACCACTCGTCGGTTCGGTCCCAGGCCTCGTCCAGGTGGGCGGTGGCCGGGTGGTCGTGGTTCTCCACGCGGACGGTCGCGGGCTGGATCTGCGGGTGCGAGTCGAAGTACGCGCCGACGAGCCCGCCGTAGAACTCCCAGTCGTACTCGGTGTCGGCGGCCGCGTGGACGCCCATGTAGCCGCCTCCGGTGGCCACGTAGTTCTCGAAGGCCTTCTGCTGGTCGCCGTTGAGGACGTCACCGGTCGTCGAGAGGAAGACGACGGCGTCGTACCGGGCCAGGTTGCTGGTGGTGAACTGGCCGGCCTCCTCGGTGGAGTCGACGGTGATGTTGGTGTCCTTGCCCAGTTCCTTCAGTGCGGCGACCCCGGTCGGGATGGAGTCGTGGCGGAAGCCGCCGGTCTTGGAGAAGACCAGGACGCGTTTGGCCGTTCTGTCCGGGGCGCTGTTCGAGAGCTCGAAGTCGTCGACGTCGTAGAGCGCACCGGCACCGCCCTTGAAGACCAGGAAGAGCTCGGTGGCCTTCTTGGGCGCACCGCGCAGGGGCACGTCGATGTCCTGGAAGGTGTCCCAGCTGCCGGTCACGGGTACGGGCGCCGAGCCGAGGATCGTTCCGGTGGGCGATCCGGTCCGCACTTCCAGGAAGCCTCCCGCGCCGGCCGAGGAGACGCGGGCGGTGAGCTTGGTGGTGCCGCCGAGGATGTACGGGGTGAAGGAGATCCAGTCGTCGTTGTCGATGTCTCCGACGGTCCGGCCGCCGTGGGCGCTCGCCTTCTCCGGTGTGGTGATGCCGGAGGAGTTGTCGAAGTGCTCGGCCTGCCGGTGGCGCGGCTGCAGCTGGGCCTGGTCGCGGCCGGTGAGCGCGGCCTGGCCGCCGCCCCCGCCGTCGGTGTACGTGGCCGAGACGCCACCGTAGATGTTGGCGTTCGGGTCGTGCCCGCCTTCCATCGCGGTCTTGATGGTGCCTTCGCAGCCGTGCTCGGTGGTGATGTCGTGCCCGTGGCTGTCGTGGCCCAGGGTGAACTTGATCACGACCTTGCTGCAGTCGATGGTGCCGTCCTCCGGGTCGGTGACGGTGGCCTTGAAAGGCACCTCGTCACCGAACTCGAACTGCTGTCCGTCGGAGGGGAATTGCAGGTTCACGACGGGCGCGGTGTTGCCGACCGTCACGTGGACGCTCGCCGCCCCGGTGCGTCCCGTCGGGTCCTTGGCGGTCACCGTGGCCGTGTACGTGCCGTTCTTCTTGTACGTGTACGAGGGGTTGGCGTCCGTGGACGTTCCGCCGTCGCCGAAGTCCCACGCGTACGTGAGGGCGTCGCCGTCCGCGTCGGTCGTGCCCGCGGAGGAGAACTTCGCCCGGAGCGGTGCGATGCCGGAGGTCTTGCTGGAGGAGGCCTCGGCGATGGGTGAGCGGCCGCCCGTCGCGTTCTCGATGCGGTACAGCGCGGAGTTCTCGTCGCCGCCGAACCAGGCGAGGCCGTAGTCCAGGACGTACAGCGCCCCGTCGGGCCCGAAGGCCATGTCCATCACCTGGGTCCCGGTCCACGGGATGTCGTTGACGGACTGGACGGCTCCGTCACCGTCCTGCTCGATGCGCTTGATCCACTGCCGCCCGAACTCTCCGGCGAAGAAGTCCCCGTTGTACTCCTCGGGGAACTTGACGGGTGAGTCGAGGTCCGCGTCGTAGCGGTAGACGGGTCCGCCCATCGGGGACTCGGAGCCCGTGCCGAACTCGGGCACGGATCCGCCGTCGTACGGAATCCACGCGGCCTGCGCGGGGGGCAGGTCGACCAGGCCGGTGTTGTGCACCGACTCGTTCTTCGGGGCCGCGCAGTCGAAGGCGGGACCGGAGGTCTTCGTAGCGAAGTCGTAGTCGGTGTAGGCATCGTTGTCACCGGTGCAGAACGGCCAGCCGAAGTTGCCGGCCTTCGTCACCCGGGCGAACTCGACCTGGCCCGCGGGTCCGCGGTTCGGGTCGGCCGCGCCCGCGTCGGGACCGTAGTCTCCTACGTACACGATGCCGGTGGCCCTGTCGACGCTGAAGCGGAAGGGGTTGCGGAAGCCCATCGCATAGATCTCGGCGCGGGTCCTGTCCGTACCGGGGGCGAAGAGATTGCCTTCGGGGGCGGTGTACGAGCCGTCGTCCGCGACCTTGATGCGGAGGATCTTGCCGCGGAGGTCGTTGGTGTTGCCCGAGGTGCGGCGGGCGTCGAACGCCGGGTTGCGGTCGGGCCGGTCGTCGATCGGGGAGAAGCCGTCCGAGGCGAACGGGTTGGAGTCGTCGCCGGTCGACAGGTAGAGGTTGCCCTGCGCGTCGAAGTCGATGTCGCCGCCGACGTGGCAGCAGATCCCTCGGCTGGCGGGGATGTCGAGGACCTTCTTCTCGCTGGCGTTGTCGAGGGTGCCGTCCTCCTTGAGCACGAACCGGGAGAGCCGGTTCACACCGTCGAACTTCGCGAAGTCGGCGGCGGTGCCGGTCTCCGGCGCGTCGCCGGCAGGGGTGTCCAGCGGCGGGGCGTAGTAGAGGTAGATCGCCCGGTTCTCGGCGAAGCCCGGATCGATGCCGACCCCTTGGAGCCCTTCCTCGTCGTGCGAGTAGACGGGAATGGTGCCGGAGACCCGGGTGTTGCCGGCGCTGTCGGTGATGCGCAGCTCTCCGCCGCGGGAGGTGTGCAGCACGCTGCGGTCGGGGAGCACCGCCAGCGACATGGGTTCGCCGGTCTCGGCGGCGCCCTTGGCGAGGGTGACCTGCTGGAAGTCCTCGGCAGCCGCCGCCGGGGCGTCGGCGGTGGCCGCCGGCGATGACCCCAGGGTGAGGGTGGCGGCTGCGAGCAGTCCGCCGGTGAGGAGAGCGAGTGTCTTGCGGGCGCGGAGCCGTCTGCTGCTTCTGTGCACGTGCGTCCTCCGGAGAGTGCCGGTTGTACGGGCGGGTGGAGCCGTACCGTTGCGCGCGGGGACTGCCGCGCTCGTGACACCGGGCACCGTGGGGGACCCGGGTTACGCGAGTCATGCTGTGTACACCCAGTGGACGGTAGACCTGTTCGTCCCGGACGGAAAGCCCTTACGCAGCCCTTGGATCGGCCTTTTTCCTCTGGAAGGACAAAGCGGTGCCGGGGCAGGGCGAGGCGGCCCGGCGGCGGTGTGCACGAACCGCGGGCTGTGGTCACCGGGCAGGCCCGAAGCAGCGGGCCACGTGAGGTGCCGTGCGGCAACTCACGTGCCCGGGCTGTGCATCGAGCCTCCCCGGCGGTGGCGGAGCGGGGTCCAGGACGGAGCCCGGACCTGTCAGTCGCCGCCCCCGAACGCGGCGTCGAACGACGCGCTCGGCGGGTCGAAGTCGAACCGCTTCAGCGAGGCCAGAGCCTCCGGCGCACCGGTCAGGCGGTCCATTCCCGCGTCCTCCCACTCGACGGAGATCGGACCCTGGTAGTCGATGGACCGCAGCATCCGGAACACGTCCTCCCACGGCACGTCGCCGTGTCCCGCGGAGACGAAGTCCCAGCCGCGCCGGGGATCGCCCCACGGCAGATGGGAGCCGAGCCTGCCATTACGCCCGTCGAGGCGCTTGCGGGCCTCCTTGCAGTCCACGTGGTAGATCCGGTCCCGGAAGTCGTACAGGAAGCCGACCGGGTCGAGGTCCTGCCACACGAAGTGGCTCGGGTCGAAGTTCAGCCCGAACGCGGGACGGTGGCCGACGGCCTCCAGGGCGCGGTGCGTGGTCCAGTAGTCGTACGCGATCTCGCTCGGGTGCACTTCGTGGGCGAAGCGCACGCCCTCCGCGTCGAAGACGTCCAGGATCGGGTTCCACCGCTCCGCGAAGTCCTCGTAGCCGCGTTCGATCATGTGCGGCGGCACCGGCGGGAACATGGCGACCAGGTGCCAGATCGACGAACCGGTGAAGCCGATGACCGTGTCGACACCGAACGCGGATGCGGCGCGGGCCGTGTTCTTGATCTCCTCGGCGGCCCGCCGGCGCACGCCCTCGGGCTCCCCGTCCCCCCAGATCCGGGCGGGGAGTATCCCCTGGTGGCGCTCGTCGATCGGGCTGTCGCAGACGGCCTGGCCCACCAGGTGGTTGGACACCGCCCAGCACGTGAGCCCGTACTTGTCGAGCAGCTGCCGCCGCCCGTCGAGGTAACCGGGGTCGGAGAGGGCCTTGTCGACCTCGAAGTGGTCTCCCCAGCAGGCGAGTTCGAGCCCGTCGTAGCCGAAGTCCCGGGCCAGCCGGCAGACCTCCTCCAGCGGCAGGTCGGCCCACTGGCCGGTGAAGAGTGTGAAGGGGCGGGGCATGCGCAGGACCTCCTAGAACGGGACCGGTACCGGGGTGTGTACGGAGTTCTTCTCGGCGCTCTCCTCGACGGCGGCGAGCACCCGCTGCACCTGGAGCCCGTCGGCGAACGACGGTACGGGCGCCGCCCCTTCGGCGATCGTCCGCACCACGTCACGGGCCTGGTGGACGAACGTGTGCTCGTAGCCGAGCGCATGGCCCGGCGGCCACCACGCCTCGAGATAGGGGTGCTCGGGCTCGGTGACCAGGATCCGCCGGAACCCGGCCGAGGTGGCGGGCTCGGTGTGGTCGTGGAAGGAGAGTTCGTTGAGCCGTTCCAGGTCGAAGGCGAGCGAGCCACGCTCCCCGTTGATCTCCAGCCGCAGGGCGTTCTTGCGGCCGGCCGCCATCCGCGTCGCCTCGAAGGAGGCCAGCGCACCGGAGGCCAGGCGTCCCGTGAAGAGCGCCGCGTCGTCGACGGTGACCGCCCCCCGCGCGGTACCGTCCGCTGCGCCCGAGAGACCGGCCGTGGAACCGGCGAGCACGGGCCTTTCGCGCACGAACGTCTCGCTCACCGCGGACACGCCGACCAGCAGCTCCCCCGTCAGGTACTGGGCGAGGTCCACGATGTGGGCCCCGAGGTCCCCCAGCGCACCGGATCCGGCGTGCTCCCGCTTGAGCCGCCAGGTGAGCGGCGATTCCGGGTCGACCAGCCAGTCCTGGAGGTAGGTGGCCCGCACGTGTCGCAGCCTGCCCAGCCGCCCCTCCGCGATGAGCGTGCGGGCATAGGTGACGGCGGGCACCTTGCGGTAGTTGAAGCCCACCATCGCCACCTGGCCGCGCGCCGCCGCCCGCTCGGCGGCCGCCACCATGGCCTCCGCCTCGGCCACCGTGTTGGCGAGCGGCTTCTCGCACAGCACGTGCTTGCCCGCCTCGAGGGCGGCGATGGCGATCTCCGCATGGCTGTCGCCGGGGGTGCAGATGTCCACGAGGTGCACATCGTCCCTGGCGATCATCGCGCGCCAGTCGGTCTCCGCCGCCGCCCAGCCGTGCCGGGCGGCGGCGGCCTCGACGGCCGTACGGTCGCGTCCGCAGATCGCGGCGAGAGCGGGTCTCATCGGCAGGTCGAAGACGTGTCCCGCGGTGCGCCATCCCTGCGAGTGGGCGGCGCCCATGAACGCGTAACCGACCATGCCGACCCCGAGCGTCGCCGTCGGCTGCTGTACCGGCGGCGGAGCTGCGGGCTCCTGCTCCGTCTCTTCCCTACGGGCCATGCGGACTTCCTCCTCGTCGGTGGTTCGGTGGCGGCGGCGGTGCGGGATCAGCTGAAGCCCGTCGGCAGGTACTGGTCGATGTTGTCCTTCGTGACCACGGCCGAGTAGAGGGTGAGGGATGTCGGGATCTCCATCTCGGCGAGACCCGAGACGCCCTTGCCCTGGCCGAGAGCACGCGCAAGGTCGATCGCGGACGCGGCCATCGTCGGCGGGTACAGCACGGTGGCCTTGAGGACGCTGTCGCCGGCCTTGATGGCGTCCATGGCCGACTTGGCCCCGGCGCCGCCGACCATGATGAACTCGTCGCGGCCGGCCTGTTCGATGGCGCGCAGCGCGCCCACACCCTGGTCGTCATCGTGGTTCCACAGGGCGTCGAACTGCTTCTGCGCCTGCAGGAGCTGGGCCATCTTCGCCTGGCCCGACTCGACGGTGAACTCGGCCGCCTGACGGGCAACCAGCTTGATGTTGGAGTAGTTCTTGAGGGCGTCGGCGAAGCCCTGGCTGCGCTGCTTGGTGAGCTCCAGGTTGTCGATGCCCGCGAGCTCGACGACCTTGGCGTTCGACTTGCCCTTGAGCTGCTCACCGATGTAGTGCCCGGCGTTGAGGCCCATGCCGTAGTTGTCGCCGCCGACCCAGCAGCGGTAGGCCTGCGGAGAGGCGAAGATCCGGTCCAGGTTGACGACGGGGATGCCCGCCTTCATGGCTTCGAGGCCGACCTGGGTGAGCGCCTTGCCGTCGGCGGGGAGGATGACGAGGACGTCGACCTTCTTGTTGATGAGGGTCTTGACCTGGCCGATCTGGGCGGCGGTGTCGTTGGAGCCCTCGGTGATCTCCAGGGTCACCTCGGAGTACTTCTCCGCCCGCGACTTGGCATTGACGTTGATCGCGTTGAGCCAGCCGTGGTCGGCCTGCGGGCCGGCGAAGCCGATGGTGACGGGCTTGCCGGGCTTGTCGTCGGCGGCGGGCACATCGGTCTGCGCTGCTGCCTTCTCCTTGGGCTCGTTGCTGGTACAGGCAGTGAGGAAGGCGCCCGCGGAGACGGCTGCGGTTCCGAAGAGCAGTCCTCTGCGGCTGGTTTCTGGCATGGCTGTCAAACCCTTCATCCGGTGCGTGGCATGCGGAACAGCGGGTGGGTGGTCGTGCGGGGGTTTCTCAGGTCTCGCCGTGGCGCGTCGTACGGTGCTGGACCAGGACGGCGGCGACGATGATCGCGCCCTTGGCGATCTGCTGGACATCGCTCTGCAGGTTGTTGAGCGCGAAGATGTTGGTGATGGTGGTGAAGACGAGGACGCCCAGGACGGAGCCGACGATCGTGCCGCGGCCGCCGCTGAGCAGGGTGCCGCCGATGATCGCGGCGGCGATCGCGTCGAGTTCGTAGAGGTTGCCGTTGGTGTTCTGGCCGGAGCCGGACAGGATGATCAGCATGAAGGCCGCGATGCCGCAGCAGAGGCCGGAGAGCAGGTACAGGTAGAGCCGCTGGCGGCGTACGTCGATGCCGGCGAGCCGTGCCGCTTCCGCGTTGCCCCCGACGGCGACCGTACGGCGTCCGAAGGTGGTCCGGTTCAGAATCAGCCAGCCGGCCAGGGTGACGGCGGCGAAGACCAGGACCAGGGGCGGGATCCCGAGGACGTACGAGTCGGGAAGACCCAGGTCGAGGACGGAGTCCACGGTGACGATCTGTGACTTGCCGTCCGTGATCTGCAGGGCGAGACCGCGGGCCGAGGCGAGCATGGCCAGCGTCGCGATGAACGGGACCATGCGCCCGTAGGCGATGAGGACCCCGTTGACGAGGCCGGCGGCCAGCCCGACGATCACGGCGGTGAACAGGATGCCCGCGAAGCCGAACTCCTGGGTGGCCAGCGTCGTCGCCCAGACGGACGCGAGTGCGACCATCGCGCCGACCGACAGGTCGATGCCGCCGCCGATGATGACGAGGGTCATGCCGACGGTGACGACGCCGATGACGGACGACTGGGTCAGGATCAGCTGGAGGTTCCCGGTGTCCAGGAACGCCTCGGGTTCGGTGAGGCCGCCGACTGCCACCAGGGCGAGGAGTACGCCCAGCAGCGAGAGGTTCCGGACGTCGGCGCGCAGGCCGAGTGCGCGCAGGCCACCGCTCTGCTTCGAGGGCGGCGCGTCGGAGGGGCCGGTCAGGGTCCCCTTGTCCGGCCCGTGGTGCTGCGCCGACGGTGCGGGCTGTGTCATGACGTCGGGCTCCCTTCCATGACGAGGTCGAGTACGCGGTGCTCGTCGAGCTCCCGGGCGTCCGCCGTGTGCACGACGTGGCCCTCGCGGAGCACCAGCACCCGGTCGGCGAGGCCCAGCACTTCGGGCACTTCGCTGGAGACGAGCAGAACGGCGAGGCCTTCGTCGGCCAGCCGGCGGATCACGGCGTAGAGCTCGGCGCGCGCGCCGACGTCGACACCGCGGGTGGGTTCGTCGAGCAGGAGGATCCGGCAGCCGCGCAGCAGCCAGCGGGCCAGGACCGCCTTCTGCTGATTGCCGCCGGAGAGGGTGCGGACGGGGGCGTCCGGGTTGTCCGGGCGCAGGGAGAGTTCGCGGGTGGCGGCCTGTGCCGCCTTCCGCTCGGCGCCCCGGTCGACCCAGCCGCCGCGCGAGAAGCGGGACAGGGAGGAGAGGGAGACGTTGCGGGTGACCGACTCGATCAACAGCAGTGCCTGGGCCTTGCGTTCCTCGGGTGCCAGGCCGATCCCGGCGGCGACGGCTGCGCGGACGCTTCCCGGGCGCAGGGGTTTTCCGGCCACGGTGACGCGCCCCGCCGTGGGCTTGCGGGCGCCGTAGATGGTCTCCAGGATCTCGGAGCGCCCCGAGCCGACGAGTCCGGCGAGGCCGACGATCTCGCCGGGCCTGAGCTCCAGGTCGACGGGCGCGAACTCGCCCTTCCTGGCCAGTCCCTCGACCTTCAGTACGGGCTCCGCCACGGCCCGCTCCGTGGAGTGCCCGGGCCGCTCGGGGAACACGTACTCGACATTGCGGCCCGTCATCAGGGCCACGACGTCGCGCGTGGGTGTCGACTTGGCGGGGAGGCCGACGGCCACGGCCCGGCCGTCCTTGAGCACGGTCACCCGGTCGCCGATGCGGCGGATCTCCTCGAGCCGGTGGGAGATGTAGACGACGGCCACGCCGTCGGCGGTGAGACCGTCGACGATCCGGAAGAGGTTGTCGACCTCGTCGGGGTCGAGGGCGGCGGAGGGCTCGTCCATCACGATGAGCCGTACGTCGTGGGAGAGCGCCCGCGCCATGGAGACGATCTGCTGGTGGGCGGCGGAGAGATCGCCGACCTCGCGTGCCGGGTCGATCTCCGGGTGGCCGAGGCGCGCGAGCAGTTCGGCGGCGGCTGCACGGCCCTCACGGGTGCGGACGACGAAGCCGGCGGAGGTCGGTTCGTGGCCGAGGAAGATGTTCTCGGCGACCGACAGCCCCTCGACCAGGTCGAGTTCCTGGTAGATGGTCGCGATTCCGAGGCGCATGGCGGCGATGGGCGAGGAGAGGGAGACGGGCTCGCCGCGCCAGGTGATGCCGCCGCCGTCGGGCTGGTGGGCCCCGGCCAGCACCTTGATGAGGGTGGACTTGCCGGCACCGTTCTGGCCGAGGAGGCAGTGGACTTCGCCGGCCTGGACCTCGAGGTCCACGCCGTCGAGGGCGCGCACGCCGGGGAAGGACTTGGTGATGCCGGACATCGTGAGCAGGGGTGGTTCGGGTGCCATGACGATCCCCTCGGCGAACGGGGTCTCCCCTGCTCGGGCGAAGCCGAGAGCTCGGGGAAGGCCGGTGAGCGGGCAGGTCGCAGTGCAGGCGGTGCCGTACTGCTGACCAAACTGCTGGGCGGGTGCTGCGGGCAGAGCTCGGAACGGGCTGTTACGGAGGTGGCTGCGGAACACTCGGTGAGCGGCGCGCCGGCCCGGACATCAGGCCGGCGAGAACAGGTGGTCGCTGATGAGCCTGGCCGCGCCGATCACTCCGGCGGTAGGCCCCAGCTCACCGAGGACGATGGGGAGGTTGCCCGTGGCCAGCGGCAGGGACTGCCGGTAGACCTGGGTCCGGACGCTGGCCAGGAGGTTGTGGCCGAGCCCGGTCACCCCGCCGCCGATCACGACGAGGCCCGGGTTGAAGAAACTGACGAGTCCGGCGATGACCTGGCCGACCCGGTTTCCGCCTTCGCGGATCAGGTCCAGCGCGGTGGGATCACCGGCTGCCGCGGCAGCGGCCACATCGATGGCCGTGAGCCTTCCGGCCGTTTCCAGCCTGGCCGCCAGTTCGGCGGACTGCCCCGCGCGCGCCGCGTCCTCCGCGTCGCGTGCGAGCGCCGCACCGCTGAAATGGGCTTCCAGGCAGCCCCGGTTGCCGCAGGCGCAGGCGCGTCCGTCGGGTTCCACCTGGATGTGCCCGATGTCGCCGGCGCTTCCCGTCGTACCGCGGTAGACCTCTCCGCCGACGACGATGCCGCAGCCGATGCCCGTACCGATCTTGACGCAGAGGAAGTCGCCGACGGAGCGTGCGACGCCCGCGTGCTGCTCCCCCATGGCCATCAGGTTCACGTCGTTGTCGACCATGACGGGGCAGCCCAGTTCCTGGCTGAGTGCCTCGCGGACCGGGAAGCCGTCCCAGCCCGGCATGATCGGCGGTGCGACCGGGACGCCTTCGGGGAAGCGGACCGGACCGGGTACGCCGATGCCGGCGCCGTCGAATCCTTCGGCGAGCCCGGAGGCCCGCAGCTTGGAGGCCATCTCCAGCACCTGCTCGAAGACGGCGACGGGTCCCTCGCGTACGTCCATGGGGTGGTTGAGGTGGCCGAGCACCTCCAGCTCGGCGTTGGTGACGGCCACGTCGATGGAGGTGGCGCCGATGTCGACGCCGAGGAATCGAAGTGCGGGAGCGAGCCGGATGTTGTGCGAGCGGCGTCCGCCGCGTGAGGCGGCGAGTCCGTCGGCGACGACCAGTCCGGTCTCCAGCAGCCGGTCGACCTCGACGGCGAGCTTGGAGCGCGAGAGGTCGACCTGGTCGCCCAGCTGTGCGCGGGAGTTGGGACCGCCGTCGCGCAACAGCCGGAGCAGTCGCGCCTGATGGGCGTTCGCGGGTCGTGCCGTCATCCGTCTCACGCGTCCCTCCCCGCCACATCGGCCAGTCCGTCGGGCTTTCGAGTGGAACGTAGCAGCGCTTTCCCCGAGTGGGAAGAAGTTGAGCGTGAATCCGCTCCAACTTTCTCCACACCGAGGACAAAGGTCTCCCGGGGCGCCACCCGGCGGAGGGTTCCGGCACCGCCGCTGCGGCTCCGGCGGGTGGGCGGCCCGGCGTCGGGGCCGGGCCCTGGAGCAGCAAAAAGGCCGGGGCGGTCGGCCCCGGCCTCCTTACCGCGCGCGACGGTCAGTTCTTCTCGCGCTCGTGGTACGTCTTGCGCGTGTGCTCCGTGTGCGCCCGCATGATCTCGGTCGCCCGCTGCCCGTCCCGCGAGGAGATGGCCGCGATCAGCGAGCGGTGCTCGATCCAGGACCGGGTGCCACGCTGGCGGGCCACCGGTGTGTAGTACCAGCGGACCCGGCGGTCGACCTGCGCGGCCAGCTCGGCGAGGACGACGTTGCCGGCCAGCTCCATCACCTTGGCGTGGAAGGCGGCGTTCGTGGCCACGGCGAGGTCCACGTCGTCGTCCGCGACGGCCCGTTCCCCCTTGACGCAGAGCGCTTCGAGGGCCTCGATGCCGGCGCTCCCGGAGTTGGCCGCGGCAAGCCGGGCCGCCTCGGCTTCCAGGAGCGTACGGACCGAGAGCAGCTGGTCCGCCTCCTCCTCGGTGGGTTCGTGGACGAAGGCGCCCTGCGCGGGCCGCAGGTCCACCCAGCCCTCGGTGTTCAGTCGTTGGAGCGCCTCGCGCACCGGCTGTCGCGACACCCCGAGGTGCCCGGCCAGTTCGCTCTCGATGAGGTGCTGACCGGGGCCGAGTGCCCGCGTGGTGATCAGTTCGAGCAGCGCCTCGTAGACACGCTCGCGCAGCGGCCCCGGCCGATCCAGCTTCGGCACCGTTCCTTGCGGCAGTCCTGCGGACAACATCGCGGTTCCCCCTCCGGGCGCCCGGCAATTGCCTATCGTCTACAGTCTACCGAGCACAATGCGGTTCAGGGGCAGCGGATCACTTGACCCGCATAAGAAAGGTTTCCTCCGAAGCCGAAGAGCAGGGCCGGAGCACCGCTCTCGACCTCCCCGCGCTCGACCAGCTTGGACAGGGCCATCGGGATCGACGCCGCGGACGTATTGCCGGAATCCACGACATCCCGGGCGATGACCGCGTTGACCGCGCCGATCTTCCTGGCGACGGGTTCGATGATCCTCAGATTGGCCTGGTGCAACACGACGGCGGCCAGGTCCTCGGGGGTGATGCCGGCCTTCTCGCAGACCTTGCGGGCGATGGGCGGCAGCTGCGTGGTGGCCCAGCGGTAGACGGACTGGCCCTCCTGCGCGAACCGCGAGGGCGTCCCCTCGATCCGTACCGCGTTGCCCATCTCGGGTACCGAACCCCACAGGACCGGGCCGATTCCGGGCCGGTCACCGGCTTCCGGGTCGGCGACGACGACGGCGGCGCCCGCACCGTCGCCCATCAGGACGCAGGTGGAACGGTCGGTCCAGTCGACGATGTCGCCCATCTTGTCCGCGCCGATGACGAGGGCGCGGGTGGCGGCCCCGGCACGGATGGCGTGGTCGGCGGTCGCCAGTGCGTGCGTGAAGCCCGAGCAGACCACGTTGATGTCCATCACCGCGGGCGAACCCATGCCCAGCCGGGCCGCGACCCTGGCCGACATGCTCGGCGAGCGGTCGATCGCCGTGGAGGTGGCGACGAGGACCAGATCGATGTCGGCGGGCTGCAGGCCGGCACCGGCCAGCGCCTTGGCAGCGGCGTGCGCGGCCAGCTCGTCCACGGGCTCGTCGGGGCCACCCACGTGCCGGGTCCTGATGCCGACGCGGCTGGTGATCCACTCGTCGCTGGTGTCCACCATGGCGGCCAGGTCGTGGTTGGTGAGCACCTTGGCGGGCTGATAGTGGCCGAGCGCCACGACACGTGAGCCGGTCATGTACGGGTTCCCCTCGCTACGTATGGCAGGAACTATCCAGTCTTGGTTGCTACCGATCGGTACAAGGGCACGTAACCCCACAGATATATGGGCCGGAGCTTGGAGCGTCTCGAACAGCTCCCGGGGAACTTATGCACCCACCGCCGTGCACCCACCGTAACCCCGGCGGAGAAGTCACCTGCTGTCAGAAGTATTGACCCCTCTCAACGGCATACTGTAGACAATATTCTGTCGACTTGACACCCTCGCTCGGTCCTCTCACCGAACGGAGAGCCCCGTGAAAGTCGCAGTTGTCGGTGCCGGCGCCATCGGCGCCTATGTCGGGGCCGCGCTCCACCGCGCAGGCGCCGAGGTCCATCTCATCGCCCGGGGCCCGCATCTGGCGGCCATGCGCCGTGACGGCGTGCGCGTGATCAGCCCGCGCGGTGACTTCACCGCACGGCCCGCCGCCACCGACGACCCGTCGGACGTCGGGCCCGTCGACTATGTGTTCCTCGGCCTCAAGGCCAACTCGTACGCGGTGTCGGGCCCGTTGGTCCATCCGCTGATGCACGCACGCACCGCCGTGATCGCCGCGCAGAACGGCATCCCCTGGTGGTACTTCCACGGCCTGGCCGGGCCCTACACCGGCCGCCGGCTGGACAGTGTCGACCCGGCCGGCTCGGTGAGCGCCACGCTGCCGCCCGAGCGCGCCATCGGATGTGTCGTCTACGCGGCCACGGAGATCGAGGCGCCCGGAGTCGTACGCCACCTCGAAGGCACCCGGTTCTCCATCGGGGAGCCGGACCGGTCGGTGTCCAGGCGGTGCCTGGACTTCAGTGAGGCCATGGTCGCGGGCGGACTCAAGTGCCCCGTCGAACCGGATCTGCGCAACGACATCTGGATCAAACTGCTCGGCAACATCTCCTTCAACCCGATCAGCGCGCTGTCCCGGGCGACCATGGGCCAGATCTGCCGCCATCCCGACACCCGCGCACTCGTGGAGTCGATGATGCGCGAGACCCTCGCCGTGGCGGCGGCCGTCGGCTGCCGGCCCGAGATCTCCGTGGAGCGGCGCATCGCGGGCGCCGAGCGCGTCGGCGACCACAAGACATCCACCCTCCAGGACCTGGAGAAGGGCAAGCCCCTCGAACTCGACGTGCTGCTCGCGGCCGTCGTCGAGCTGGCCTCGCTGGCCGGCACGCCCGTACCGACGCTGCGCGCCGTGCACGCGCTCGCCGATCTCCTCGCCACCACCTCCTCCTCGGCCCCAGCAGGGAGCGCGCCATGAACAGCGACCGCACAGGCCCCCGGAACCGCAAGGGCCGGCAGCCGACGACCTACGAGCGCCTCACCCACCCCCTGGTCCGCGGCACCGACGGAGCACTGCGGCGCGCGAGCTGGGACGAGGCGCTGGCACGGGCGGCTGCCGGATTCCGGCAGACCCGCGACGCGTACGGCCCCGATGCCTTCGCCATGCTGTCCTGCGCCCGCGCCACCAACGAGATGAACTACGTGGCGCAGAAGTTCACCCGCGTCGTGATGGGCACCAACAACGTCGACAGCTGCAACCGCACCTGCCACGCCCCCAGCGTCGCCGGGCTGTCGGCCGCCTTCGGATCGGGCGGCGGGACCTCCAGTTACGAGGAGGTGGAGCACACCGACCTCATCGTGATGTGGGGCTCCAACGCCCGCTTCGCCCACCCGATCTTCTTCCAGCACGTCCTGAAGGGCATCCGCAACGGGGCCCGGATGCACGCGGTCGACCCGCGCCGCACCTCGACCGCCGAGTGGGCGGAGAGCTGGCTCGGGCTCAACGTCGGGACAGACATCCCGCTCGCCCACGCCATCGGCCGCGAGATCATCCACGCCGGACTCGTCAACCACGCCTTCGTGGACCGGGCGACCACGGGCTACGCGGACTACGTGGCGCTCGTCGAGCCGTGGACCCTGACCGCCGCCGAGAAGGTGACCGGGGTCCCCGCCCAGGCGATCAGGGACCTCGCCCACGCCTACGCCACGGCCGAACGGGCCCAGCTGTGCTGGACCCTGGGCATCACGGAGCACCACAACGGCACCGACAACGTCCGCGCCCTGATCAATCTCTCCCTGCTCACCGGCCACGTCGGACGGTACGGCTCCGGGGTCCAGCCCCTGCGTGGACAGAACAACGTGCAGGGCGGTGGCGACATGGGCGCCATCCCCAACAAGCTGCCCGGCTTCCAGGACATCCTCGACCCGCGGTCCCGGCAGAAGTTCGAAAGGTCCTGGGACGCCGTCATCCAGCCCCGGTACGGCAAGACACTGACCGAGATGTTCGAGGCGATGGAGACCGGCGAACTGCGAGCCGTGTACTGCATCGGGGAGAACCCCGCCCAGTCCGAGGCCGACAGCGACCAGGCCGTCCGCCGGCTCGCCTCCCTCGACCATCTGGTGGTGCAGGACATCTTCCTGACGAAGACCGCCGAGATGGCCGACGTCGTCCTGCCCGCCACGGCCGGCTGGGCCGAGACCGACGGGACGACGACCAACAGCGAGCGGCGGGTGCAGCGGGTACGGGCGGCCCTCGTACCGCCCGGCGAGGCGCGCGAGGACGTCGACATCATCTGTGCCATGGCCGGACACCTCGGCCATGACTGGAAGTTCGAGGACTCCCAGGCCGTCTGGGACGAGCTGCGCTCGCTCTCCCCCGACCACTTCGGGATGACGTACGAGCGCCTCGCCGAGCATCAGGGGCTGCAGTGGCCCTGCCCCGACACGGACAGGCTCCCGTCGAGCTTCCTGCACGCCCGGCTCTGGGAGACCGACCCGGTCCGGCGTGGCGCGGCCGCCCCGTTCGGCCTGGTGCAGCACGACCCGCCGGTCGACCTCACCGACGAGTCCTATCCACTGCGCCTGACTACCGGGCGGCGGCTGGATTCGTACAACACCGGTGTTCAGAGCGGGAGTTACGCCTCGCCGCTGCGCCGGGGCGAGTACATCGAACTCTGCCCGGAGGACGCCGAGGCCTACGGCGTAGCGGTGGGCGAGGAGGTGCGCGTCTCGTCCCGGCGAGGCAGCGTCACCGCCCCCGTGTGGGTCGATACCGGGCTGCGGCCCGGTCTGGCCTTCATGACGATGCACTTCCCGGACGAGGTGGACACCAACCAGCTGACCATCGAGGCGAACTGCCCGATCGCCGGCACCGCCGAGTTCAAGGCCTCCGCCGTACGGATAGAGAAGCTGGTGACCGCATGGACCTGAGGTACACCGACGCCGCCCCATCCGACCGCGAACGGGCAGCGGTGGACTCCCTGTTGGGGCTGCCGCCCTCCGGTTGGGAGGGGGCGGCGGAGCGGACCGACGCGGACCTGCGCTGGGCGAGGGGCGGAGCGGCAGCGGCCAGGGACCGCCGCGACCAGCTGCTGCCGGCCCTGCACGCGGTGAACGACCGGGTGGGCTGGATCAGCGAGGGCGCGCTGAACTACATCTGCCGACGGCTGACGGTGGCCCCGGCGGAGGCGTACGGCGTCGCGACGTTCTACGCGATGTTCTCGGTGGTGCCCCGCCCGGCGAAGGTCCTCCACGTCTGTACGGACCTGGCCTGCGCGGCCCGCGGCTCGGGGGCCCTGTGCGCGGATCTGACGGAGCGTCTCGGTCCCGCCGGTACCCCGGCCGAGGGCGCGGTCTGGCAGGAGAGCCCCTGCCTGGGCCTGTGCGAACGGGCCCCCGCGGCACTCCTGCTGCAGGCGGGCGCACCTCCGGCAGGGGAAGAGTCCGTCGCGGGCGCACCTCCGGCGGCGGACGAACCCGTCGCAGGCGCACCTCCGGCGGCGGACGAACCCGTCGCAGGCGCACCTCCGGCGGCGGACGAACCCGTCGCAGGCGCCTTCCGGTGTTCCGCCGTGCTCGCGCCCGCCACCGCAGCCGCCGTCGTCACAGCCACCCGCGCCCCCGAGGCCGCCCCCGTCGAACCACCGGCCGGAACAGCGGTTCCCCAGGCCGGCGACCCCGGTCTCGTCCTGCTCAGGCGCATCGGCTCGGTCGACCCGGCCTCCCTGGACGACTACCGCTCCACCGGCGGCTACACCGCCCTGCGACGTGCCTTCGCGCTCGGCCCAGCGGGCGTGATCCGTGAGGTGCTCGACGCCGGCCTGGTCGGCCGGGGCGGCGCCGCGTTCCCCACGGGCCGCAAGTGGCAGGCCACCGCCCAGCAGGCCGACGGCCCGCACTACCTGGTCTGCAACGCCGACGAGAGTGAGCCGGGCACCTTCAAGGACCGGGTGCTGATGGAGGGTGATCCGTACGCACTGATCGAGTCGATGACGATCGCCGGGTACGCGATCGGCGCAGCACACGGCTACATCTACCTCCGCGGCGAGTACCCCCGCGCGTACGAGCGTCTGAGCCACGCCCTGACGAGTGCCCGCACCCGCGGGCTGCTCGGCCCCGACGTCCTCGGACAGGGGTACGCCTTCGACATCGAGATCCGGCGGGGCGCCGGTGCCTACATCTGCGGCGAGGAGACCGCGATCTTCAACTCGATCGAGGGGCAGCGCGGTGAGCCGCGCTCCAAGCCCCCGTTCCCGGTGGAGAAGGGTCTCTTCGGCAAGCCGACCGCGGTCAACAACGTCGAGACGCTGGTGAACGTGCTGCCGATCCTGGAGCACGGTGCCGCCGCCTACGCCGCGACGGGCACCGGGACGTCCACCGGAACCAAGCTGTTCTGCGTGTCGGGACAGGTGGCCCGCCCCGGCATCTACGAACTGCCCTTCGGCGCGAACCTGCGCGAGCTGCTCGCCCTCGCGGGGCCCCCGGAGGACATGCGGGCGGTCCTCCTCGGCGGCGCCGCAGGCGGCTTCGTACGCCCCGACGAGGTGGACATCCCGCTCACCTTCGAAGGCACACGCGCGGCCGGGACGACGCTCGGTTCGGGCGTGGTCCTGGTCCTGGACGACTCGGTGGAGCTCCCCCGCATCCTTCTGCGTATCGCGGAGTTCTTCCGCGACGAGTCCTGCGGCCAGTGCGTGCCCTGCCGGGTGGGCACGGTCCGCCAGGAGGAGGCCCTGCACCGGATCGTGGACCGTACGGGAGCCGGGGCCGCCGCCGACGTCGCGCTCATGAGAGAGGTGGGGCAGACCATGCGGGATGCCTCGATCTGCGGTCTGGGCCAGACCGCGTGGAACGCCGTGGAGTCCGCCATCGACCGTCTGGGGGTCTACAAGTGACCGCTGTGCCGCTTCAGCCGCCGCGCCGTCTCGTCTCGTTCACGCTCGACGGCTCGGAGACCCGGGTCCCCGAGGGTTCCACGATCCTGGACGCCTGCCGGTCGGCGGGCAAGGACGTACCGACCCTGTGCCAGGGCGACACGCTCACCCCGAAGAACGCCTGCCGGGTGTGCGTCGTCGAGGTGGAGGGCGCCCGGACGCTCGCCCCGGCCTGCTCCCGGCTCGCCGAGCCGGGCATGACGGTCCGCACGGACACCGAGCGGGCCCGGCACAGCCGGAAGGTGGTCCTGGAACTGCTGGCCTCCTCGACCGATCTGTCGACGACCCCGCGGGCCGCCGAATGGATCAAGGAGTACGACGCGGAACCCGGCCGCTTCGGCACGGACGCCGCCCGGGTCAACGAACAGCCGAAGATCGACAACGACCTCTACGTCCGCGACTACGACAAGTGCATCCTCTGCTACAAGTGCGTCGACGCCTGCGGGGAGCAGTGGCAGAACACCTTCGCGATCGCCGTCGCCGGGCGCGGCTTCGACGCCCGCATCTCCACCGAGCACGACGCTCCACTCACCGATTCGGCCTGCGTCTTCTGCGGCAACTGCATCGAGGTGTGCCCCACCGGGGCGCTCTCCTTCAGCTCCGAGTTCGACATGCGGGCGGCGGGCACGTGGGACGAGCCCGCGCAGACGCAGACCACGACCGTGTGCGCGTACTGCGGCGTCGGCTGCAACGTCACGCTCCATGTGCAGGACAATGAAATCGTCAAGGTCACCTCACCGCACGACAACCCGGTGACCCACGGCAACCTCTGCATCAAAGGCCGCTTCGGCTACCAACACGTACAGAATCGGGTTTAACGGCCATGGGACGGGTTACCGAGCGTCGCCGCACCATCCGCATCCGGGGCGGGGCAGTCACCACGCGCCCCGACACCCTCGTCGCCGAGGAGCCCTTGGAGATCCGGCTGAACGGCAAACCGCTCGCCATCACGATGCGCACCCCGGGCGACGACTTCGCGCTCGCGGCCGGCTTCCTGGTGAGCGAGGGCGTGCTCGGTGAGGGCTCCGAGGTGCAGTCGATCGTGTACTGCGCCGGCGCGACGGCGGACGGCGTGAACACGTACAACGTGGTCGACGTGAAGCTCGCGCCGGGTGTCGTGGTCCCCGACATCACGCTGGAGCGCAACGTCTACACGACGTCGTCCTGCGGGCTCTGCGGCAAGGCGAGCCTGGACGCCGTCCGCACCACGACCCGTCATCCCATCGCCGACACTCCCCCGGTCCGGGTGGAACCCGCGCTGCTCTCCGCCCTCCCCGACCGGTTGCGCGAGGCGCAGCGGGTCTTCGACCGGACCGGGGGTCTGCACGCTGCGGCCCTGTTCTCACCGGAGGGCGAGCTGCTCGACATCCGGGAGGACGTCGGCCGCCACAACGCGGTCGACAAGCTGGTCGGTCGGGCTCTGACGGACCATCGGCTGCCCCTTTCGCAGACGATCCTGCTCGTGTCGGGGCGCGCCTCGTTCGAACTGGTGCAGAAAGCCGTGATGGCGGGGATCCCGATGCTCGCGGCGGTGTCGGCGCCGTCCTCGCTGGCCGTGGATCTGGCGGCCGAGAGCGGACTGACCCTCGTGGGCTTCCTCCGGGGTCCGTCCATGAACGTGTACGCGGGTGAGCACCGCATCGCCCTGGAGGCCGCGGTGAACCAGGGCTGAGGTTCCCCGCCCGCTGCACGGGTCAGGGGTCCGGCCGGCGGGGAGCGCCCCCTGCGCCGGCCGGGCCCTCCGTGCCACGGCCGTCCGTGCCCGGGTTCCCCACCGGCTCGGTGCCCTCGGGCTCTACTCCGCGCTCACTCCGCGGCGAACGAGAGACCCTTCGCCTCCAGCGCCGCCCGCAGCACTCCCACGGCTTTCGGTCCCATACCGTGCAGCCGCTTCAGCTCCGCCTCACTGACGGCCGGGAGCTGGTCCAGCGCGGTGTAGCCCGCCGCGTGCAGGGCGCGGCGGGCCGGATTGCCGACGCCGTGCGGGAAGTCGTCCGGCGGTGTCGTGTCGTCGCTCGTCACGGTGTCGTCCTTCCGGCGCGGGGCAGCTTCTCAGCCCACCGTAACGGGCACCTGTGACATCTCACCGGACTCCGGAAGCGGGTCGCGCGAGCGACGTTTGGCGATCACCGCGCAGACCATCAGCTGCATCTGGTGGAAGAGCATCAGCGGCAGCACGGCAAGGCTCGCGTGCGCGCCGAACAGCACGCTCGCCATCGGCAGCCCGGCGGCCAGGCTCTTCTTCGACCCGGCGAACTGGATCGCGATCCGGTCCGCCCGACCGAAACCGAGCCGCTTCGCCCCGTACCAGGTCAGCGAGAGCATCAGCGCCAGCAGGACCGCTTCCGCGGCCATGAGCGCACCGAGCCTGGCCGGGGTGACCTGGTGCCAGATTCCGCCGACCATGCCCTCGCTGAACGCCGTGTAGACGACGAGCAGGATCGATCCGCGGTCGACGTAGCCCAGCACCTTCTTGTGGCGGGCGACGAAACCGCCGACCCAGCGGCGCAGCAGCTGTCCGGCCAGGAAGGGCACCAGGAGCTGGAGGACGATCTTCACCAGGGAGTCCGCCGAGAAGCCCCCCGTGCCGCCTCCGAGCAGCAGTGCGGCGAGCAGCGGGGTGAGCAGGATGCCGGCGAGGCTGGAGAACGAGCCCGCGCAGATCGCGGCCGGCACGTTGCCGCGGGCCATCGACGTGAAGGCGATCGACGACTGGATGGTCGAAGGGACCAGGCACAGGAACAGGAAGCCGTCCTGCAGCTGTGGGGTCAGCACGTGGGGCACGAGGCCGTGGCTCGCGAGTCCCAGCAGCGGGAACGCGACGAAAGTGCAGGCCAGGACCGTGAGGTGGAGCCGCCAGTGCTTCAGTCCGTCGAGCGCCTCGGCGGTCGAGAGACGTGCTCCGTAGAGGAAGAAGAGAAGGGCGACCGCCCCGGTCGACGCCCCCGAGGCCACGTCGGCGGCCGCTCCCGAAGCGGGCAGCAGGGCCGCGAGGGCCACCGTGCCGATCAGCGCCAGGATGTACGGGTCCACCGGCAGCCAGGACGGCAGCGTCGGGATACGGCGGCTGGTGCGGCTGCTCATGTGCTCCACGTGCTCTCTCGGCGTAGTCGTGCCCTCCCCATCCTGCTCTTGATCACCGTGATCGGGAATCCGGCATACCGCTCTGACTGTCATCACGGTTCGCGATAGCCTGTACTCATGTACGACCCCGTCCAGCTCCGCACGTTCCTGGCCGTCGCGCAGACCCTGAGCTTCACCCAGGCGGCGCGCAGACTCGGCATCAGGCAGTCCACGGTCAGCCAGCACGTACGACGACTGGAGGCCGAGGCCGGCCGGCAGCTGTTCACCCGGGACACCCACCGGGTCGATCTCACCGAGGACGGCGAGGCGATGCTGGGCTTCGCCCGGACGATCCTGCAGGCCCATGAGCGGGCTGCGGCGTTCTTCACCGGCACTCGGCTGCGCGGACGGCTGCGCTTCGGGGCCTCCGAGGACTTCGTCCTGACGCGGCTTCCGGAGATCCTGGAGTCCTTCCGGCGCGAGCACCCCGAGGTGGAGCTGGAACTGACCGTGGAGCTGTCCGGGACGCTGCACCAGCAGCTCGAGGCGGGCCGGCTCGACCTCGTACTCGCCAAGCGGCGCACCGGGGACACGCACGGCGAGGTGGTCTGGAAGGACGCGCTGGCCTGGATCGGCGCGCCACAGCTGAGGATCGACCCGGACCGGCCGCTCCCGTTGATCGCCTTCCCGCCTCCCGGCATCACCAGGGCGCGCGCGCTGGAGGTTTTGGAGGAGCACGGCAGGTCCTGGCGGTTCGCCTGCACGAGCGCGAGCCTGAGCGGCCTGATCGCCGCCGCCCGGGCGGGCCTGGGGGTGATGGCGCACACGCGTGGGCTGATTCCGCCGGGGCTGGCTCCGGTGCCGGCCAGAGCGGGGCTCCCGGAGCTCGGCGACGTGGACTTCGTCCTGCTGCACGGGAGGCGCAGGGACGCCGCTCAGGAGGCGGCCGACGCCCTGGCGGCGGCGATCCTCGCCGGCGGCGACCGCCTTCACCGGGTGACGGACCTGCCCGCCCACCCGGAGCGCGCGTAATCACCGCGTACAGATTCCGTGGAGATTCCCGTGCGAGCTACTTACCCGGCGGTCAGAAGTGCGCCCGAGCCTGGCCCATCTGGCCCGATTTCAGTGGCTGACCTGTGCAGATGCCACGTTATCCGGAGACTTCGGACCCTCCCGCTTCCACGCTCGGTGGGGTAGCGTCGCGGCGCCGTGCGGAGCGCCACAAGGAGCAGGTCATTGCGCGAGTTCACTGTCCCACCCATGGCAGCCGCCCCTCAAGTCGGCGGTCTTGCCGATACCGTCTTCGACCATGCCGAGGACGATCCCCACCGGATCGCCCTCGGTCGCAAGGACGCGGCCGGCCAATGGCACGACGTCTCCGCCGCTGTCTTCCGCGACGAGGTACTTGCGCTGGCCAAGGGCCTGATCGCACACGGCGTGCGCTTCGGTGACCGCGTCGCCCTGATGTCCCGTACGCGCTACGAGTGGACGCTCTTCGACTTCGCGCTCTGGACGGTGGGCGCCCAGTCCGTGCCGATCTACCCGACGTCGTCGGCCGAGCAGGTCCTGTGGATGCTCCACGACGCCGAGGTCGCGGCCGTCATGGTCGAGCACGAGGACCACGCGATGACGATCGGTTCGGTGATCGACCGGCTGCCGAACCTGAAGCGGCTCTGGCAGCTGGACGCCGACGCGGTGACCGAGCTCGTGGACGCGGGGGTCCAGATCGACGACGAGACGGTGCACAGACACCGGCGCGCGGTGACGCCCGACTCCGTGGCCACCGTGATCTACACCTCCGGAACGACGGGACGCCCCAAGGGCTGTGTGATCACACACGCCAACTTCATGTTCGAGGCCGACACCATGGTCAGCCGCTGGCATCCGGTGTTCCACTCCAAGCCCGGCGACGAGGCGGCGACGCTGCTCTTCCTGCCGCTCGCCCATGTCTTCGGCCGCATGGTGGAGATCGCGGCGCTGCGCGGCCGGGTGAAGCTGGGCCATCAGCCGGAGCTGTCGGCGAAGGCTTTGATGCCGGACCTGGTGTCGTTCCGGCCCACCTTCATCCTGGCGGTGCCGTACATTTTCGAGAAGGTCTTCAACGGCGCGCGCCGCAAGGCGGAGGCGGAGGGCCGGATCGGGCCCTTCGACAAATCCGTGGAGATCGCCGTGAAGTACGCGGAGGCGATGGAGGAGCGGGCCTTCGGGACGGGCCCCGGCCCCTCCGCCGGGCTCCGGATGCAGCACCAGTTCTTCGACAAGGTCGTCTACAAGAAGGTCCGCGACGCGATGGGCGGCCGGGTGCGGCACGCGATGTCGGGCGGCTCCGGCATGGACCGTCAGCTCGGACTGTTCTTCGCGGGCGCGGGCGTCACCGTCTACGAGGGCTACGGACTCACCGAGTCGACCGCCGCGGCGACGGCCAATCCGCCCGAGCGCACCCGGTACGGCACCGTCGGGCAGCCGATCCCCGGGTCCACCGTGCACATCGCCCAGGACGGCGAGATCTGGGTCCACGGCGCGAATGTCTTCGGCGGATACCTGGGCGACCCCAAGTCGACCGACGCCGTGCTGCACGACGGGTGGCTGGCGACGGGGGACCTCGGCTCACTCGACGAGGAGGGCTATCTGACGATCACCGGGCGCAAGAAGGAGATCCTGGTGACCTCGGGCGGCAAGAGCGTCGCCCCGGCCGGCCTGGAGGAGCGGGTGCGCTCGCATCCACTGGTGGCGCAGTGCATCGCCGTCGGCAACGACCGGCCCTACATCGCCGCGCTGGTGACCGTGGACCAGGAGTCGGTGGACCACTGGCTCACCATGCAGGGCCGTGCGCCGATGCCCGCGGCGGACCTGGTGCGGGACCCGGATCTGGAGATGGAGGTCCGGCGCGCCGTCGTGGCCGCGAACACGGCGGTGTCGCAGGCGGAGTCCATCCGCACGTTCCGTATCCTGGCGCACCCGTTCACGGAGGAGCACGGCCTGCTGACACCGTCGCTCAAGCTGAAGCGCAAGGCGATCGAGACGGCGTACGCGTCCGAGGTCGACGCTCTCTACCACTGAGCATCGGGCTCGACGCTCGCCGCCTCCGGAACGACTGCGGGTGGCGCCGCCGGTCGCCGCGCCGCGTGGCGCTGCCGTTCCTGCGTGCCCGGTTCTCCCGTTCGCCGGTTCTCCCGTTCGCTGCTTCTCCGCCGACGGGAATGCATAGGCTTCGTTGATCGTTTCTCAACGGGAGTACCAACCGACAACGTAAGGATCGACCGCTCGTGAGCCAGGTCCCCTCCATCACCCTCAACAACGGTCTCGAGATGCCGCAGCTCGGCTACGGAGTCTGGCAGGTGCCGGACGACGAGGCCACGACGGCCGTCGCCACGGCCATCGAGTCCGGGTACCGGAGCATCGACACCGCCGCGATCTACGGCAACGAGGAGGGCACCGGCAAGGCCATCGCCGCCTCCGGTGTGGCGCGTGACGAGCTGTTCGTCACCACCAAGCTGTGGAACGGCGACCAGGGCTACGACTCGACGCTGCGGGCCTTCGACGCCTCGCTGGACAAGCTGGGTCTGGATCACGTCGACCTGTACCTGATCCACTGGCCGCTGCCGGCCAAGGACGCCTACGTCGACACGTACAAGGCCCTCGAGAAGATCCATGCCGACGGCCGCGCCAGGGCCATCGGCGTGTCGAACTTCCTCCCCGCGCATCTGGAGCGCCTGATCGACGAGACCTCCATCGTCCCGGCGGTCAACCAGATCGAGCTGCACCCCCAGCTCCAGCAGGCCGAGGCCCGCGCCTTCCACGCGCGGCACGGCATCGTCACGGAAGCCTGGTCCCCGCTGGGGCAGGGCAAGGGCCTGGACGTCCCGACGGTCGTCGCGATCGCCCGGAAGCACGGCCGGACCCCCGCCCAGGCGGTGCTCCGCTGGCATCTGCAGACCGGTCACGTGGCGATCCCGAAGTCCGTGACGCCGTCGCGAATCGTGGAGAACCTCGACGTGTTCGGCTTCGAGCTGGACGCGGACGACCTCGCCGCGTTCGCCGCACTGGACGAGGGCAAGCGCATCGGCCCCGACCCGGCCGAATTCGCCGTGGGCGCCTGAGAAGACAGATGGACGGCGCCCCGCCCCCGCGGCGGGGCGCCGTACCCGAGCACACCGAAAGGGAACGGACCATGAGCGGGGAGACCGCGCCCGTCGTCGAGGCGGGCGTGTACCGCCTGCGGAACGTGGGCAGCGGACTGCTGCTCGAGGTGTACGGCGGGGCCACGGGCAGCGGCGCGAACGTCCAGCAGGGCAAGGAGAACGGAACCGCGGCCCAGCACTGGCGGCTCGACCCCGTGCACGAGGGCGCCGCCCTGTACCACCTGGTCAACGCGCACAGCGGCAAGCGGCTGGACGTCGCGGGCGCCTCCACGGAGAACGGCGCGAACGTCCAGCAGTGGAAGGCGAACAACTTCGGTGCGCAGGAATGGCTCATCGAACAGCATCTGGAGGCTCCCGGCACCGTGACGCTGGTCAGTTTCGTCAGCGGCCGCGTCCTGGAGGTCGCCGACGGGGCCACCGACGACGGGGCCAACGTCCAGCAGTGGGAGGACACCGACTCCCCCGGCCAGTGGTGGCGGCTGGAACCGGTACCGGAGTCCTGAGCCGGGACGTCAGTCAGCCGTGCGGGGCTCCCGCCGGGCCAGGTGCACGGTGCGCGCGGAGAGCAGGAAGAGGTCCGGGCGCAGCCGCAGCCCCTCGGGGTCACCGGGTTCCAGCAGCCGGTCGAGCGTCGCGGCGTCCTCGGACGTGAGCCGGTCGGCGAACGCCTCGCGCCTGCGGGCGAATTCGGTGACGGTACGGTCGCGCGCGGCGCCGGTGAGCGGGGCGGGCAGATCGAGCAGGAAGCTGCGGGTGCCCAGCGGTGCCAGGCCGACGGCGGCAAGGAGCGCGCTCCAGTCCTCGACCTCCCGTGTGGTGTCCGGCAGTCCCGCCCGCATGTCCTCGAACCGGTCGGCGTGGAGCGCGTCGAGCCTGGCCTCCAGTCCCGGCCTGCCGATGCCGATGTCACGCGGAAGCTGACGGGCGGCCAGTCCTCCTTCGAGCAGGGCTACGGTGCCCCCGGGACGGAGCAGCCCTGCGAGGCCCGCGAGGAGGCCGCGCTGGTCGCCGATGTGGTGCAGGGAGTTGCCCGCCCAGATCAGATCGGCCACGTCCAGCTTCCCCAGGTCCTGCGGGAGCTCGGCGTGCACGGTACGCACCCGCTCACCGAAGCCGTGCCGCTCCGCGCGGGCCCGGGTGCGCTCCAGGAGGGCGGGAGTGCCGTCGACGGCGACGATCTCTGCCTCGGGGAACACCTCGGCGAGCAGACAGCTGATCACGCCGGGGCCGCTGCCGATGTCGAGGACTCTGCGCACGTCCTGAGCCTCGGGGAGTTCCGCGATCCAGCGGGCGGCTGCCTCGTACTGCGGCCTGCTGAGTTCGGCTTCCTCCTCGAGGCTCGGTCCCACGGTGTCCCAGTCGAGGTCTTCGGTGCGGTGGGCGTGGGCATGGGCATGGGCATGGGAGTGACCGTGGCCGTGCGCGGTGTGCTTGCTCATGGGCTCACCTTCTCCCTGAAGGGACACCAGGGCCAGTTTCCTTGCCGTTTCAGCAAGCCTGTTTCCCGTTGCGGTACTACTGAAGGGCCGGCCGAGGCAGCCCGCACGCGCTCGAAGCCGGCATGGAACGCGAAGGAACCGCTGCAGCCGACCTTGAGCGCGCCGAGGCGAACCAGGCCTGCCGGGGGCGGCGCGGGCGGGGGCCGGCCGGCTCAGCCCCGTCTGCTGAAGGCGAGCAGCCGGTAGGCCGGGTCCGGACGCTGCCGGTCGGGGTCGGGCAGCGCGGTGAGTTCCGCCGAGAGCCGTTCCGCCGCCGTCCCCGGCAGCGACAGGTGTGCGGCGTAGTCGCCCCGCAGCAGCGAGCGTGCCGCACGCCTGGGGGTGCGGCCCTGCCCGTGGCCGGCGAACTCTGCCCCGCCCACCCGTTCCAGACCGTGGGCGTCGGCGTACGCGGTGACCAGGTCCGCGGAGTCGGACGGCTGCGGGGCGCTGTACGGGGCGAGCAGCGCGTCGATGTCGCTGCCCACGTGGTGCCCCGCGTCCTTGTCGACCGTCGTGACGAACACTCCGCCGGGCCGAAGTATCCGCGCTGCCTCGGCCACCACCGCCCGCACCTCACCGGCGCCACGCAGCAGGTGCAGCAGCCAGACCGCGCAGACGGCGTCGGCCGTCGCACCGGCCAGCGGCAGCCTCCGCGCGTCGGCGAGGGCGACCGCTCCGATCCGCTGCCTGGCCAGCCGCACCATGCCGTACGACGTATCGGTGCCGAACACCCGCAGTGCGGGTCGGCCGAGTGCGATCCTCTCCGCGACCAGTCCCGTACCGCAGCCGATGTCCACCAGCGTGCGGGCGGACGGGGGCACCAGCCCGAGTACGGCGCGGGCTGCGGCGTCGGCGCGGGGGACCCCGCCCCGGGTGGCGTCGTAGACGGCGGCTTCGGCGTTGTAGTCCAGCACGGGGCAAGTCTAGAAGGCCGGTCCTGACCGCGGCGCACCATGGGTGCCGGATGTATTGCCGGTGGGTGGCGCCGGACATAACGTGCGCTCATGGAGCTGGAGTTACGTCATCTGCGCACCGTGCGGGCCATCGCCGACACAGGCAGTCTCACCAAGGCGGCTGCCGTTCTGGGGCTCGCGCAGCCCGCGCTCAGTGCGCAGCTGCGGCGGATCGAGAAGGCGCTCGGCGGCCCGCTCTTCGACCGGGATCACACGGGTGCCCGGCCCACCCTGCTCGGCGAGTTGGTGCTGACACGAGCCCGGGTGGTGCTGCCTGCCGTGAGCGAGCTCCAGGAGGAGGCGGTGCGCTTCGCCAACGCCTGGGCCACCGTGGAGCGCTTCCGGCTCGGCGGGACGCACGGTCCGCTGCTGGGCGGCCTCGTCGACCGGCTGGCCGCCGCGCATCCGACGGCGCCGGTGACGACGTACACCTCGTGGTCGGTGGCCGAGATCGCGTCGCTGCTGATCGACGGACGGCTCGACTTCGCGTTGATCGGTGTCTGCGGGGAGAGCCCGCCGCCCATGGCCGACCGGCTCGTCTGGCAGGTCATCGGCATCGACCCGGTGTTCGTGATGCTGCCGGAGAATCATCCGCTGGCCGGCGGGACGGAGCTCGAACTCTCCGCGCTGGCAGGCGAATCCTGGGCCGACGTGCCGGGGGACGGCTGCTTCGCGGACTGTTTCGCCACCGCCTGCGCCCGGGCCGGCTTCACTCCGGTGTCGGTGTACGAGACGGACACGACGTCCGTCGTCCACCTGGTGCAGGTGGGGCGGGCCATCGGGCTGTGCCGGGCCACGTTCCCGCCGACGCAGGGACTGGTGACCCGGCCCCTCGCGGGTTCGCCACTGAGCTGGCGCCATCTGCTGGGCCGGAATCCCCGCTCCCCCGCGGCGGAAGGGGCGGCCGGGGCGGTGAGCGGGCACACCCGCTCGGCGTACGCGGAAGCGGTGCAGCGGAGCGCCGGCTACACGCGCTGGCTGGCCGCCCACCCCAGGTTCGGCCCGACGCCGTGGGAGGCTGCTACGTCGCTCCGTGGCCCGGAGCCACCGCCTCGACCCGGCCTGCCAGCGTCAGGTCCTTCTGTGTGACCGCGCCGCCCGCGTCGTGCGAGTTCACGGACAGCCGCACGGTGTTGTAGCCCAGTGTCAGGTCCGAGTGATGGTTGAGCTCGTCCTGGATCCGGGCGACATGAACGGTCAGCCCGGCAGCGGCGAAGTGGGACGGCAGCCGGTAGGTACGGGTGATCCGGTCCCCCTCCAGTTCCCAGCCGGGCAGGTCGCGCAGACCGGCCTCGATATCGTGCGGGGACAGCGGTTCAGCAGGCATGCGGCGGCTCCTACCCGGATCGGTACGATCAGCAGTGCCCGTGACGTTACGGTCTGGATATGACAACTGTCGCGCTTGACACGGGGGTAGGGCCACTGCTGCGCGGCTGGCGGGAACAGCGACGGATCAGCCAGCTGGAGCTGGCCCTGCGCGCGGACTCCTCGGCCCGGCACATCTCGTTCATCGAGACGGGCCGCTCACGCCCCAGCGAGGAGATGATCCTGCGGCTGGCCGAGCACCTCGACATCCCCGTCAGGGAGCGCAACGCGCTGCTGGTGGTGGGCGGTTACGCGCCCCGCTTCGCTCAGACCGCACTCGACGACCCGTCGATGGGAGTGCTGCGCGAGGCCATCGACCGGCTGCTCGCCGGCTACGAACCGTATCCGGCGCTCGTCCTCGACGCGACGTACACGGTGGTGGCGGCGAACCGGGGGATGCGGCTGCTGCTCGAAGGCGTGTCGGAGCGGTTGCTCACCCCGCCCGTCAATGCCATGCGGCTCACCCTGCACCCGGACGGCCTGGCCCCGCGCATCCTGAATCTGCCGGAGTGGCGAGCCGATCTGCTGGCCCAGATGGAGCGTCAGATCGCCCTGGTCCGTTCGGTGGAGCTGCGCGCCCTGTACGACGAGGTCGCGGCCTATCCCCTCCCGGGACAGCAGCCCGCGTGCCCGGCAGGGACGGTGCCCGTCATGGGCGTGGCGTCGCTCGCGCTGCCGCTGCGGATCACACACGGCGAGCGGGAACTGTCGTTCATCTCGTCGATCGCCACGTTCAACACACCGATGGACGTCACCGTGGCCGAGCTGGCCATCGAGACGTTCCTGCCCGCCGACCGGGAGACCGCCGCGTATCTGCACACGCTCACGCCGTGACGAGCGGACGGGTCCAGGGAGCGTCACTGCGGGCGAAACGGATCGCGGCCGTGCTCGCGAGGACCAGGAACAGCACGGTGACCAGCAACGGCAGCGTCGGATGCCCGTTCAGCACGGCCACGGCCCCCGCAAGGCCGCCGGCCAGCATGGCGACGACCGAGAGGATCCGGGGCCCGGCGCGGCGCCCCGGCCCTTTGGCGAGCCGGCTGTCGGCGACGACCCCGGTGATCGTGAGGGTCAGCACGGTGGTGGTGAGGTCGGGGACGGCGAGCGCGCGGGAGGCGGCGTTCTGGACACCGAGTCCGAGGCCGAGCAGCGCGATGAGGGTGAAGCGGGCGGCTCCGGTGTACGGCTCGCCCGAGGTCAGGGTGACCACCAAGGCGGCCGCCACGAAGACGGTCTCGACGAGGAGCGCGTGCTGGAGCTGCCGGCCCCGGTGAGCACGGGCCCGGTGCACGACGATTCCCCCGGCCAGCGCACCCGCGGCGAACGCGCCCAGGGCCACGGCCGAGGCGAGCAGCGAGAATCCCGGCGCACCGGCGGCACCGAAGCCGCAGAAGACCACGTTGCCGGTCATGTTGGCGACGAACACCCTGCCCAGCAGCAGATAGCTGAACGCGTCGACCAGGCCGGTGATCACGGTCAGGGCCAGCATCAGAGGCGGCAGGGGTCCGTGCCGGGCGGTCATGTCGGGTACGAGGGTGGCCCAGGCCTCACGCAGGACGACGGGCATGGGCGGCACACTCCGATCACTGGATGTGATCGGAGTGTGCCGCAGCCCGGGGGCCGTTCCGTCCGCACGCGCCGGGCGGGCCCGGATCCATCCGTCCGGCAGGCGTTGTCCGGAGGGCGGACGGCCCTGCTTCACCGTCGTCCGGAGGGCGGACGGCTCTGCTTCACCGTCGTCCGGAGGGCGGCAGCCCCCTTCACCGCACGCGCTACACGCGTGCGCCGTTGTCGCGCGGATCCCGGCGCGCCCGTCCGGCGCCCTGCTTGCGTCCCGGGCCACGTTTCCGGGCCGGTGGCGGGGCCTTGCTGCTCCTCTCCAGCATGAGCGCCCCTGGTACGGCGGTGAGGACCGAGGAGTACGTGCCGACGCAGATGCCGATCAGGAGGGCGAGGGCGAAGTCCGCGAGCGAGTCTCCGCCCAGCACGGCCAGGGCGACCAGGATGAACAAGGCGCCCATGCCGGTGTTGACGGTTCGCGGGACGGTCTGCAGGACGGCCCGGTTGGCGATGTCGCCGACCGGTGTGCGCCGGTTCCTGGCCCACAGCTCCCGTACGCGGTCGAAGACCACGACCGAGTCGTTGACGGAGTAGCCGATCACGGTGAGCAGGGCAGCCAGGAAGATCCCGTCGACGGGGCGGCCGAGCCAGGCGAAGGCGCCGACCAGAATGATGACGTCGTGCACCAGCGCCCCGACCGAGGCCACGGCGAAGGTCCAGCGGAACCGGGCCGCGAGGTAGGCGAGCTGGACGAACACGGCGACGGCCAGAGCGATCAGCGCGTTGCGCCGGAGTTCGTCGCCGAGGCTGGGACCGATCAGCTCGTCGCGCACCTTTGTGGTCTCGCCGCCCTCGGCGGCCAGCGCCGTCCGCAGCGTGTGTTCCCCTTCGTTGTCCAGCGTTCCGGCCCGTACGGAGAGATCGCTGTCCCCGGCTGTGGTGACTTCGGCATCACCGAACCCGGCGGCGGCGATGGCGGTGCGGGCGGCCTCCACATCGACGGGGCGGCTGGTGGAGTACTCGACGAGCCGGCCTCCGGTGAACTCGACGCCGAGATCGACACCGCGGACGACGATGCCGAGGACGGCTGCGGCGACCAGCGCGGTGGAGACCAGCAGCCAGCGGCGCGGCGACCGGAACAGCTGGGGATCGCGCTCGTTCAGCCAGGTACGTACGCGGCCCGGCCGTGCGATGCCGTTGACGCTCCGGTAGTCGCTGACGAACCGGGAACCCGCCGCCGTCTCGGTGAGCGCGCGGGCGATGACGAGCGCCGAGAACATCGAGGCGAGGACACCGATAGCGAGCGTGAGGCCGAAGCCCTTGACCGGTCCCGAACCGAGGAGGAAGAGCAGGCCCGCCGCGATGAGGGTGGTGACGTTGGAGTCCGCGACGGCGCTGAAGGCGTTGCGGAACCCCGCGGTCAGGGCAGGCCGCAGCGAGCGGCTCGGACGGGCCGCGCACTCCTCTCGGGCCCGCTCGAAGACAAGGACGTTCGCATCGACCGCCATCCCGATGGCGAGGACGAATCCGGCGAGCCCCGGCATCGTCAGGGTGACGCCGAGTGCGACGAGAGCGGCGTAGGAGATCACACCGTAGGCCGCGAGTGCGACGGCGGCGAGAGCACCGAAGAGCCGGTACACGAAGGTGATGAAGAGCGCGGTGGCCGCTGCGCCGATGAGCGCCGCCTGGGCGCTGGCGTCGATGGCGGCGGCCCCGAGCGTCGGACCGACGGTCCGCTGCTCGGCGATCTCCACGGGGACGGGAAGCGCGCCGCCCTTGATGAGGAGGGCGAGATCACGTGCCTCGTCGGCGCTGAAGGAGCCCGTGATCTGGGTGGATCCGGAGGGCAGTCCGGCCTTGCAGCCGATCGACGGATCGACCTGGGGCGATGAGATGACCTTCCCGTCGAGGACGATCGCGACCCTGCGCCGTTCGTCCTGGGGCGGGTTGCAGGCCGCCTCCCCGGTCAGCCCGGTCCATTTCCTGCCCGCGTCCTTGTGGAAGTCGAGCGAGACGGACCAGCCCGAGCCCTGCTGGGCGTCGAAGGCCGCGGTGGCGTCCTTCACTCCGGCGCCGTCGAGCTGCACCGGGCCGAGGGCGAGGAGGGCGCCCTGTTCGTCCGGGAGCGTCAGCCCCGTCCGTGGGGCGTCGTCCTTCTGCTCGGTTCCGGGGCCCTGAACGGCGTGGAAGCTCAGCTGGGCGGTTCTGCCGATGACTTCGGCTGCCTGGCGCGGGTCCTGGACGTCCGGAAGTTCGACGATGATCCGGTTCTCGCCGGAACGTGTCAGGGACGGTTCGGCGACACCGAGGGAGTCGATGCGACCGCGGAGCACCTCCAGGGTGCGTTCGGTGCTCTCCCGGTCCGCCTTCGTGGTGTCCGAGTCCTTGGTCTGCAGCACGATCCGGGTGCCGCCCTGAAGGTCGAGTCCGAGTCTGGGTGACATGGTCAGCGTGATGAGCACGGAGACGAGCAGTACGGCGGCAGCCAGAACTGCTCGCACCGTGGTGGCGCGAGTCATGGGAATCCTCCGAGGGGCGTCGTCCGCCCCTCGTTCAGAGAGGACGCGACGACAGGTCTGTCGAACAGGACCGGTGAACGGCCGGCTGACCGGCCGTCACCCCTGGAGGTCCCCGCACTCCGGGCAGCGCGGTGCGGACCCGGCCGGGTACGAAGAGGTGGGTCCCGGCAGCCGGTCGCAGTGCGTCATGGGGGTCGAGCAGGGCCGTCGCGCACGGCGGCAATGCTCCGTGGTCCGGCGGAGGGAAGTGGTGCGGGGGGTGCGGGCGGTCGGCCCCGGCCCATGGCCCGGGCCGGGGCAGGGCCTCGGTCCACGACTCCTGGGCGGCGGCCTCGACGAACGTGCCGGCCCTGCCTGCTGTGACGAACGCGCCGGACTCGCCGGACGTGAGGCTGCCCGAAAGGGGCGACGTCGCTGCGGCCGCACGGGAGCGGCGGGTGTCGTGTGCCGACCCCTGGCGCGCGGTCCGGTCGGAATGAGGAGGGGGCGGGTGCACTCCCGGCGCGTTCGCGGTGACAGGGGACCGGCCTGCGAGCGCCCCGAGCGGCAGCGCCGATCCGGCTGCGACAGGCGCTCCTGCGACGAGCGTGAGGACAGCGAGAAGGAGCGCGGCCAGAGCATGCCGTACCCGGTGCGCGGGGGCGTCCGGCCGTCCCCGCGGGGGCACGTTCCCCCGGGGCGCCCCCGGGTGGGGGCTCACCTCGGTCGGCCCGGCAGGACGGCCGGTGCACCCGTACCGCTGTGGCGCAGGACGGAGTCCAGGATCAGGCCCGCGCCCCGCACGACCGTGGTCGAGGGGTCATCGGCCAGGCGCACGGGGACGCCGAGGCACCCCGCGATTCCCTCGGTGACGTCTCTGCGCAGCGCGCCGCCCCCGGCGAGCACGGGGTCTCGGCGCAGCGCGCCGCTCACCGCTCCGTGCTTGTCCTGTCTCCACATCGAACCGACCAGGTCGAGCACGGTCCGGACGAGTTCCGCGGGAGGCGCCTCGGGCTCCAGGTCGACGAGCCCGGTCTCGGCCTGCCTGGCGTCGGCGACCGTCCCGTCGACGAGCAGGGTGACTTCGGTGATCTCGGCGCCCATGTCGACGACGAGCAGCGGACCGCCGCTCCGCGGACCGGCGCATGCGGCGGCGGCTCTCGCGCTGCTGAGGACCAGGACTCCGGAGGGGCCGAGGGCGGTGAGGAGGTCTCTGGCCAGGGACCGTTGCTCGGCTCCGGCGAGGACCGGATGGCTGAGGACGATCACGGTGCCGCTGCGGTCGGCGCCCAGCGCCGCATCGGCGAGGTGTCCGAGGATTCTGCCGCAGGACTCCGCGTCGACGATGCGTCCGCGCCGGACCGGACGGCCGGGGCCCTCCTGGGGCGCGGGGCCGACGACGAGGCCACGGCCGGGCACCCAGGCACGGGCCCCGGAACTTCCCAGGTCGATGGCCAGCCCTCGGGTCGCCCCGTGGTGGTCCGCCGCAGCGGCACGGCCGCCGGGCCACCGGTGGACGGGCCGGCTGTGCCGCCGTCCGTCGCGCACAGAACGCATCGCCCCTCACCCCCGGCCTGCCATCGCAGCCGTTCACCACCCACGACCCGCAGATAGCGAGGCATGACCGAACCCTCACTATGCAATAACGGGGTCGGGAACGCTACTCCCTCACCGATTCCAAGGGCCGCGCCCTCGACGTCGCATCTCATACCTCCGGGCTCAGGAACGACGCGATCAGCTCCGCGAACTCGTCCGGCGCGGTGATCCTGACGCCCAGGTCCTCGGCCTTGGTGCGCTTCGATCCGGCCTTCTCCCCCGCGACCAGCAGACTCGTGCGCTTGGAGACACTGGACGAGGACTTCCCGCCGGCCCGTTCGATCAGCTCGTTCATCTGGTTGCGCGAGAGCTTCTCCAGGGGCCCGGTCATGGCGCCGGTGACCACGACGGTCATGCCGTCGAGAGGTAGTCCTGCCGCCGCCCCGTCTCCCGTCCCGGCGTCCGTCTGCGCCTCACCGGGCTCCGGCGGCGGGGTCGCACCGGGCTCCGTCATGTTGACCCCTGCGGCCACCAGCTTGCCGATCAGCGGGGCCAGCTCCACCAGCTCCCCGACCACCCCCGTGGCCTTCTCCTTGCCGATGCCGTCGACCTGCTGCAGGGTGTCCGCGTCGGCGGCGACGATCCGGTCCATCGTCGCGAAGTGGCGGGCGATCCGGCGGGACATGGAGCGCCCCGTGCCCCGCACTCCCAGGGCGCAGAAGACACGGGACAGCGGGCGCGTCCGGGCCGTGTCGATGGCGGCGAGCAGATTGTCGGTGGAGGTCTCCCCCATCCGCTCCAGGGAGAGCAGCTGCTCCCGGCCGAGTGTGAACAGATCGGCGAAGTCGGTGACGAGACCGGCGTCGACGAGCTGGACGACCCGGGTGGCACCGAGGCCCTCGATGTCGAGCTGGTCGCGTCCGGCGGCGTACGAGATGGAGGCGACCAGACGGCAGTTGCGCCCCCTGGTGCAGCGCCAGCGCTGCTCGCTGGTGTCGATCTCCGAGCCGCACTGCGGGCACGCCTCCGGGAACTCGATCGGCTTCTCCTCACCCGTCCGCAGATGCGCGACGGGGGCCTCGATCCGGGGGATGATGTCACCCGCCTTGTAGACCATCACCTGGTCGCCCAGGCGCAGATCGCGGCGGGTGATGTCAGCCGGGTTGTGCAGGGTGGCGTACCCGACGGTCGATCCGTCGATCTCCACGGGCTCGAGCACGGCGCGCGGGGCGATGATGCCGGTCCTGCCGACGTTCCACTCGACGCCCAGGAGCCGGGTGACCTTCTCGACGGCGGGGAGCTTGTACGCGATGGCCCAGCGCGGCGCCCGCGTCCCGGAACCCGCCTCGCGCTGGTCTGCCGCCAGGTCCGCCTTGATCACGATGCCGTCGATCCCGAACGGCAGGGAGGCGCGCAGTGCGGCGATGTCCTCGACCCCGGCCTGGACCTCCTCGGCCGTACCGACGGTGCGCGGCGCCACAGCCGTGTCCGCCGCCGTGTGCACGCCGAGGCCGGCGACGAGCTCCAGGACCTCGCTGTGCGGGAGCTCGGCCAGGGTGCCGGTCAGCTCGCCGGAGTCGGGAAGTGCGAGCGCTCCGTACGCGAAGAAGGTCATCTCGACGCGATAGGGCCGGTCCTTGGCGCGGAGGGTGCCCGCCGCGCCGTTGCGCGGGTTGGCGAAGGGGGCGCCGCCGTGCTCCGTGCGTACCGTATTGGCCTGTTCGAACTGCTCGTTGGTCATGAGGATCTCGCCGCGCACCTCGATGGTGGCGGGAGAGGTGAGCTGCTCGGGAAGGCCGAGCACCGTGCCGATCGCATGCGAAACGTCCTCGCCCGCGGTCCCGTCGCCCCGGGTGATCAGCCGGTCGAGACGGCCCTGGTGGTAGCGCGCGGCGACCGCGAGGCCATCGAGCTTGGGCTCCACGCTCCAGGCCGCGACGGGCCTGCCGATCCGCCGCTCCAGGGACGCGGTCCAGGTGACGAACTGCTCGGCGGAGAACACGTTGTCCAGGGAGAGCATCGGGACCGTGTGCGGTACGTCGCCCACGGCGGCGCCGCCCGCGACCTTCCCGGTCGGCGAGGCCTCCGACGTCTCCTGCGGGTGCTCCAGCTCGTAGGCCGCGATCCCCCGCGCCAGGCGGTCGTACGCGTCGTCGTCGAGCGTGCTCTCGCCCGTGGCGTAGTAAGCGGCGGAAGCCTGTGTGGCCTCTTCCACCGCGGCACCGTAGGCGGCTGCATCGGCGAGCACAACAGCTGAGTTCGTCGTCATGGTCACCATCCTGCCGCCCAGCACTGACAACGCCCCGTACCCCCTGTCGGACCTCTATCCCGAGAGAGCGCTCTCCAGGCTTTCGCGCTCACAAGTCGGTTCAATAACCAGGCAGTTGACAGCCCTGCGCATCCGCTTGACATGCTTACGTCACCCTCTTACGTTCTGCGAGAGAGCGCTCTCTACAGTGATCAGAAAACTGGTCAAGGAACCCCACTTCCTCAGAACAGGAGTGCCGTGCTCTTCGGAAACCGACGCACGACCGAACACCGCGGGCGCAGAACCCTGCCCCCGTGGCGCCACAGAATCGCAGGGCTGGCAGTCGCCGCCCTCGCCCTGTCCCTCGTCCAGGCCAACGTGGGCAACGCGGCCGATGACCTGACAGCCCGTGCCGCCAAGGCCCCGGCCGATGTGGTCCGGGTCGCGGAGTTCCTCGCGGAGTGCCCGTACACCCACCGTGCTCCGGACGACCCGATCGTGCTGCCCAACCTGCCGGGTGCCTCCCATATGCACAGCTTCTTCGGCAACGACACCACGAACGCCCACTCCGATCTCGCGTCCCTGGAGAAGGGCGGCACCAGCTGCGCCCCCTCGACCGACATCTCCTCGTACTGGGTTCCCACCATGTACGACGGCACCAGGGAGGTGGAACCGACCGGCACCACCTTCTACTACCTGGGAGAGGGAGTCCGGGACGACATCATCCGCACGATCAAGCCCTTCCCCCGTGGTCTGCGGATCGTCGCAGGCAACGCGAAGGCGACCGGTCCCGACGACAACACGATCGCGCGCTGGTCGTGTCTGCACCACGGGGAGGTCAACCCGTCCCACGACTTCGTCAACTGCCCCGCCGGCGCGATGCTGGAGTCGTACCTCGACTTCCCGCAGTGCTGGAACGGCAGGGACCTGGACTCGGCCGACCACAAGAGCCACATGGCCTACCCGGTGGGCGGCGCCTGCCCGGCCACTCACCCCGTCCCGGTGCCCAAGCTGCGCCAGGTGCTGCGCTATCCGGTCAACGGCGACCCCGCTCGCCTCAGACTGGCGTCGGGACGCGGCTACACGATGCACGGCGACTTCTTCAACGTGTGGCCCGAGGCGGAAATGGCCCAGCGCGTACGCGACTGCATCAACGCAATCGTGAAGTGCGGGGCTGACGGCACTCCCTGACGGTCCGGCCGTCGCGATTCACCCACTCCACCGGTGGGTTCCCGTCCGGGGCCGCACTGCCTCCGGACGGGGACCGGCCGGTTCCACCCCCAAGGACACCCCTGTGAAGGCGCCTCGTCCTGCAGCAGCGTCGCTCCTGCTTCCCCTGCTCCTCGCCACCTCGCTCACCTCGTGTTCCGCTTCCGCCGGCCCGGAACCCCCGTCCCGTCCGGCGGCATCGCCCTCTTCCGGCACGGCACCGTCGCTGTCCGGCGACCCGACGGACTCCGCCTGGGTCCAGCTGATGATCCCGATGGACGAACAGGCCGTCGCGCTGCTGGCCATGGCCGCGAAGAAGGCGGCCGACCCACGGGTCCGGTCCTGGGCGACCCGGCTGCGTACCGCGCAGGACGCCGAACTGGCATCGCTGCGCGGGCTGCGGGACCGGATGGGACTGCCCGCCACCGATGTGCACGCGGGCCACAACATGCCGGGCATGGTGACGGCCGACGATCTCGTCACTGCGGCAGCGGCAGAGGGCGGCACGTTCGACCGGTTGCTCGTGGCGCAGATCCGCGACCATCTCCGCCAGTCCGCGCAGGTGTCGCGCTCCGAGACGACGGCGGGCACCAGGGCGGACGCCAGGGAGCGGGCGGGAGCCCTCGTCACGGCGCGCGAACGCCAGTTGGCGGACCTGGACGCACTGGCGGGAAACGGCGGCTGACGTGCCCGAACCGGTGCACGGAGCCGCCGGACCACCCGGTATAAAGGCTGCATGACTGCCCATGTGACCCCGCCCGCACGCCCCGCCACCCTGGAGGACGTGGCCGCGGTGGCGGGCGTCTCCCGGGCCACGGTGTCCCGGGTGATCAACGGCGCGACCACGGTGGACCCGGCGCTGCGGCGGGTCGTGGAGGAGGCGGTGGCCACCACGGGGTACGTCCCCAACCGTGCGGCGCGTTCGCTCGTGACCCGCAGGACGGACTCGATCGCCCTCGTCGTGTCCGAGCGGGAACGGCGCCCGGTGTCCGAACCGTTCATAGGCCGGATGTTCTCCGACCCGTACTTCGGCCGTGTGGTGAGCGGTCTGCTGGAGGTGCTCCGGCCCGCGGGCATCCAGATGGTGCTGATGCTGGCCGACGACGAGGCCTCGCGCAACCAGCTCCTGTCGTACCTGCGCCAGGGCCATGTCGACGGCGTGGTGCTGATCTCCTCGCACGCGGAGGACCCGCTGCCCGGTCTGCTCCATGACACGCAGTTGCCCGCCGTGCTCGCGGGCCGGCCCAGGCGGCCGTCCCCGCTCACGTATGTCGAGGCCGACCAGCGTGCCGGGGCACAGCTGGCCGCCGACCACCTGGCGTCCTTGGGGCGGCTGCGCATCGGCACGGTCGCGGGGCCGCAGGACATGCCCGCGGGGCAGGCGCGGCTGACCGGGTTCCTGGACGCACTCGCCCTGCACGGCATCCACGACGTGGCGCGTGCCGAAGGTGATTTCACCCATGCGGGAGGCGCGTCGGCGATGCGGCAGCTGCTGCGTGACCGGCCGGACCTGGACGCGGTGTTCATCGCTTCGGACCTGATGGCGCTCGGCGCCCTGCCCGTGCTGCTGCGTGCGGGCAAGGACGTGCCGTCGGACGTGTCGGTGGTGGGTTTCGACGACAGCAGCGCGGCGCTGGCCTGCGATCCGCCGCTGACCACGGTGCGGCAGCCGGTGGAGGAGATGGCCGCGGAGATGGCCCGGCTCCTCCTGAAGCAGATCGGCGGGCCGGGCGGCCCGACTCCCTCGGTCGTCTTCCATCCGACGCTCGTGGAGCGCAAGTCCACCTGACGCGGCGACCTCCTCGCGGCGCCGGTGGCGGTCAGCCCCGCGCGCCCGGCACCTCGGCGTCCGTGTCCACGTCCGGGAAGGGCTCGTCGGCCCGTTGCGCCCCGGTGAAGCCCTCGGTCAGCAACGGCACCTGGGGCCCGGAGAGCTCCCGCAGCCAGCGCGCCAGTATCCGGTGCACGCTCTCCGCGCCCACCGGACCGCACGACGCCGCCCCTCCCTCCGCCGCCACGACGTCCCTCGGGTCCGCCAGCGTGCGCGGCCAGAGCAGGAACGGCCGGGACTGCTCACCCCCGAGTCCGCCGTGCGAACCGATCTGCTCCTCGAAGGCGTGTACGCGCCCGGTCCCGGGGTCGTACATCGAATTGACCATGACGTCGGCGACGTGCGGAAAGGTGTCGGTGCGCCGCACCGCCTCGGCCGCGCCCGTCCCGAAGACGGCGATCGGCCCCTCGCCGTCCGTCAGCTCGGGGACGGGAACCTCGGCCCCGCCGGGTCCCAGCACCACCGAGCCGTGCTCCTCGCTCCGCACGAGCAGGAAGCCGATGCCCGGATGGCCGGCGAGCGTGGCGAGCAGCGCGGGGTGGCGGCGTTCGAGCTGTTCGCGCGAGGCGCGCCCCTCGATGTCCGGGAAGGACAGCAGCCCGAGGTTGCCGGAGGCGAGGACGATCGGGTCGGACGGCGTCGCGGGATGCTCCGCCTCCTTCTCCCCGACGGGCCGGTGCAGCGCGATGCGCACGGCGTCACGCGCTTCGGACGCGCTGCGCGTGCGCTGCGCCCTGCGGGGGACGGGCAGCCCGCAGCCCGCCCGAACCAGGTCCTTGAGCGTGAGTCCGTACCTCCCGGCGAAAGTCTCCCCGGGGCTCTGGCCGTGGTCGGAGAGGAGCACGATCCGGTAGGTGCGCGGGGTGTGTTCCGCGACCTTCGCGATGAGCCCCAGGGAGCGGTCGAGCCGTGTCAGGACCTTCTCCGCGTCCCTGCTGTGCGGCCCCGAGTGGTGGGCGACCTCGTCGTACGCGACGAGGTCGGCGTAGACGGCGGTGCGTCCCGCGAACATGTCGCCGATGACCGCGGCGACCACAACATCGCGTTCGACCACCGTCGCGAACGCCCGGATGAAGGGGTACAGCCCGCCGCGCTTGACCCGGGGGGACTCCTTCCTGATCCGGGCCCGGGTGGACTGGCCGATCTCCCGGCCCACTTCGGCGACGAACGACAGCGCCGTCCGGACGGCGTTGGCCGGGTCGGAGAAGTAGGCGAAGTATCCGGCGCGCGACCGGCGCCCCTTGCCGCGCCTGGCTGCCATCGACAGGACGAGGGCGAGCTGGTCGGCACCGCCGCTGAAGAGGTTTCCCCGGCTCGCCCCGTCGACGGTGAGCAGGCCGCCGTCACGGGTACGGGTGATGGCCCTGCGCTGCAGCTCGAGTGCGCTCGCCGGCCTGCTGGAGACCATCACGGTGCCGGTCTCCTTCTCGTACCAGCGGAACGCGGGCACGTCGAAGTTGCTGCCGTGCAGGATGCCGAGCTGGCTGGCGCCGGTCTGGCTGGACCAGTCCGTGCTCCACGGGGTGAGCCGGTGGCCCGCCTCGTCGGCGAGGAGGCGGGCCACGGTCGGCATCAGGCCGGCGGCGGCGGCCTGCTCGAGCACATCGTGACCGACACCGTCGAGCTGTACGAACACGATGCCCGGCGGGCCGCCGCGGCCGCCGTCCGCGGTGCCCGCCGTGCCGCGGCGCCGACGGCGCCGGTCGGCCAGGCGGGAGAGCCTTCGCCGGTAGGCGTCGTCGTCGCGGACCGCGAGTGCGGTGGAAGTGGCCGAGGCGACGGCGGACATGACGGCCGCGACGACCACGGCGGTCTCCGGGTTGGCCGTTCCGCGCCCGTCCGGGATGAGACTGAGAGCGATCAGCAGCAGCGAGCCGTTGAGGAAGAAGACCAGCGCGCCCAGCACCAGGGCGGGCACGATGAGCAGCGCCCGGACGAGGACCGGCCACACCAGTGCGGAGAGCAGACCGAAGGCGCCTGCCCCCCAGGCCGCGGTGAACGCGGTCCTCGTGACGCTGTCACCGTCGTCGGACTGGAGCTGGAAGTCGGGCAGGATCCCGGCGAGCACCAGCAGGGTGAGGGTGGACACCGCCCACACCGCGACCACGCGCATGAGGGCTCTCCCCGTCGTACGCCATCGCCCGTCACCCACGCCGCTCCACCTCATGTCCGGACCCGGTGCCGTCATGGGTCCGGATCCAGCCTTTCACAGCCGGTCCGTGCCCGGGCCGGTGGTCAGCAGCCGTCGTATCCCGCGGTCGGCATGGAGAGTCTGCGGTGGACGCTCGCCTTCGTGCGTGCGGTGTACTCGGGCTCGGCGAGGCCGGCGAGTTCCAGCCGTACGCCGCGCCGCGCGCACTCGGCGGCGAAGTCCGGCACCGAGACGACGGCCCGTGCGAGCACCCGGTCGTTGGGGGCGACGAACAGCTCGACCTGCCCGCCCTCGACGTCGGCCCACAGGGCGTGGTGATCGGGGCGCAGCCCGTAGACGCGCAGCTGCCGGGTGACGACGTACCCCTGGTCGGCGGCCCAGCGTGCGCACATGGCGTGCTGGCTGCGGGTGTCGACGATGAACGGATCGCCGTCGAGCTCTTCCAGCGGTGTGAGACTGGCGATGGCCGCCACCCGTACGCCGTCGACGACGTCCCCCATGAACGGATCCCCCCGCGCTCGGATGCTGAGCCCGACCCTACCCCGGCCGTAGCCCTGCGTAGCCGTGTGCACCCGGGCGGGCAGGAGCGGAAAGGCGCGCACCGGCGTGAGGACGGCGCGGAGCGCCTACGCTCGTACGGGACAGCGCATGGCCGGTAGGGGTGCGCGGGCCGATGGAGCGAGGAGGCTGGACGGTGGAGGTCACCTGGTGGGGTCATGCCACCTGCACGATCGAGGACTCCGGGGTCCGGGTGCTGACCGATCCTCTGTTCGTACGGCGCTTCGCGCATCTGCGCCGGCGCCGGGGCGAGGTGCCGCCGCCCGAGGCCGCTGCCGCCGACGCGGTCCTGATCTCCCATCTGCACTCCGACCATCTGCATCTCCCCTCCCTGGCCCGTCTCTCCCCGGGCAGCCTGCTGATCGTGCCCAAGGGGGCGACCGGGGCGGTACCGGGGCTGCGGGTGCTGCGCCGGATGCGCGGGCTGCGGATCACCGAGGTCGCCGCGGGTGACGAGGTCCGTGTCGGCGCGGTGCTGGTCAGGGCCGTGCCCGCCCTGCACGACGGCCGGCGGCTGCCGGTCGGCCCGCACCGTGTGCCTGCCCTGGGCTTCGTGGTCGAGGGCGAGGCCCGCACCTACTTCGCCGGGGACACCGGGCTGTTCGACGACATGGCCGATGCCGTGGGGCCGGTGGACGTGGCGCTGCTGCCCGTCGGCGGCTGGGGCCCGTATCTCGGCCCTCACCATCTGGACGCCGCGCGCGCCGCGCAGGCGCTGGCCATGCTGGCGCCGCGCTCCGCGGTGCCGGTGCACTACGGGACGTACTGGCCGATCGGGATGGACGGGGTCCGGCCGCACGAGTTCCACGCACCGGGCGACGAGTTCGTCCGGCAGGCCGCGCTCGTGGCGCCGGGGGTGGCGGTGCACCGGCTGGGGCACGGCGAGCACGTGCGGCCGGAGGCCCGTAGATGATCCAGGAAGTCGTGCGGCAGCTGCCGACGGAGTCGACGCAGCAGGCCTTCGGCTATCCGTCGTTGTTCGCGCTGGTGGCGTTGGGGTCGCTGGTGCCGGTGGTGCCGACGGGGGCGCTGGTGAGCTCGGCCGCCGTGGTGGCGTTCCACCAGACGTCACCGTTCGCCCTGCTGGTGGTCTTCGTGGTGGCGTCGGCCGCGGCGTTCCTCGGGGACATATGCCTGTACTGGCTGGGGCAGCGCGGGGTGCGGTCCAAGAACGGCTCGAGGTGGCTGGAGGCGATCACCAGCCGGGCCGCTCCGGAGCGGCTCGCGCAGGCGCAGCAGAAGCTGGACGAGCACGGCGGGACGGTGCTGGTGCTGTCCCGGCTGGTGCCGGCCGGACGGATACCGGTGATGCTCGCCTGTCTGCTCGGCGGGATGCCGCTGCGGCAGTTCGCCCGCGGTGATGTGCCGGCGTGTCTGGCCTGGGCCGCGACGTATCAGCTGATCGGGATCCTGGGCGGTTCCCTCTTCGCCGAGCCGTGGCAGGGCGTGGTCGCCGCGGTCGCCCTGACGCTGCTGGTCAGCGGGGCACCGGCGGGGTGGCGCAGGCTGCGGGCCCGGCTGGGCCACTGACCGGGAGCGCTCAGCCGCCGAGGACACGTGAGCCGCCGACCGGCAGGTCCCAGAGGTCCTCACGGGGGTATCCGGCCTGGTGCCAGGCGGTACGGAGCCGGATCAGCGGTTCGAGCACGGGTTCGGCGGAGAGCAGGAACGTCGCCCAGTGCATCGGTGCCATCGCGCGGGCGCCGAGGTCCTCGTACGCCTGCACGGCCTCCTCGGGGTCCGTGTGCACGTCCGAGAGCCACCAGCGCGGTTCGTACGCGCCGATGGGGAGCATCGCCAGGTCGAGTCCGGGGTAGCGGCGGCCGATCTCCTTGAACCAGTGCCCGTAGCCGCTGTCCCCCGCGAAGTAGATGCGCCGCCCCTGCCGGTCGCCGAGGACCCAGCCGCCCCACAGGGAGCGGCAGGTGTCCACGAGGGTGCGCTTGGACCAGTGGTGGGAGGGTACGAAGTCGAACCGTACGCCGCCCAGTTCCGCCGATTCCCACCAGTCGAGCTCGGTGACGCAGGTGAACCGGCGGCGCCGGAACCAGGAGCCGAGCCCGGCGGGGACGAACAGCGGAGTGGCCCGCGGCAGCCTGCGCAGCGTCGGGGCGTCCAGGTGGTCGTAGTGGTTGTGGCTGATGACGACGGCGTCGACCGGCGGAAGCTCCTCCCAGCGGACGCCGACCGGGGTGATCCTCGCCGGGGTGCCGAGGATCCGGCGCGACCAGACGGGGTCGGTGAGGACGGTGAGCCCGCCGACCCTGACGATCCAGCTGGCGTGTCCTGCCCAGGTGACGGCCATCGTGTCCGTCCCCGCGGCGGGCAGCGGGCCGGGCGCGTAGGGCAGCCGGTGGATCCCCCGCAGCCCTTCGGTGTTGGGCCGCAGGGCGCGCTCGCGGGCCAGCCGAGTCATGCCCCTGACACCCGGCAGCGGGGCGGTGAGGCGGTCCGCGAAGCTGCCGGGCCAGGACCGGACCTCTCCGAGGGGGCGCGCCGCGACGACGCGGCCGGTGGCCGCGGGGCCGGGACCCGCGAACGGGCGCTCGGTCTGTTCCGTCATCGAGAGGCTCCTGTCATCGGAGTTCATCGAGGGCTGCTGCGAAAATGCTCAACGCTTGGGCGACATGGGGCAATTTCAGGGGCTCCACCGCAGTGAGGGACTCCATCTGCTCCTGCGGGGTTGAGCCGAGCAGCGGCCCCGTGCCCAGCCGGACCCTCAGGGCGCCCAGTTCGTCCCCGAACCGGTGCCCGCCCGGAGTCGGGGTGCCGAGCCGCCGCGTCAGGTACTCCTCCAGCTCCATGGAGTCCGTGACGCCCCTGGCGGACAGCCGGGTGCGGAGCGGCCCGAGGTCGGCGTAGAGGTGCCGGCCCGCCTGCGGAGGCCTGGCCAGCGCGCCTGCGGTGAGCACGGCTCGGTGCGCGGCGGGGGCGACCTGCGCCTGGAGGCCGGCGGCCTGGCGGATCCTGTCCGTGACCGCCTCCGGCTCCCGCAGCGCGTGGGCGGCCGCCCGTGCGACGGGTTCCGCCACGAGGGCACCGAGGGCGGTGAGGATGTCGAGGGCGCGTGCGCGGAGGACGGCCGCGCGCCGGGTGGCCGGGAACCGCGCGACGGCGACCGGCCACGCGGACGGGGTCAGCGCACCGGCGAGGTCCACGAGGACGGTCACGTCGTCGGGGCACATCTCGGCGGGGCTGAGCAGGACCGTGTCCAGTGGCCGGTACACGGTGTCGCGCCAGGTCTCGTCGCTGACGATGTGCAGACCCTCGCCGACGGCGGCCTCGCAGACCTCCCGGACCAGCTCCGGAGGGGCGACGGTGGCGGTCGGGTCGTCGACCACGGAGATCAGCAGCAGCCGGGGCCTGCCGCCCTCGGCGCGCACCCTGCGTACGGTCTCCAGGAGGGCGAACGGGTCAGGTATGCCACCGCACTCGGCCGGGGTGGGCACGTGATAGGCGGGCCGGCCGAGCAGCCTGGCCTGCGGCATCCAGGTGGCGGGGCAGGGACGTGGCATGAGCACATCGCCGCCGTGCGCGGCGATGAGCGCGAGGAGCAGCGGCTGGGCGCCCGGGGCCGCCGCGATGTCCTCGGGGCTGCCGTGCAGGCCCCGGCGCTCCCAGTAGGCGGAGGCAGCCTCCCGCAGGATCGTTCCGCCACCCGGGGGCTCGGGGCTGGTCCTGGCGGCCGAGGCGGCCAGGACGTCGGCCAGCTCCGGGAGTGCGGGAAGCCCGGGTTCGGGGGCGGGCGGCCCGTACCGCACGGGGCCGTGGTCCTGGCGGACGGCGTGGGGCTGCTCCCGCTCGCTCCAGTGCATCCCGGGGCCTCCTCCGCCTGCATCACCCTGGGCCCTTTATACGGAGGTTTCGGTCGCTCCGCCCCCGCACCGGACCCAGATGTGGCGCCCGGTCCGCCGGGAGGCGCCCGGCGGACCGGGGCACCGCCGGGCCCGCCGCCGGGCGAGGACGGAAAGGGGCCGGTCACCCCGCGAACGGAGCCCCCGCCACCCCTCGGCCCGCGTCTGCCAGCACCAGCAGGGACCCCGCCAGCGGATGCGGCGCCACGAGACCGGTCCGGGCGGAGGAGATGTACAGGTCGGCGAGGTCCGGCCCCCCGAACGCACATGCTGTCGGCCTCGGGACCGGCAGCTCCACGACCAGGTCCAGCCGGCCGTCCGGCGTGTAGCGCCGCACCGCCGCACCGTCCCAGAGGGCCGTCCACACGCAGCCCTCGGCGTCCACCGTCAGTCCGTCGGGCCAGCCGGCGCCCGGCTCGACGACGGCGAACGGACGGCGGTTGCGGATGCACTCGCCCTCCACGTCGAACACGTCGATCCGCCGGGTCGGGGTGTCGATGTAGTACATGAGCCGCCCGTCGGGGCTCCAGCCGGTGCCGTTGCTGACCGTCACCGCGTCCGGCACGCCCGTCACCCTGCCGTCCGGCCCGATCCGGGACAGGCTGCCGCCCGCCTCCCGCTCGTCGTAGCGCATGGTGCCCGCCCACAGCGCGCCGTCCGGTGCCACGGCCGCGTCATTGCCCCGGCGCCCCGGAACCGGGTCGCGGACCAGCCACGAGAAGGCCCCGTCGGGGTCGTACAGACCGACACCGTCGCGGAGGTTGACCACGAGCCCACCGCCGGCCCGCGGCTTCGCCGCTCCGACGTGCTGCTCGGTGGCCATGACCGTACGGCGACCGCTCGACGGGTCGTACGTGTGGATCCGGGAGGAGAGGATGTCGACCCAGATCAGCCGACCGGCCGCCGGGTCCCAGGTGGGGCCCTCGCCGAGCTCGGCCTGTTCCCGTACGGCCACCTCCGTGGTGGGACTCACCCCTGCGCCCGGTGGTGTCCGAGCCGTCCGGACAGCGCGTCCGCGCCGCCCGCGGCGAGCTTCGCGAGCTCCTCCTCGCGCTCCTCGCTCCAGCGGATCATCGGCACGGAGATGGAGAGCGCGGCGACGACGCGTCCCGAACGGTCCCGGACCGGCGCCGCCACACAGCTCACGTCCGGGTTCGACTCCCTGTGCTCGACCGCGATCCCCCGCTTGCGCACGACGGCGAGCGCGGCGCGCAGCTCCGTCGCGTCGGTGAGGCTGTTGTCCGTCATCGCGACGAGTTCGCGTCCGTCGAGGCGGGCGTCGAGCTCCCCCTCGGGCAGGGCGGCGAGGAGCAGCTTGCCCACGGAGGTGCAGTGTGCGGGAAGCTTGCGCCCGGCGGCCGAGACCATGCGGACGGCGTGCGTGGAGTCCACCTTGGCGATGTAGATGACCTCGGTGTCCTCGAGGATCGCCACATGGACCGTCTCGCCGCAGGTCTCGGCGACCTCCCGGGCCACCTGCTGCCCCTCGGCCGCCAGGTCGAGCTGTTCCGCGTACCGGCTGCCGAGCTGGTACGTCCGTACGCCGAGCCGGTAGCGGCCGGGCTGCTCGGGGACCGTGACGAGGTAGGAGCGCGCGGCCAGCGTGGTCAGCAGTTCGTGGACGGTGGTCCTCGGCAGTTGCAGCTTGCGGGTGACCTCGGGGGCCGAGAGGGTTCCCTCGCCCTGGAGGAAGAGCTCGAGTACGTCCAGCGCCCTGGTCACCGCAGGGACGAGTCGCCCCATGATCGCCCACCCATCTCGTTCGACACTCCGGGCATTGGCCGGAATTACGAACGCAGGCTAACGGCAGGGAACTTGTCCGGGCAATGTCCGTGACGCGCCGAAGACGCCGGACACCGGGGCAATTCATCCGATTGTTCTCGATTCAGCCGGGTTCCGACACGGCTCGTGTGCGCGCCTCCTGGTTCACGGCCCTTCGGCAGGGTATTCGCTGTCCCATGTCGACACCGCGCAACCTCTCCTCACCCACCCGCTGGCAGACCTGGTTCCACCAACGCGACCTCGCCGCTTTCCAGAGCGTGGCCGCACGGCACTGGCCGGGCGCCGAGCCCCTGCTGCCCCGGCTGAGCCGCAGCGCCAATCACGGGCTGCTGTGGTTCGGGGCGGCGGCGGGCATGGCTGCGCTGGGCAGCAGCGCACGCTCGCGCAGGGCCGCACTGCGCGGCATCGCCTCACTGGCCGTGGCCTCGGCCGCGATCAACACGGTGGGCAAGGGCGCGGTACGCAGGGAACGGCCGATACTCGATCTGGTTCCGGTGATACGACAGCTCAAGCGACAGCCGTTCACCACGTCCTTCCCCTCCGGGCACGCGGCGTCCGCCGCGGCCTTCGCGACGGGTGTCGCCCTGGAGTCGAAGGGCTGGGGTGCCGTGGTCGCACCGGTCGCGGTGGCCGTGGCCGCTTCCCGCGTCTACACCGGGGTCCACTATCCGAGCGATGTGGTGGCAGGTGCGGCGCTCGGCGTAGGAGCGGCGTTCGCACTGCGGGGCGTCGTACCGACCCGTGGACAGCTGCCCGCGCCCGGGAGACCGCCGGCCAGCGCTCCGGCGATGCCGACCGGGCAGGATCTGGTCGTGATCGTCAACCGGGATTCCGGTTCGGCAACCGCTACGGCCGACCTGGTCCGTGAGGCGCTGCCGCTCGCCGAGGTGGTGGAGTGCGCGCCCGCCGACCTGTCCGGGACGCTGGAGAAGGCAGCACGACGGGGCAAGGCGCTGGGCGTCTGCGGAGGCGACGGCACGGTGAACCTGGCGGCGGCCGTCGCGGCGACGCACAGCCTGCCGCTCGCCGTCTTCCCCGGCGGGACCCTCAACCACTTCGCCTACGACCTCGGCATCGAAACGGTGCAGGACACGGTGGCCGCACTCGCCGCGGGTGACGCGGTGCGGGTGGACCTCGGCCGTTTCCGGCCCGGTCCCCAGGGGCCCGGCGGTGCACACGGCTACTTCCTCAACGCCTTCAGCCTCGGGGTGTACCCGGAACTCGTACGGACCCGGGAGCGCTGGGCACCCCGGATCGGCGGCTGGCCCGCCGGAGTGCTGGCGGCCCTGGAGGCGCTGCGCGGCGGACGCCCGCTGACAGCGGAAGTACAAGGACAGCGGCGGCCCTTGTGGTTGCTCTTCGTGGGGAACGGACTGTTCCGGCGGGTGGGCCCCGCGCCCGGCCGACGGCACAACCTGGCGGACGGACTGCTGGACGTCCGGGTGGTGCACGGCGGCCGCACGCCGGGCCTTCGACTGCTCGCGGCGGCCGTCGCCGGGCCGCTGACCCGGTCACCCGTCCATGCGGCGGAACGGCGCCACAGGGTGCGCATCTCCGGTCTCGCGCCGGGCACTCCGTACGCGTACGACGGGGAAGTGGCCCACTCCGGGAAGGAGTTGCTGATCGACAAGATGCCGGAGGCGTTGACGGTCTACTGCCCGATGCCGACCTGACGTGAGGTGTCCGGATGGCAAGACGCGTATCTCAGGATGCGACATCGCGGCGTACCGTTGCCCTATCGCTCGCGCAGTCCCGAGAGAGGACGTACGGCCATGCCCAAGGAGACCGCCGTGTACACCCACGGTCACCACGAGTCGGTGCTGCGCTCGCACCGATGGCGGACCGCGGCCAACTCTGCGGCCTACCTCATCGGTGAACTCCGCCCGGGCCAGGCGGTCCTGGACGTCGGCTGCGGGCCGGGCACCATCACCGCCGACCTGGCGGCGCTGGTCGCCCCGGGCCGGGTGACCGCTGTCGACACGAGCCGCGACATCCTGGACCGGGCAGCCGCGGCAGCCGCCGAACGCGGCCTGGACAACCTCGAGTTCGCCACGGCCGATGTGCACGCACTGGACTTCCCCGACGACTCCTTCGACGTGGTCCACGCCCACCAGGTGCTCCAGCACGTCGGCGACCCGGTGCAGGCACTGCGCGAGATGCGGCGGGTGTGCCGGCCCGGCGGCGTGGTCGCGGCGCGCGACAGCGACTACGCGGCGATGACCTGGTACCCGGAAGTGCCGGGCCTGGAGCAGTGGCAGGAGCTGTACGGACGGGTGGCCCGCGCCAACGGGGGCGAGCCCGACGCCGGACGCAGGCTGCTGTCCTGGGCCCGGCAGGCCGGGTTCGCCGACATCACCCCCACGGCGGCGGCCTGGTGCTTCGCCACCCCGGAGAACCGCGCCTGGTGGAGCGGCCTGTGGGCGGACCGTACGACGGCATCGGTGTACGCGAGACTGGCAGTGGACGGCGGACATGCCGACGCCGGGCAGCTGACGGCCGTCGCGGAGGCCTGGCGCGCGTGGGGCGAGGAGCCCGACGGGTGGTTCATGGTGCCGCACGGCGAGGTGCTCTGCCGGCCCTGACCACCGGCGTTCCCGGGCGGATTCGATCACATGCCGTCCGGACGCCGACTACCCTCGTGGGCATGGAAATCCTGGGAACCACGCTGCGAATCTGCGTCGACGACCTGGAGGCCTCGGTGGCCTTCTACGAGGGCCTCACCAGTACTCCGGCGCTGCGCTTCGAGCGTGGCGGGGTCTCGGTCGCCGCGATCGGCTGCTTCTTGCTGATGAGCGGCCCCGAGTCGGAGCTGGAGATTCTGCGCAAGGTGACGGCGACCATCGCCGTCAAGGACGTCGAGGAAGCCCATGCGGCCCTGACCCGGGTGGGGGCGCGGATCGTCGCGGGCCCGGTCCCCACCCCGGCCGGCCGCAATCTGATCGCCCTGCACCCGGACGGCTCGGTCTTCGAGTACGTGGACCGGAACGTGTCCGCCTGACGCTGATCGGCCGAGGACGCGGTGGCGCCATCGGCCGGATCATGCGCGGCCGCCGCGATCCGGTGCGGTCCTCAGCAGCCCCCGGCGATCCCCGGCGACCCTCATCGATCCCCGGCGACCGTCACCGACCCGAGTCTCAACGCAGCGGGCGCATCCTGAAGTTGTAGATGTCCGGGAGCGGGTCGTCGGTGACGGAGCACCAGATCTCCTCCAGGACCTCGGCCCCTTCCCGTAGGTCGGCGACCTCGAAGCCGGCGTCGAAGACCGCGCGCACAGCCGCGGTGTCCCCTTCCGCCAGCAGGATCCGGGCCTCCAGCAGCCGGAAGCGGCCCCGTACCCGGATCTCCGGGCCCAGGCCTTCGAGCACCGCACGGGCGGCGGCTGGGCGTCCGGCCGTGAGCAGTGCCTCGATCGCCTCCCGGCCGAGGGCGGACGTCGCCGCCGTCCAGATCTCGCCGTCGTCGCGGCGCTCCGCACGCAGGTCGTCGAAGGCTTCGGTGTAGTGGTCGGCGGCCCGTTCGCTCTGGCCGCTCTCCCGGGCCGCCACGGCGAGACAGCGCAGCAGGGGCCAGCGGGACGGCGCGAGTGCGAGCCCGCGCTCCCAGCTGCGGACCGCCTGGGCCCGGTCGTCGGCGTGCCACTGGGCGATGCCCAGGTGGTATTCGGTGAGGGGTTCGGCGGGGGCCGTCTCCAGCATGTCGCGCCAGTGCGGGGAGACGAGGGACGGTCCCGGCGGAGCCACCCGGGGTGCTTGCGGGAAGGTGCCCTGCTCCAGCAACTCCAGCCAAGGTGCCTGTTGTTCACCGAGAGTCGACCGGTCGAAGGGCGTACCGGGAAGTGTGTGGCCGGCGCGCCGGACCTCCAGGGCGCCCCAGCCGGAGCCGGTGGCGAGCACCTCGCCCGGTTCGGTGTCGGCGCAGCGGCGCCACGCCTCGTACGCTCCGTCCACGTCGGCGCGCGGCAGGGCACGGGCGAGTTGCAGCTCGGTCTCGGCCCGGGCCGCCGCCCAGTCGTCGCCGTGTACGGCGGCGGGATCCGCGGACAGCGGACCGTATGCCTCCAGCCAGCTGAACTCGGCGCCGGCTTCGAGGGGGACGTGCTCCAACTGGGTACGGGCGAGCCCGGCCTGGATCTCGGCGTACCCGCCGGTGCCGGGCTCGGTCAGCCACCGCTGCCAGCGGCGTCCCCCGGTGCCGCTGCCCCAGAGGAAGAGCTTCCGGCCGCGCAGGACGTCGGTGGAGGTCTGGACGAGCCCGTGGCCGTCCCTGCCGAGAGAGGCGATCCAGCGCCGGGCACCGTCGGGGACCTCGTAGAAGTAGTCGGCGGGGTATTCGCTGCGCAGGGGGTACGTGCGGTCGGTGCCGTCGGTCTCCGGGACGGGGACCCGGGTCAGGGTGTGCTCGTAGCCGAAGTGCCAGGCTTCGTCGGCGGGGGCCAGGACGCGGGTGTGCTCGTCCTCGGGGACGGCGGTGTTGGACCACCAGTAGACGGGCGCCGGATGCTCGTGCGGGTTGCGTATACGCACGCCGACGTACAGGAAGTCGGAGTCCTCGGGCAGCCACAGGTCCACCTGGTAGGGCAGGTCGCGCAGGCGTTCCCACTCCCAGAGCCGGAGCATGTCTCCGCCGTCGGGGGCGGTGACGAGGGCGGCGTGGACGGGGGCGCAGGACAGGGTGGTGTGGCCGGTCGCGCCGATGTTCCACTCGATGCCGCCGGAGAACCAGGCGCCGTTGAGCGCGAAGTCCGCGGGCTGCAGGACCGGGTTGCGGTACACGAGCTCGCGGCCGGTCGGCTTGTGGTGGAGGGAGTGGATGCGGCCCCCCAGTCCTGGCAGGACGGTGGCGCGCAGCCGGTCGTTCTCGATGACGATCGCGTCCAGGGCGGTGTGCGTGCGGTCACGGCCGTACCCGTCGAGAATCCGGACCGGGAGGACGGTGCGCAGCGGCTCGTGCCCGAGCTGCCGCGCCATGTCCCGGGGCAGACCGTCCCGTTCGCGGCTCCCGACGGCGTGCACCTCGTCGAGTGGCCGCAGCGCGGGCAGCGGGTTCTCCGGCCCGGCCGGTGCTGCGGGCAGGGTCAGTACGGCACGTCGTACGGTCGTGGCCAAGACAACCTCGCTCCCTCGCGGGCAGCCACAGGTCCGGGCGCCCCCCGATGACCATGGAACACGCTGGACGGCGCCCCGGCCAGGGGGTCGAGGTGTCAGTCTTCGGTAAAGGCGGCGACGACGAGGTCGGTGAGCAGGGCGCCCGCGGTGGCGTCGGGGTCCAGATCCGGGTCGTAGACGGTGATGTTGAGCCCGGCGCAACGCGGCGAGCGCACCAGGACCCGGAGCAGCGTCCGGAGTTCGTCGGGGAACAGCCCGCCGTCGTCGGGACTGTCGACGGCGGGCATCACGCCCGGATCGAGCACATCGGCGTCGAGGTGCACCCAGAAGCCGTCCAGGAGGGGGATCTCCAGGGTCTGCAGCACGCCGTTCGCCAGTTCGGCGACGCCCCGTTCCCGGAGCTCCCCGACGGTGGCGTTGGAGATCTTCAGGGCGTTCATCTCGGCCCGGTCCTCGTCGTGGTCGCGCATTCCGAAGAGCCGGACGTCCTCGTCCCTGAGATAGGGACCGAGCCCTTCCAGGTCGCTGAGGTCGGCCTGCCCGCGCCCGGTGGCGAGCGCCAGCTCCTCCCCGGCCGCGGCGCCGATCCGGGTGCTGTTGCCCGGGTGGCGGAAGTCCGCGGAGCCGTCGACGGCGGCGAGTCCGTACCGCCCGATGCGGCGCAATGCGAGGGTCGCGCCGAGCTGGATGGAGCAGTCGCCCCCGAGGACGAGCGGGAACTCACCGGCTCTCACATGGCCCTCGATACGGTCGGCGAGGGTGCGGGTGTAGCGGGCGATGGCCGCCGCGTTGAAGACCCCGTCGCCCTCCTGCCAGTCGCCGAGGTCGTAGCGCGGCGGTACGACGACACCGCCTTCGAACGCCCCGAGCCGCTGCACGATCCGCTGCTCACGCAACGCGCCGGCCAGTTTGTAGCAGCCGGGCACGGTGCCCGGCGCCGGGGGCCGGAGACCCAGGTTGGAGGGCGCGTCGAGGACCACGATATTCCGCATGCGCTCCATCCTCACCGCCGTAGCCTTCGTCCTCAACGGTTTTCGAGCAGAGGGCAGGCTGGACGATGGACACGCAGCACACGTACCGGGTGATCGTACGGGGCACCTGGGAGGGGCTGACGGACACGGACCGGGAGCGGTTGCTGTCCGAGGCGGAGGAACACGGTCTGACGGGGATGCAGTTCACCGAGGAGGGCACCCTCACCTATGACTCCGCCCTGAAGCACTTCAGCTTCCGCTACGCGGTCGTCTCGGATGCCGCGGACGGCGAGGAGATGGCGGTGGCGATCGCCGAGGACCGTGCGCAGATGCAGCTCGCGGAGCGGGGCCACGGTCACGGGGTGCTGCGTTCCACCGCGACCGACATGGACACGATGAAGATCAACTACAAGGGGCGGCGGGGTCCGGGGCCGGCGTGACGGCGGGCGGGAGTCGCACACGTGGCGGGCACGTGGTGTCGACGTCGGGCCGTCGGTCGCCGCGGCAACTCCACCACGATCACGGTGGGAGATCCGGTCGCCGTCAGCCGGTCCGCGAGGAGGGGAACGGAGCGCCGTTGCCGGCCATGACCACATCGGAGGTCTCGTAGGAGCGTCGAAACGTCGGCTCACCCGGCACGCCTTTCGCCGCGGCTCGACTTCTCAGCCTTCTCTTGGGTGAACCGGCCGCCGGCGGATAGGGCGGCCGGAATCCGACGGGGGTCGGAATCCACGGTCCAGCAGGAACCCGCCCCGCCGATCCGCACGCATCCTGCCACCCACGCCGTCGGACGCCTCCAAGTAGCTTTCCGCAGTTCGTCGTGCGCGAGGAGACACGACCGGACGTTGCCGGTCCACCCGAGCGTGCTCCGTCCGGCGAAGCCGGACGCCACTGCGATCAGGCACCCGGCAGGCCACACAGCATCACCTGAGCACGACCGATTCCACCGTGGTGACCGCCTCCGCAAGCCCCGGCGGATGCGGCAGCCCCGGCACGGTCTGTCCGGCCCAGCCGGGCCCGAGCGTCAGGACGACCGGCTGCCTGCGCGCGCCGCGCACACCCCACTCCATCGCCGCCACGTACTGCGCCAGCGGCCCGCTCGCCGTGGCGCGGGACTGCGCCCACAGTCCCACCGCAGCCGGCCCGGTCCTGCCCACCGCGGATACGAGTGACTCGACAGGCAGCGCCCCACCGAACATGCGCACCGCGAGGCCACGTTCGGCCAGCGCGGCGGCCAGCACCTCCAACGGCAATGTGTGGTTCTCCGCAGGAACACAGGCCAGCACGGTGGTGGCACCGGGCCGGTCGGCGACGACGGGCGGGGCGTAGCGCCGCAGTGCGCTGGAGACGTGCCAGGACAGGAAATGCTCGACCTCGACGTATCTCTCCCCGGAGCTCTCCCACTTACGGCCGACCGCCTGAAGCGTGGGCGTGATCACCTCCGTCCAGGCGGAGACCAAGCCGTGTTCTTCGATCGCGGCCCTCAGCAGCTCGTCGAGAGTGGTGGCGTCGAGGCGCAGGGCCGCACGGGCGACACCCTTGCACTCCTGGCGCGCGTCACCCAGCCGGAGGCCGGCGCCTGCCCGGCTGCGCCCTCGGACCGGCCGGGGGGAGGGGGCGGTACCCGCCTGGAGCGGGGGCACGTCCGTGCTTCCCTCGTCGAGCGCCAGCCGTGCGGCTTCCGCCGGTGGCAAACCGGTCGCCGTCAGGGCGCACATGCGCTCCAGCCGCGCCACGTCCACGGCGGTCCAGCGGCGGTGCCGGCCACCGGTGCGCGCGGCGGGGCCGAGACCGTAGCGGTGGTCCCACGAACGGATCGTGGTGGGCGCCACGCCGAGACGCCGCGCCACCTCCCCTGTGGTCAGCCCGCCACCACGTCGCGCGTCGGCCTCTTCGCCGTCGTCCCGTTTATTGCCCATACCACCACTTTACGACGCATGAACGACGCATGTTGAATGCGTCGCTTTTATTCATGAAACTGGTCGAAACGGTCGGATGCGACAGCTGCGTGACCGGCGATCCGGCTCAGCAGGCAGCCTTCCGCAGCCCGCCCGGAACGCACACCAGGAGGACCAGGGTCATGAGCACGAACACGCGATCCACCGATGTGTGCTCCCCGCCCGCGGCGGAAACCCTGTGTGACGAGGATCTGGCCCGCGGCCTCAGTGACGCTGACGAGGTCGTTTTCGCCGCCGTCTACCGACGCTGGGGCTCACTCGTCCACACCATGGCCACCCGCTCGCTCGGCGACACCGACGAGGCCGACGACGTGACCCAGCAGGTGTTCATCGGCGCCTGGCGCGGACGGGACGGCTACCGTCCGGCCAGGGGACCACTCGGAGCCTGGCTGGTCGGCATCACACGCCGGAAGATCGTCGACGCTCTGGCCGCCAGGACGAGGCGCCTCACACTGATCGACTCGGTGGCACGGGACGCCGGCACCCGCCCGCACGACGGGCGAACGCCGGACGACGTCCTGGACCGGGTACTCGTGGTCGACGCCCTCACCCGGCTGCCGCGCCCTCAGCGGGAGGTGCTGTGCATGGCCTTCTACGACGACCTGTCCCAGGCCCAGATCGCCGAGCGCACCGGAATGCCTCTCGGCACCGTGAAGAGCCACAGCCGGCGCGGCCTGCACCGACTGCGCGAAGGGCTCGAACAGGGGCTCACCGACGAAGCCGCCTCGTAGCCACACAGGACCCTGTCACGCGCATCCGAGGTGGCACCCACACACGAAACAGAGTTGAGACTCCGCGAACGGCGGAACCTCTTATGAAGGGATGATCCTCATGACCTCCCGGACCCCCCTCACCCTCGCCGCCGCGGCCGGCGCCTGCGCACTGGCCCTCGGCGTCGCCGCGCCCGCCATGGCGAGCCCGGACGCGGACGCCGACGACCCGGCCATGGTGTCCGTCTTCCACGGAGTTCCCGGGCTGACCGTCGACGTCTATGCAAACGGTGACGAGCTCCTCGGCGACTTCAAGCCAGGCACCGTGACCGACCCACAGGCTCTCGACGCCGGCACGTACGACATCCAGGTCTTCGAAGCCGGCAAGGGCCCCGACGGCACACCGGCCATCGAGAAGGAAGTCAAGGTACCTGCGGGAGCCAACGCCACGATCGCCGCCCACCTCTCCGCCGAGGGGAAGCCCCAACTGACGACCTTCGTCAACAACGTCTCCGAAGCAAAGTCGGGCGAGGCGCGTCTGACCGTGCGTCATGTCGCTGCCGCGCCGGCTGTTGACGTACGGGCCGATGGCCAGCCCGTCTTCAAGGATCTGACGAATCCCGAGGAAGACACCACCGCGGTCGACGCCGGCACCCTCTCGGCCGATGTCGTGCTGGCCGGTACGGACACCGTAGCCATCGGCCCCGCCGATCTGAAGCTCAAGGAGGGTACGAGCAACATCGTCTACGCCTGGGGCAGTGCCGAGGACAAGAACCTGGCGCTGGCGACCCAGACACTCAGCGGCGTGGAATCCGCACCGAACGCCGTACACGCCGGGGGCAGTGGCGCCGCCGCCGTCACCCCCAACTCGTCCGACCAGTGGATGGCATGGGTCGCGGTGGCCGGGGTCGTGACGCTGACGGGCGTTCTGGTGACCCGCCGGGCCACGGGACGGCGTGAATGACACCATTCGACGGCTCACCGGCTTCACGGTGGCGACCGCTGCTTCGGCGGCGGTCCTCACCTTGGGTGGTGTCCCGTCGCAACAGGCTTCGCCACCGGCCGACTTCGGAATCGCCGCACCGGGTGCCGCATCTGCAGGACCCACCGTCGCCGACGCATCACGGTCGGATCCGCCTCCACGCACCGCACGCCAGGAACCTCCGCCCCAGCGCATTCTGATACGCGACGTAGGTCTCGACGCCCGGGTACGGCCGGTGGGCGTCACGGAACAGGGCGCCATGACCGTCCCTGCGGACCCGACCGTTTCCGGGTGGTACCGCTTCGGCCCCGCACCCGGAAGTTCCCGGGGATCGGCCGTACTCGCCGGACATGTGGACAGCGAAACCGGTGCCCTCGGTGAGTTCGCCGCGCTCGACGACGTACGGCCCGGAGACACGGTCGACGTACGACGGGACGGCGCCGAGCCGGCGGTCTATCGCGTCGTCGCACGTACGTCAGTCCCGAAGGACGACCTTCCGCCGTCCGCTTTCCGCCGGACCGGACCCCCGGTTCTCACGCTCATCACCTGCGCACCTCCGTTCGTCCCCGAGAAGGGCGGATACCTGGCCAACCTGGTCGTCACAGCGGAGCCGCTCCGGCAGTGAGAGCGCGCCGTGTCGCGGACCGCTCCGGTACAGATGCGGGAACTGGAGACGGAACACAAGGACTGGAGGGCACGGTGACCCACGTCGAGCCCGCTCACCTGGTGGAACTGGCACTGGGCAACGACGTCTCGAGCGACGACGTCACCGCCCTGCGGCACATCGTCACCTGCGTCAGCTGCCAGGAGGAGTTGAACCGGATAGCCCGTGTCGTGACCGCCGCACGCGGCGTCGAGGCGTCGGATCTGACGACCGCGCCGCCGGACCGGGTCTGGCGACGCATCACGCAGGAGGTGTCCAGGACCGGGGAGAGCGCCTCGGTACCGACCGTGGGGGGTCACCGGCTCCCCACGGGGGAACACCGCAGCGGCCGCTCGGTGGGGGCACGTATCCGAACGGCACACCTCGTGCTGGGCCTTCTCGCGGGAGCCGTTGTCATCGGCTGGATCGGCCGGCGCACCGCGAACATCGGCCTGACCTCCGCGCGCGGAGTCGTCCCTTGGCATCCGGTGCCTGCCCCGTCAGGGTCAGGCACCGGACCGGTCCGGTTCGGCACACCCCGCCGGCATCCGAGACTGCGCACGTGACCTGCGGTGTCGCAGCGTGAAGTAGGGTGATGAGCCGTACAGAGGGAGCGTGTGCGTTGGCAGTTCGGGTCACCATGGCCGATGTCGCCCGTGCGGCCGGAGTGTCGACGGCGACCGTGTCCTACGTCCTCTCCGGCAAGCGAGCTGTCGCGGACGAGACCCGGCGGGTGGTCGAAGCGGCCATCGCCGATCTGGGCTTCACCGTCAACACGGTGGCGCGGAGTCTGAGGACCGGGCGTTCGAGCATCGTGGCGCTGGTCGTACCCGATCTGTCCAACCCCTTCTACGCCCAGCTCGCGGCCTCCCTCCAGGAGGAGCTGCGGGTGCTCGGCCTGCACGTCATGGTGTGCGCCACGAAGGCGGACCGGGACGAGGAGCGGGCGTTCCTGCGGGAGGCGGTACAGCAGCGGTTCGCCGGGGTCGTGATCACCCCGTTCCGGCTCGTGGCGAAGGACTTCCTGATGCTGTCGGAGGCGGACATCCCGGCGGTCGTCAGCGCCGACCTGCCCTTCGGGGAGACAGACCTGGTGACGCCGGACGCGCGGGCCGCCATGCGCGCGGCGCTGACGGAGGTGACGGGCGCCGGACGCCGGCGCATCGCCATGATCGCCGGCCCTCGGGACGCCACCGGCGGCGACCCCCGGATGGAGCTGCTGCGGTCCTTGGCCGTGCAGTTCGGCACCACGCTCCCCGGCCGCCTGGTCGTGCGCGGTGAGCACACCCGGGAGGCCGGCGCGGTGGGCTTCGGGCACCTGATGCGCATGAAGCACCGCCCGGACGCGGTCTTCTGTGCGAACGATGCGGTGGCGATCGGCGCGATGGACAAGGCGGAGGAACTCGGCGTCGGTATCCCCGATGATGTGGCGCTGATCGGCCACGACGACGCGTCGTTCGCATCGCTGGTGCGTCCGCGTCTGACCACGGTCAGGTATCCGGCCGTCGACGTGGGCAGGGCCGCGGCGCGGCTTCTCATCGAGCGCCTCGACGGACGCGTCGCCCGGAAGACCGTGCACGTCAAGGCGGAGTTCGTCTCGCGCGGGACCGTCTGAGCCGACTCGTCGCCCGACCCGTCGGCCTGCCCTCCGCTCGCGGCCCCGGCGGCGGTGAGCAGCCCTCTCCCCCGCCCCACCGGCCGGCGCGACCAGCGCCCTGAACCGGCCGTGACGTAATCGATTACGTCACCTTCTCCGGCGAGCCCCACGGGATCGCTCCCATCACCGTATTCGCAGGTCAAAGTGCATTCGGAGCGAACTTCGCTCCGCTCTGCCGCATTACGAATCGGTCGCGATGGGCACCCAAATTCACCGTACCTGTTGACTTCTGTTGATCTCTGTTGTGAAGGTAGCCGCCATTGCCTCACTCAGGCGTGACAGCGCCGGCTCAAAGGAGAGCACCCTCATGGCAGTTCTTAAGCACGGCCCGGCCACCCGTCGCGGCTCCCTCGTCCGTCGCTGCTTGGCCGGGGGCGTGGCCCTCACCCTCGCTGCGCTGACCGCGTGCGGCGGCGGCTCGGACGACAAGGCGGACTCGGCCGGCTCCGCGTGTGAGCCCACCTCGGGCAAGGTCACGCTCGACTACTGGTCCTGGGTGCCCGGCATGCAGAAGGCCGTCGACCTCTGGAACAGCGAGAATCCCGATGTCCAGGTCAAGCTCAAGACGACGCCGTCCGGCAACGCGGGCACGTACCAGAACCTGTCCAACGCGCTCAAGGCCGACAAGGCCCCCGACCTCGGGCAGATCGAGTACGACTCGCTCGCCAGCTTCCGCCTCAAGGGCGGACTGACGGACATAGCGAAGTGCGACGGCGTCACGGAAGCCGGATCGAAGTTCGTCGACTGGACCTGGTCGCAGGTGGACTTCGGAGCCGACGGCAAGGACGGCGTCTGGGCGGTGCCCCAGGACACCGGTCCGATGGCGCTCTTCTACCGCAAGGACGTCTTCGACAAGCTCGGCCTGGCCGCGCCGACGACCTGGGAGGAGTACGAGGCCGCCGCCCGGAAGATCAAGGCGGCGAAGAAGGGGCAGTACATCACCCACTTCTCGCAGACCGACCCGAACTGGTTCACCGGGCTGCTGTGGCAGAACAAGGCCCCCATGTTCGAGCGCGACGGCGACACGTGGAAGGTCAGCGTGGACCGGCCCGAGAGCCGCCAGGTGGCCGACTACTGGCAGAAGCTCATCGACGACGAGCTCGTCGCCACCGACCTCCAGGGCTTCTCACCCGCTCTGTACAAGTCGTGGAACGACGGTGAGGTCGTCACCTGGATCAGTGCCGCCTGGGGCTACAGCACCATTCGGGACAACGCGAAATCCACCTCCGGCACGTGGGCCGTCGCCCCCATGCCTCAGTGGGAGAAGGGCCGGAAGCAGGCAGGCAACTGGGGTGGTTCGACCACCGCCGTCCTCGCGGGCAGCAAGCACCCTGCCGAGGCGGCGAAGTTCGCGCTGTGGCTGAACACCGACACGAAGGCGCTGGAAATCCTCAACCGTGAGGGCGGCCTCTACCCCGCGGCCACCGCAGGTCTGGAACTGCCGGCACTGCAGCAGCCGGTCGACTTCTACGGCAAGCAGAAGATCTTCGACGTCTTCTCGGAGGCATCGGCGAACGTCGACACCGAATTCACCTGGGGTCCGACGATGACCGACACCTACCGCTTCCTCAGTGACGGCACCGCGAAGGCGACCGGCGGCGGCAGCACGCTCGCCGACGTACTGAAGGACACCGACTCCCAGAGCGTCGAGTCGCTGCGCAAGCAGTCGCTGGATGTGACGGACTGACCCCTCCGGCCGGTCATCTCCCGCCTCCGCTCCGCCGGTACGGCCCAACCCGAAGGTCACCCGTGACGACCACCCGCACCCCGGTGGCGGCGCCCCGCCGCCACCGCCACACCCTCGCACCACTCGCGTTCCTCGCCCCTTTCCTGATTCCCTTCGTGCTCTTCACGCTCGTGCCGGTCGGCTACGCGTTCTGGCAGAGCCTGCACAAGACCGAGCGCACGGGTGGCACCTTCGGCCGCACCGAGACGGTGTTCGCCGGGTTCGAGCAGTACGGCGACGTCCTGTCCGAGCCGTTCTTCGTGGACAGCCTTCTGCGCGTGGCGCTCTTCGCGCTGGTGCAGATCCCCGTGATGATCGCGCTCGCCCTCGCCCTCGCCCTGCTGCTCGACTCGGCGGTGGCCCGTCTCAAGCGGTTCTTCCGCCTCGTCTACTTCGTCCCGTACGGCATTCCCGGCGTCGTGGCCGCCCTGATGTGGGCATTCCTCTACGACCCGCGCCTCTCCCCCGTCGTCGACCTGCTCCGTTCGGCGCACATCGACGTCGACCTCCTGGGCCCCGACGCCATCCTGTGGTCGATCGGCAACGTCGTCACCTGGACCTACACCGGCTACAACATGCTGATCATGTACGCGGCGCTGCAGGCCGTGCCCGCCGACCTCGGCGAGGCCGCGCGGGTGGACGGGGCCGGGCCGTGGACGATCGCCCTCCGCATCAAGGTGCCGGTCATTCGGCCGGCGCTCGTACTGACGGGAGTCTTCTCCCTCATCGGCACGTTCCAGCTCTTCACCGAACCGCAGGTGTTCCGCGCCATCTCCACCAGCGTGACCAGCACGTACACCCCGAACCTGGCCGCGTACTCGCTCGCGGCGGGCGACCGCTACAGCGAGGCCGCCGCGCTGTCGGTGCTGCTCGCCGTGGCCACCTTCGTGCTGTCCTTCCTGTTTCTCCGTTTCACTGCCAGGAGGCAGGGATGACCCTCCTCACCCGTACCGACGGTGCACACGCCCCCGCACCCGTGCGCCCGCGCCGCGTCCCCGGCCTGTCGACCGTGCCGGTGTTCGTGTTCATGGCACTGGTCGCCGGTTACATGCTGCTGCCGGTCTACTGGCTGCTCGTCTCCGCCACCAAGAGCCAGAGCGACCTGGTCAGCACGCCCGGTCTGCTCCCCGCCGACTGGCACCTGGGCGAGAACCTCAGCTCGCTCTTCGCGCAGCAGGACGGGGTGTACGCGCGCTGGCTCGTCAACAGCCTCGCGTACGCCGGGGCCGGCGCGGCAGTCGGCACGCTGCTCGCCGCCATGGCCGGATACGCACTGGCCGTCTACCGGTTCAAGGGCCGTGAGGCGGTCTTCTCGGTGGTCCTCGGCGGCGTGCTGGTGCCCGCCACCGCACTCGCGCTGCCCCTGTTCCTGCTCTTCGCCGAGGCGGACGCCACGAACACCTTCTGGTCGGTGTTCCTGCCCAGCGTCGTCAGCCCGTTCGGCGTCTACCTCTCGCGGATCTTCGCCACCGCCTCCATACCCGAGGAGGTCATCGAGGCTGCCCGCATCGACGGCGCCGGCGAGTGGCGCATCTTCCGCAGCATCGCGCTACGCATGATGTCGCCCGCCCTGGTGACCGTCTTCCTCTTCCAGTTCGTCGTCATCTGGAACAACTTCCTGCTGCCGCTGATCATGCTCCAGGACGAGCGGCTCTACCCGGTCACCCTGGGCCTGTTCACCTGGCAGTCGCAGACCAGCCGGATGCCCGAGCTCCAGACGCTGACCCTGGTCGGCGCGCTCGTCTCGGTCGTGCCGATCGTGATCACGTTCCTCCTGCTCCAGCGCTACTGGCGTGCGGGCCTGGCCGCCGGGGCGGTGAAGTAGTGACCGATCCGCACCGTGTTCCGGCCGACCCGTTGGACGCACTCGCCGAGCGTCTCGGCGGTATCGCCTACGGGGGTGACTACAACCCCGAGCAGTGGCCCGGGGACGTCTGGCACGAGGACGTGCGCCTCATGCGCGACGCGGGGGTCAACCTCGTCACCCTCGGGGTGTTCTCCTGGTCCCGCCTCGAACCCCGCGCGGGCTCCTACGACTGGTCACTGCTCGACACGGTCCTCGACCTGCTGCACGACAACGGCATCGCCGTCGACCTCGCCACCCCCACCGCCGCTCCCCCGCCCTGGTTCAGCAAGGCGCACCCCACCTCGCTCCCGCAGAACGCGTCCGGCACCCGCCTCACCCACGGCAGCCGGCAGGCGTTCTGCCCCAGCAGCCCGGACTACGCCCGGGCCGCCGACGCCGTCGTCGCCGCGCTGGCGACCCGGTACGCCGCCCACCCCGCCGTTGTCATGTGGCACGTGCACAACGAGTGGGGCAACCACAACGCCCTCTGCTACTGCGACACCAGCGCCGCTGCCTTCCGCGACTGGCTGCGCGACCGGTACACCACCCTGGAACGGGTCAACGACGTCTGGGGCACCGACTTCTGGGGCCAACGGTACGGCGACTGGGAAGAGATCGACCCGCCGCGTGACACCACCGCCTTCCGCAACCCGGGCCAGGAGCTCGACTACCGGCGCTTCTCCTCCGACGCCCTGCTCACCCGGCACCGGGCGGAGAGTGCGCTGCTGCGCGACCTGGCCCCCGGCATCCCGATCACGACCAACCTGCTGGGCACCCTGGAGAAGAAGGTCGACGGGCACGCCTTCGCCCGGCACTCCGACATCGTCTCCATCGACCACTACCTCGTCGCGGCAGATCCCGGCAACCACGTCGACCTGGCGCTCAACGCCGACCTCGCCCGCGGCATGGCCCGCGGCCGCCCCTGGCTCCTCATGGAACACTCCACGTCCGCGGTCAACTGGCAGCCCGTCAACGTACCCAAGGCGCCCGGGGAGATGCGCCGCAACAGCCTCACCCACCTGGCCCGCGGCGCCGACGGCATCATGTTCTTCCAGTGGCGGCAGTCCCGGGCCGGTGCGGAGAAGTGGCACTCCGCGATGCTTCCGCACGGCGGAACCG